>JADHVG010000037.1 GCA_016784105.1 Candidatus Woesearchaeota archaeon
ATTATTGCACTAGTAGCAAGCACCTTGATTGGAGCCGTATCGGGAATAACTCCAGCCATGCAAGCTTCAAGAGAAAACCCAGTAGATGCATTAAGAGGATAAGATGGACTTAATTGAAATGACAAAGTACGCAAAAACCAATTTACTAATGCGTAAAACAAGAACATTTCTTACATTGCTATCCATCTTTATAGGAATAGCAACAATCTTCATATTCATCAGCTTCGGTTTAGGATTGTACTCATATATACAAGAACTCGCCGGAGAATCAAGCTTAGACAAGTTTATTGTGCAAGCTAGAGGAACAGGAGCTCCAGGGTTAGATCAAACATTTGCATTGGATGAAAGTGATCTTAAAGAAGTTGAGAAAACATTAGGAGTTAAGCAAGCCTTAGGATTCTATGCCGGTGTTTCGGAAGTTGAACACAAAAGAGAAAAAAAATTTATTTTTGTAAGTTCCTGGGAAACAACAAATGAGAATAATGAACTGATAGAAGCAGCATTTGGAGTTGGTGTTAATCCCGGAAGACAACTCAGAAAAAATGATGCAGGAAAAGTAGTTTTAGGCCATAATTACCAACTCCCAAACAAAATATTCGAAAAACCATTGGGAATAGGAGATAAGATCAAAATTAATGATGAAGATTTTCCGATTGTAGGGTTCTATGAATCTGTTGGGAATCCTCAGGATGATTCCAATGTTTATATCCCTGAGGAAGATTTCAAAAGACTTCTCGGAGAAGACCAAAAATTTGGGATGATATTCGGACAAGTACACAACGCAGATGAAGTAAGCAATGTAGTTGAAAGGATACAAAAAAATGTCAGAAAGAACAGGAACTTAGACGAGGGTAAAGAAGATTTTTTTGTTCAAACTTATGAAGAGCTTATTGAACAGTTTGGAGCGGTATTAAACATAGTGATAGGATTCATAATTGTTATAGCCCTGATATCCGTCTTAGTTTCTGCAATCAACACAGCTAATACTATGGTAACATCCGTTTTGGAACGAACGAAGGACATAGGAGTTATGAAAGCGATAGGAGCAACAAGAAGGATGATAAGGAGCATGTTCTTGATCGAATCTGGAATGGTAGGATTAATTGCCGGATTGTTTGGTGTTTTTTTTGGTTGGGCAGTATCAGCATTGTTTGGAACCGTACTCACTGCCTTAGGATGGAGTTTTTTAGCCCCAAAATTTAATGCTATATTATTCATATCATTAGTTATTTTTTCCACAGTTATAGGAGTAATATCAGGAGTCACGGTAGCTATCCAAGCTTCCTTATTGAAACCAGTGGATGCACTGAGGTACGAATAGTATGGATACTTTAGCTCATGCCTTATGGTCCCTAATAATATTTCATAATTACAAACTTGTTTGGTTGGCTGTTTTATTTGGGGTCTTACCGGATTTACTATCCTGGACCATTTACCTCATTTACAAGACCGCAAAAGGAGAGAAGTTTGGACCTCCGGTGCTTGGAAAAATTCCAAGATGGGCTTTTACCCTTTACGGAATAACTCATAGTGTCTTTGTGATGGGCTTTGTGTTCATAGCTGTTTATGTAGCATATGGATTCCTGCCTTTGTTTTTGTTGTCGTGGACAATACACATTCTGATAGATATACCTACACACTCAAGAAAATTCTTACCAACACCTTTTTTGTGGCCAGTATCTGAGTGGAAGTTTCCCGGATTTAATTGGGGGCAGAAATGGTTTATGATAACAAATTATGGTTTAATAACTTTATTCATATTATCCATAATTTTCTAAGATAAAAGAATTATACTATTGTCCAGATCATGTAAGCCCCTAAAGCTAACAAGAGGAGTCCTATAACCAACCTCATCAATCCCCTATGCTCTTTTCTCCAGTGCTCCAGAGATTTAGAAGTATGGCCTACATATACTAATCCTACAATAAAGAATAAAGGAAGTACAAAGATCAAGTTATAAAGCAATAGCAAAGGTATACCTGCCGAAAGATCTCCAGCAGACAAAAGACCCAAAACCGCAAGGTATGGTGCTCCCGTACAGGGAAGCTCGACCAAGACAACGAAAAAACCAAGAAATGCTGCTATGAATAGACTAAGGACTGGGTGCTTAGTCTCCATCTTTTTCATGGAAGCTGAGATTTTTTTAATTCTAGCAGCGGCTCCAGGAAGCATCTGAAGAGAGAACCCCTTTCCATACCAAAAATAGTCCTTGATCTCAAACAAACCAGCCAGAATAGCGACTATGGCTGCAACCCAGTAAAGTGATGCTGAAACACCTGCTGCAGCTGTCACCTTGAGCAGTCCAATTCCGAGAACAAGATAAGTTATGTAAACTGTTATTATGTAGATTGCTCCCGCAAGAAGCATCTTAGCTTTATTTTTAAAGACAGTTGTCATGTATGCTAACAGGAAGATAAGTACTCCGAATACACAAGGGTTTATACTATCTGCGAGCGCCGCTACAATTACAATTCCTAAAGTTAATTGTTCAACCATCTTGAGGTAGTGGACATCCAGAAATTTCTGATAGTTTTTCTAATTTTTGGAAACCTTCAAATCTTTGAGGTTCTTCACTGCCATCTTCCAGAATCCATGTTGGAGTTTTTGCTACATCCATCTGCAGACAAAGTTCTGTCTGAGGATTTTCCCCTTGAGGATGACATTCAATCTCTCCAATTATCTCAAAAGATGGACCAAATAATATTCTTTGTTTTTGACAGTAAGAACACCTAAATGAGCCATACATCTTTAGATTACTATCCTTAATACATTGCGCAAAAGCATCCATCGCAGGATCACTTTGTATTTCCTTGACTTCTGTCTGAGAAGAAGTGCACCCTAACAATATTGAAGTGGATAAAATGAAAAAAAGAAAAAATAGTTTCTTCATCTTAGCATCCAAAATCCCCTTCTATTGGACATGCTCCTCCAGTGTAGTCTCCTTCAAAAACTCCTGGTTCTGGACCAGATGCAATATAATCCTCAGGATTTACGCCTGTTTCACCATCGTGATTCCACATATTCCAGTAGTATCTCCATTCAGACCAACCGATTCCTAAATGCTCAACATATATCTCATGATCTGCCAGCATCTTACCAATTTTTCTACCAGTCATGCAAGGACCACTATAACAATAAACCACAATCGGTGTACCTGGATTCTCTGCTTGAATTTCTTTGAAAGATCCCACAATCCTGTCAACTGCACCATAATCAGATTTGTCTGGTGTTGCGTACGCAGGAACACTTAGAGCACCTACAACGTGAGCAGTTTCATATTCTTCCTGACTTCTTAAATCAACAATAATATATTGTCCTTCATCAATGTGTTTCCTGAGACCGTGTGGACTCACATGGACAGCAGTCTCAACATCATAGAACTCTTGAATTAATTCTTCTTGTGTTTTTTCCTTCTCAGGAATAGAATTTACCACAAAATAAGCGGTTGCCGCGCTGGAAATTACTGCAACCAATATCGTAACTAATAGCACATTTGGATTATTTTTTGTCATTATTACACCTCTTTTGATATTACTTATAGTTAAATTAATATTACTCTAGGGGATAACACATATTTAAATGTCGGGGTTTCTAAAAGGATAGTAACACTGAGTATCAAACTTGCTATCTTCTGCAAAAATAAGCATTTTCATTAATTACGATGTAAATTAACTTTTATGCATAGAAGAAACATATTCTTTTACTTTCTCAAGAATACCTTTCTTTAAAGAATTATCAAAACTTAAACCCATTATTTCTTCTTCATTTATTTCAGGTAGCTTGGTAAATGTACCTTGTAACTCATAATTAGATTCCTTAATTTCATTCTCTATTGTTTTTGCATGTTTTGAATTAAAAAGCTTTATTGCAGGGAACTTTGTTATTGCGTTTGCACCAGCATCAAGCATCATCTTAACGCTACCGACCCTATTAACCCACGGACCTGCTGTTATCTGGATGTCTGGAAACGTTTTTCTGGTTTTTTGTATCCACTCAAGATAATATTCTATCTCTGGACCAGAAGACTTCTCAAACATTGTACCTTTAATCGGATTTAATGCATAGAAAACAATCTTATCAACTTTATTTTTGTTTATGAATTCTTTTAGTTTTTCAAAATCTTGAATGGTTTCTCCCATACCAACAATAAAGGTCATGGCTTTCTTTAAGTTGTACTTATCACAAATCTTGAACATGTTTTCTATTTGGGCTATAGGCTTGTTCGGAGAAACTTTCTTGTGGATGTCCAGGTTTACTGTCTCAACAGCACCATAAATTCCTTCTAAGTATGGTTGTAATGCAACAATTGTTTTTTCTGGTAACACTCCTATATTTAACCAAAACTTTTTCCCATAAATTTCATAAATATTCTTTACTAATTCCAAGATTGAATCATGAGTGTAGCTTCCATAACCAGCTGCTAAATTCCCAATCTTCCAGCCTAATTTTTTGCACAGATATGCTTCTGCTAACAAGGAACTTGTACTTCTTTTTGCTTTTTCAGGATCCTCAATAAGATTCTTCTGCGTGGACATGTAACAATAAGTGCAATCTCCCAACGAACAATACCAACTGATGAAGATAGCCCTCTCAAAATATACTTTTTTCATAACAAAAAAGAATAAAGTTTGGTTTAAAAAGGTTTAGAAGAAATCTTTGATGAGCTTGATAGTTGTTATATCTCTATAACAAGATTTATTCAGATAATGTTGATAAATTTATATACTCCTATAACATTATCTCATTATGATTTCCAAGAACCACAGAAGAAAAATATTACCACACATAATCTCTACCTTGCTCCTGCTTCTTCTCTTGCCGTTCATCGTTCTTCTCGATATCTTTGTTGAAATCTATCATAGGCTAGGCTTTCGTTTGTGCAATATTCCCATTGTAAAAAGAAAAGCATATATCAAAATAGACCGACACAAACTAAAGTACTTAAGCTTTTTTGGAAAGTTAGCATGTGCATATTGCGGATATGCCAACGGTTTTGCAGGATACATAACAGAGATAGCTGCTAGAACAGAAAGGTATTGGTGTGCTATCCAGCATAAAAAAACACCAGGATTTCATGAACCTCCGCATCACAAAAAATTTTTGAAGTATGATGATAAAAAAGCGTATGAGAAAAAATACTCTTAATAAGGTACATTTATAATCCCGGAGCACATCTCACATTATATGAAGGAAAATACATCTTTCAAGGATCTAAAATTAAAATCAGAACTTGAAAGGGCACTAACTAAGCAAAAGTATACTATACCTACACCAATACAACTAAAATCAATCCCTGGTTTATTACTAGGTAAAGATTTAATCGGTATTGCGCAGACTGGTACTGGTAAAACAGCAGCATTCATATTGCCCATACTCCACCGGATGACTGAAAAATATCCGAGAGTGATCAACACTTTGGTCCTTACTCCTACTAGAGAACTTGCTTCACAAATTGGAGAAAGTTTTTTTGCATATGGTGAATTTCTTAAATTTAAACACACCGTGATTTTTGGTGGAGTAGGTCAAGGAAAGCAAGTACAGGCACTATCCAGAGGAGTAAATATTGTTGTTGCAACACCCGGAAGATTACTTGATTTAATGAATCAAGGTAAACTTAATTTAAGAAATATAGAATTTTTCGTGTTAGATGAAGCGGATAGAATGTTGGATATGGGATTCATTCACGACATAAAAAAAATAATCTCAAAATTGCCTCCTAACAGACAATCCCTATTTTTCTCAGCAACAATGTCCCCTCAGATCAATGAACTTGCAAAAAAATTACTTAAAAATCCGATTCATGTTGAAGTTACACCTCAAGCAACCACCGTGGAACGTATAAAACAATATCTCTATTTTGTGGACCAGCCTGAAAAAGAAAGGTTACTGCTTGAACTTTTAAAACATGAACACCTTACCAGTATCCTGATTTTTACCAGAACAAAACATAGGGCGGACAAGGTAGCATCATTTCTCAGTAAAAATCGCATATCATCTGATGCAATCCACGGAAATAAATCGCAAAATGCAAGAACTAGGGCAATTAAGGATTTTAAAACTGGTAAAACCAAGGTATTAGTAGCAACAGACATTGCTGCAAGAGGAATAGATATCGATAATATTTCGCATGTCATAAATTTTGAACTTCCTAACGAACCAGAAAGCTATGTTCACAGGATTGGAAGAACTGCGAGAGCCGGAACTGACGGAACTGCCTTTTCGTTTTGCGCAGCTGAGGAAAGAAATTATCTTAGAGATATTGAAAAATTAACAAAACAAAAAATTGAAGTTATGGAACATGCACATCATTCAGAAACTGCTAAAAATGCAGTAGGTGCAGCAGCTAGACCACCACCAAAGAAATCATTCAGTAGAAATTCTAGATTTAAACAAAAATCTGGATTTACATCAAAAAATAAAAAATCCTTTTCTAAAAATTACAAATCAAATAGATTTAAACGCAGTCCTAAAAGACGATAAATGAATATTAAAACAGAAAAATAATTTTTGCGATATTTTTATTATTAATTATAGCAAGATGTTCAAAATAAAATTGGGTATTAAATTAAATGTCTATTCCACAACACACAACATATGTTCTCGGAAGAAGTTCATCGCTTGAGGATACTTATTTATTCTATCAAAAGTTTTTTTATGATTGTTTTTTAACTTAGTTGCTTGCTTTTGGGATAAGCCTTTAGAAACTTCATAAGTTATTCTTGGTTCCAAAACCGTTCGTTCTTCTTCAATTATCTTTGTTATTCCAAAAAGTTTTGGGTTGTTATAAACTGGAGTTCCTTTTTGAAGCCCGAATATAGAAACGGATATTAAATCTATACATTTTTCATTCTTAACAAGTAAATCCCTAGTATCTTTAAACTCTTCTTGAGTCTCTGTTGGAAAACCAAACATCACATAAACAGTATTCTTTATTCCTGCTTCATGTGAATTAGTTAATGAAGAGGTTATGTCTTCTATGCTGGTTCCTTTCTTCATTAAATCTAAAATTCTTTGATTTCCGGATTCTAAACCCCAAATAATTAAATCTAGACCAGAGTCTTTCAATATTTTAAGCGTTTTAAGGTCTAATTGCTTGGAAGGTTTTAGTTGGCAAGACCATTTTATTTTTAGTGGAGTAAATAACCTTGCCAGGTCCAACAATCTTTTTTTTGGAATCATGTCATCTATAAGGAAAAAATATCGTTGTTTGGACTTAAGGATAGTTTCTTTAATAAGATCTAAAGAACTTTCGATGTAAGGAACTTTGCTATAATGTGAGCAAAAAGTGCATTGCTGATAATAACAAGTAGATGAAGTCTTTAATGGAATAACTGGACTAGGGGTAAAGTAAGATCCTAGGTCATATATTGAAAAATCGGGGACCGTGTTAAAGTTAAGAGCATCATGTTCAACGTTACCTTCAATGAAATTTAGTAACTCCAGTTCATTGTTTAGCGTTTTATCCGCTAATTTTTTTAGCTTGCTGTTGATGGCGGGCCCTCCAATTACTGTTGTGACATTCTTCAATTCTTTAAGCATGGAAGCTACAAAGAAAGCCTGGCTGGAATATACTATGCTAAACGCTACCGTGTCCGGTTTTCTTGATGTTATCTTATCCAAAAGTTCATCAAAAAATTCCGGTTTTTTGTTCGCAACAACCAACTTATTATTTTCAGAATATACCTTGTGAGTATCTCTATGGTATTCTTTTGAGACTTCTTCATAATCTTTCCAAGATTCAGAATTTTGAAAATATTTTTGGTACTTAGAAAATTTAAGTTTATGAAATTCTAAGTTTAAATCCAAAATATCTATTTCAGCAGAAGAATTATTCTTCAAAAAAGAGTACATGTTAGTTATGGAATAAGGAGGACTAGCAGGTGTGCAAAAAGGCAAATACACTAACAATAATTTTTTCATATTACTAGGAAAACTTTGTCTATTAAGTTATTCTCAATCAAAAATACAGATACTTCATCGCTTTTGATGATTCTTTCTTTATTTTTTTTACTTGAGTATCATTAAGAATTCTTGCTTTATCCACTTGAAAAACTTTAGATTTTATTCCGCAGAATCTGAAAACTATGAGCTTTATCAGAGTATTGGGCATGTCTAACAAAAGTTTGTAGATTATTTTAGGTCCTCCTGATGTCACCAATAAAGCAGCTTTTTTCCCTTTTAGCATTGCTATGGGTTTATTGCCTTCATACCTAAAAGCAAAATTTGATGTAAAAACACGATCAAAAAAACCTTTGAGGATAGCTGGAACGTACCCCCACCACATAGGATAAATAAAAATCAGCTTTGTTGTTTCAGAAATCTTTTGCTGAAACTCCCTATTCTGTTCAGAAATTTCCCTATTTCCAGCTGTATAATGCTCTTCTTCATGAAGAACTGGATCGTATTTTATTCTGTATAAGTCTATAACTTCATAGTCAATCTGATGTTGTTTATGCCAATTTTCTATCCCTTCAAGAATCAGAGGACAATGACCTTTTGTCTGCGGATGTGCATAAACAATTAAAGTTCTCATGTTACTTTTAAAAACTTGGACGTTTAAATAATTATTCTTTAACCCAATGACAACAAAGAAACTCCCACCAAGATGGAGACAGCACCAAAAACAGTATGCTTACTAATATGATCATGATGACGCATAAACATCCATGAAAATAGTATTGCGAATAAAACTTGAGTGTTGCTTAAAGGGAAAATAATAACTACTTTTCCAAGGGATAACGCAACAAATAACAATGTTAAAGCAATAGCTGCAGTTATTCCAGATAAAATATAATATTTGAATTCATCAAATGTTTTTGGCAAAACATTCCACTTCCTGGAATACAACAGATATACTAAGTGTAACATCACCCCTGAAGTAATTGCTATTGCGATTCCAGCAAAAGGTAAGTTAGAAAGGATAAGGCCTTGTTTTGAAAATACTGCTCCAGTCCCAATCATAAAAGCACCTCCAATAGGAAAAAGAATGTAATTCAAACTTATATGTTTCTTGGGTCTGTTCCAAGATATTATGAAAGCTCCAAAAATAATAAGTAAAGTTCCAATTAAAATCGCAGAATTAATTTTTTCTTTCAAGAAAATTATTGCAAATAACGTTGAAAATAGTGGAGCAGAGGACATCAAAGAAGTTGTTATAGACACACCAGCATGTTTCATACTTTCAAAATTGAAAAAAGCAGAAAATCCAGGAGCTAGGATTCCAGCTATAACAAAGAAAAAGGTCGCTTGTGAGCTTGGTAAAGAACTTCCTACAAGAAAAACAATGACCCACATTATTATGGCAGCAGTACCAAATGTAAAGATAGCATTTATTGAGTGATGTTTCTTCGTAACTGCTTTTTTTATGAGATTAGCAGTTATTCCAAAGAAAACAGCAGAAATTAACGCAATAATAATTGGATCCATTAAATTATAGAAAAATAGGTAGTTTATGAAAGTTTCTGATGTTTAACCTGTTGCTTGGAATTCATCATCAAAATACATTCTTGGATGGTATTCTGGTTCTTTAGTTGTCCCGTTCAGGTCATAGAATTCTCGTTCTTTTAATTCATACATACCAAGAGCCTCTACCATTTCGCAGGCATCTCCACGGATACGCGCTTCTATAAATTGCATTCCAAACAATCTCAAGGCTTTTTGCTGTTCTGGATTGAATCCGACTATCCTAGTTTCTAGATCCGCATTCATAGATTCTCTGATTCTTGCCTGTTCTTCTGGATTTTGTTCTGGCATTTTTATCAACATATAAGTATACCAGTATACTAATATCATTCAAAGTTTATAAACTTTTTGGAAAAAAATGAGAAAAATTTGATTATAAGCCTCCGGTGGGAGTTGAAAAAAAGTAAAAGCCCTGAGAGGGATTTGAACCCTCGACCTATTGCTCTCTCAAATTAATTTACGAGGCAATCACTCTAACCGGACTGAGCTACCAGGGCATCTAATCTTTTTTTCTTTTTAGGATGAAATGAACCTATAACCTTTGCAAATTTCTGTGTTTCCTTCTTGGAAAAACTCCGGATTTCGAAACCTTGTCTGTTCCCAGATTGATAAGGTCCAGGTAAATCAATACCTAAATCTCTTAAAATATTCTGTAATTCTTTTAAAAATTTATGTGTAGATGAACTGATAAGGATGCTATACTTTGCCTTAGATAATGTGACTCCCCCATCAGAATCAAATATGCCTCTAATGAAATTTTTCTTGAATGTTTCATGCAGATAAACAAATTTTGGGATAGTTAGCAAACCTTTCTTTTTTCCCTTGGGGATTCCAATCACCCTATTAAAAAATATGTTTATTGGGCGAGATCCTATCTCTATTTTTCCATGAGTTCCCAGATCTCGATATTTGGTACTGTGTTTAAATAACCTCTTTATCACTTTTGAAGTAATTTCCAATAAATGTTTAGAATCATTCCAAAGATATACTTCAGTCCTCTTAGAGATGTGCCCGTCACCACAGATAAGTCCACTGACATAAGCCAAATCTCTTGAAAAATATTTAGGTAAATAATCGCTTGAATGTCCCCAAGTGTATATTCTATCAAATTTTAGATATAACTCTTCCAAGTATTTTCTCTCGGGCAACATTTTAATTATGGAGTCTATGACTTGTAAAGATGGAGTTCTCTTTCCACTCAGATAGTAATAAACTGACCTCTGAGAAAGTCCTAATTTGTCTGCTAATTCTTCAACAGAATATCTTTCTCTTATTTCTTTGAAAATTCTATAGTGTATGTTCTGGTTTTCTTTTAAGTAAATTTCTCTGGTTTCACCTATGAACAGTGGAAGATAGTTTGGAATACAAAATTTCATTTTGTTCACTGAACACACGAACTACTTAAATTTTGTGTTTCATTCTTTCTAGAGTAGTTGAGAATATGAAATTTATAAAAAAAACTAGTTAACAACAGAAATAGCAATAGCCACTATGCTACGGAGGCAAGAAGAAGTTATTTTAGATTCTCTAACACAGATTTTTTATCCTGAAACTTTTTTTGACATTCAAAACAAATAACGTGTTTTTTCCCTGCTTCGTCTCTTACATGAGTGCCAAGAATCTTGTTC
>JADHVG010000001.1 GCA_016784105.1 Candidatus Woesearchaeota archaeon
GATTGAAGAAGATGAAAAAGCTGCAAGGCTTTACTTTACCAGATTAAATCAGCTGTTCAAAGAAGCAGCAGATGAAGCAGGTCTTGATTCCTCCCAATACGATGTTTTTGAGCTTTTAGAACCATTAAAAGAAAATCAGCAATCTATGTCAGATAAGGAAAAGGAAGATAGGCTAGCAGCAGCACAACTAGCGTATGAAGATGTTATTATAGATGATATCGTGAGTGTGACCAACGGAATTACAAAAGAAGATAAGCAAAGAATTGAAGACAAGAAGGAAGAAGTAAAAGCTCAATACGGAAGAGTTTTATTGTTTGATCCAGACAACGTTAAAGCAAACAAAGCCCTAGGAGATATCTATCTCAAAGAAGGAAAACAAGATGATGCAGAAGTTTTTCTTAAAAGAGCCTTAAAAAATGCGGATAAAGAAGAATACTCTAAGATAAAATCAAAAATAAGGCAGAAAGCTATTGACAACCTGAAAATAAAAAAAGTTCCAGAAGAAAAGGGGTTGTTCTTGGCCTTAAAGAAAAGCGCAGAACAAGCAAATGAAAAGATCCAAGCTAACATAAATCGAAAAGAAGAAGAAATAAACAACTGGTACAACAGTTTCAAAATTTCCAAAAGCATGAAAGACATTTGGGAAGATGCAAACGAAATTATTTTTTCTGCAAGCGAGAAAAAGGCTAAGGAGGCAGCTGAAGAATGAAACGATTAATTTTGATTTTAGCAATCTTGATCTTTATAGTTGGTTGCGGTCCAGAAGATTCAAAGACTGATGATTCAGTGGAGTGTGGTACCAGAGAATGCTTCCTGCAAAAAGCAGCAAACTGCGAAACTTCAGAATACACTTCCACGGAAGATTTTGGAACCATCAAATACCAGACAGAAGACTGCACACTAACAAAAACACTAGTGAGATTAAGTGAAGACGACGAACTCAAAGATCTTATAGAAGGAAAATCGATGACATGCGAATATAATTTTAATGGTTTGAAAAATGCTTGGGTGGATTCGTTGATAGAAGATGTAGAAGGATGTGAAGGCGAATTAAAGGAAATTTTAGGACAGTTGATGGTGTTGGTATGAGAATGAAAAACAATCTGATTTCAAGAGGATTAATACTTTTTTTGGTCTTCTTAGTATTTCTTGTTCCTGTTCTTGCTCAAGTTCCTCCGATAGGACCCTCAGGTTGTGTTGCTGCTCAAGACCAATTTTTAAACGTGATACCTTGTGGTTGGGAAGACACGATATGGGTAGTTGGTTTTGGGATATTTATTTTGATTTTGATATTCTTTTTCTTTCCTAAATCTACACCTCCCCCTATACAGCCGGGACAAGTAGCTGCACCTGTACCTGTTGCTAAAAAGGTAGTTGAGAAACCCAAGAAACCGAAAGAACCAACTGGAAAAGGACCCTTAGCTCTTGGAATCCTGGCGATAATAACTTCCCCATACATCCCATTCGGAGGAATGATATTTGGCGGTTTTGCCATCTCAAAAGCCTCAAAGATGAAAAAATCCAACAAAAAATCCATTGCTGGAATGATCTTAGGATGGTTGGGAATAGGGATAACAATCACCGCTTACCTCGGTGCTGTATTTCCCAGCTTTTTAGTTTTCCTGATAATCTTAGGGTTGTTATTCTGGTTGTTCTTCTTTCTCAAAAAGAAGAAAGAAGAAAAGAACTATTGGGGATTAGCGAGCTTTGTGGCAGGATTATTGAGCATGTTTACGTATTATCTGCCACTTTCCGGGATAATACTAGGGGTTGCTGCCATCATCTTCTCTAAAAAGCAAAAAAATATCAAGAAGACCAAACTGTCCAAGATAGGGCTTATTTTTGGCATTGTAGGGATAATAGCAGGCATCATGGAAATCATAGGGAGGTCTCTATGAAAAAAAGATGGATAATTGGGATAGTGATTATTTTTTTGTTGATATTTCTAGTCAATCAAACCGGAGAAGAGGATAAAACTGATGAAGATAAAATAATAACTCCAACCATAAATGAAAAAATGACTATCATCAAGGTCTATCCTGATGAAAACTTGATTGAATCGGATGGAGTTGCAGTCGCAGATATTATTGTGAATGATGAAATCGGAGAAATAATTGTTTCAAGTACCTTGGAAGGAGAAGCACTTTCTTCTCTTAATGGAGCTTTGGATGCTGCTTTAGAATCTAATTTAACTCTCGAATTTGAAGAGTTCAATATTATCGATGGTGATAGAGTTTTAGCTATGAAATCTAAATTCGTGAATCCGACGGATGATGAGTATGTACTGCCTCTAAGATATTTCCTTTCATTTGACTACGAATGGGACTTGGAAATTTTTGAATTTGATCTCGTTGAAGCAAAGAGTTGGAGTGCATACACTACAACAGATTACAATCAGTGCTTGCCTCCAGGGGTTGAAGGGCTTGTTGATGAGAGTAGTTGCAAAAAGGCAGATAGGCTTACTAAAGTTCTAGAATTCGAGAATCGGCCAGGATATTTAGTAAGTACCGGCTACTTTCCAGACGTAGAACCAGTAACACACCCGTTCCTGAATGCTGTTGCCCTAACCCCAGATGAGGAAGATACCATAGGAGGATTGATCAGAGAATCTTCAAGTTTTGTCGAATTTTTATCTAAGTTGGTTGAAAATGAGTATTTAATTATTGGAGAAGGAAAAAGTTTACTAAGATGAAAAAAATGATCTTATTTTTGGTTTTTGTGATGTTTATTAGTTCTGTTAATGCGCTAGAACCGAGTGATGAAGTGAACTGTTGCTTCGATGCCGAGGATGAAACTGGGGAGGTAAATGAAGTCTACTTAGAAGAATACTGCCCGGAACTTGATTTAGACAGGGAAAAATGTAATGTGGAATTTGAAGGATGGCAAAAAGCACTTGATGAGTTTACCAATTCCGGAACGGACCTAGGAACATGCTACGATAAGGATGGGATAAACTATGACTGTGATGATCCTAGCAGGTGTTATGATGATAATGGAATGGTTATCAGCTGTCCTAAAGAGGCCTCTGAGATAATAACAACCATTCTTTACGTTGCTGCCGGACTTATAATTATCTGGTCCGCCTACAAGTTTATTGGAATCGGTAGAGTTGTCTTTAAGAAAAAGAAATAAAAAAACAATTTTAATCTGTGCGTTGTTATTTTTGCTACATTGACTGTTGGATGTGAACAATCAAGTATCATCCAAACGTCAGTTCCGCAAGGAGATTATGTGAAGGATGAATTGGCACTGGAAGAGGCTTGTAACAGCATAGAAGATTACGTTGATTGTAAATTGCTTGACTCAAAAAAAGTTGATGTGATGGACAATCTAAATAAATGTGTTGACGGCGCAAGTGTAGCGGGATGTTTTTCCTGTACGTTTGAGTGTTCATGAACACAAGATAGTGTCTGTTGGAATCACAAAACCGTGCTGAGAATCATTATTAAAGAAAAAACATTTAGAACTATTCCAATTATTCCGATAATCTTACCTGATCCTGATAATCTATCTTTCTGTTCCTTGGAAAATCTTACTGCAAAATAACTGAATAACAAACCTGCGTACGGGGCTAAAAATAGTAGAATTCCTATAACCCCAAAAATTATGCTCCACTTTCCATAATCTGCTTTGGAAGATCTCTTAAGATACTTAATCACTCCAAAAAGAACAGCAAGAGAAACCAAGAAAATGATCAGAATACCAAACACTATCTGCTTGGCCTCATAACTTTTTTTAGGAGGAACATCAACTTTAAGAGCAACTTCCTGAATTTTAGTGTCTTGAACTGTTATTGGAAGCTTTTCCTCTTTCAATACAGCAATAGTAAAGAATGAAAAACTATCTACTTTTCCGTAAATTATTTTGTTGGCAGTATCTATGTAGTAATTGTTGACCTTGTTGAAAGATACGCTTCCAGCAGAAACAAGACCATGAAAAAAACCAAGATCATATTCAGAGGATCCTTCCGGTATCAGCTCCGGATCATAAGTTATTCCTATCGTTATAGGTCCCAGAGAATAGTCTCCAGACAACTTAATGTCTTGAGGGGTAGAATCTGCTATTTCATAAATTGCGTTGTGCTTTGCTACAATATCCATGGAAGTTGATATTTTATCTAGTGACTCTTGAGAAAACACTTTTTTAGTTATCTTTCCCTTAAGCTGGTCTGCGTACGGACCCGTTACAACCTTAGCGCCCCAGACCGTGATATCTTGTGGGTTACTAGAAACTTGCACGTTAAGACCGGGAGCCCAGGAAAACTCATCCTCATACAAAACCCTTGAAGTCTTGAAAGAATCATGTAGATCTTTCAGCAAAGTGGGCCTTGCAACCCTTGCTTCCTCCGCCTCCAATTCTTTATTCACAAAATCTATCTGGTTCTGGGTAAGGTCCGGGATCGGGACAGCACTCCTAAAGTATTTGTCTCCCATCTTATCTAGTTCAACCCTCACAAACTTAGGCTCGGCAGGTTTGTCTATAGGGGAGCTTTTTTGATCAGCAGAAAAACCATAACAGGTTAGCTGGCCATTCCTAACTATCTTGATCTGCCTCTCCTCCACTTTATGAAATTGAATGTTGCTGCTAGATTGCTTGATTCCTGTAGGACAAGGGATTTCCTGCTCTAGTGTATCTCCCGGAAGGCCTAGCCTGCGAAATTCTCCTATGCGCCAATTGTGCGTGGCCCAGGTCTTGAGATCTTCTTGTGTTGTTGAGATGTACTTAAAACATCTGAGTTGTTTATCTTTTACCTTGATCCTGTAGAAATCTTTCTCGTTTTCTGCTAGGTTATGTTTCGATAAAGTTCCTCCAGAAAGAAGCTCTTTGCTGTTACGCAGCTTGTTTATGGTTCCCAGAACAAATTTGTCAGTTATGGAACTGCAGGGAACTTCTGATGCTTTTAATTTAAAATTAGATATCTCTTTGTAGAAAGTTTGAACGATGTTGTAAATTCTTTCTTGTTCCTCCTTTTTCTCTTTTGCAATCCTCTCCTGTTCAAGCTTTGCCGCTATGGCATCCACTGATTTAGTAGGTGAACTCTGCTGAGAAGTAACTGTTTGAGTAGGGTAAGAAGAAGAACTTGGCACTTGAAGATTGTACAAGCCAGATGCCTGGAGGCAGTTGTCAAAAGGCCCCCAACAGCCTTGGTCTGCAGGGTCATCTCCTTCGCATCGTATGGTGCTTCCTAGATCAGTATATCTATATCTGCCGACTGCATTTTGTTGGTTGATACAATAACTATATATCCTATCCACTTCGTAATCATAGTCATCTCCAGAATTTTCTGCAACTATGCCGCTGCAAGTATTTTCACATGCATAAAAATGATCTAACTTCTCTTCGTGTTCTAAAACACACTTATCCACACAGACTTTATGATTTGTACCAGAATAACTTTGATGGCTGGCTTGCACAAAAGGAATCAGCATTAAGACCAAAAAACTTAGGAATAGTGTTTTTCTCATATTTCCCCCAATGTTAATATCTATTCTTTATGCATATATAAAGATTCTCACAAATTTATGGAAAAGTTTATATTATGAAGAAGCCCATAACCTTGCATTAGGGGGCTTAATTGGGTTTTAAAAAACAATTAAAGAAACTGAAAGAAAATTGGCTCATTGTTGTTTTAGTTCTAGCTTTGGCGATATACTTCACCTCCGACAATTCACTATTTGATGGGATGGGAGTTCCAGGAGGAAGCAGTTATGATGATAGTTTTAGCAATGAACTCATGATGGAAACTTCCTATAGTGCTCCCGCATCTGCCGGAATTGCTGCTTCTCGAAGTTATTACCCTTCTCCCGGTCAGGATTTCGCTCCGGACGTTGAGGAAAGAAAAATAACAAAAACATCTTCCTTGCGCACTACTGTTAAATCAGGTGAGTTTGACGCTGCAGCTGCTAAAGTAAAAGAAGTTTTGAGTTCTGCTGATTTCATATTATTAGATGAGGATGTTGATAAACACGAAACAGAAAGAGGATCATATTACTATAGTGCATCTTACCAGATAAAAGTTGCAGTGGATGATTATGAAGATGTTATTTCTAAACTAAAAGAGATAGGGACGGTCGATTCTTTTAACGAAAACCAAAGAGACATAACAGAACAGTATGAAGATGTCAAGGTTGAACTAAAAACAGAAAGAGCTCGTTTAGATAGGTACAAAGAAATGTATTCCGAAGCGGAAGAAATTGAAGATAAGATCAATTTGAATGACCGCATCTTTAATCAGGAAAGAACCATAGAATACTTAGAAGAAAGGATTGCTAATCTCAGGAACAAAGTCGATTATTCTACCATTAACTTGAGATTATCTGAAGAGAAATCAGACTATGCAGACGTTGTTCTAATAAAATTCAAAGACTTAGTCTATGCGTTCACAGAAAGCTTTAACGCATTGATTGGATTTTTAGTTGTAATACTCCCATGGGCAGCAGCATTCCTAATTCTTAGATGGGGATGGAAAAAAGTAAAGGGAAATTAGTTTGTTCACAATGAAGTGGAAAAAGTGTATCATGGTTATTTTGATCATAATTCTTGTACTTCTGGTTTTACCGATTTGGTGCAACACTTATTATCTTCCAGACCAAGCAACGCAAACTGCCATTAAGCAAACAAGCTGCGGCCCTATCTGGAACATGTTTCAGGTTTATTGAAAAGTTTCGCATAACAACATTTTATTCACAGAAAGTGCATAAAATGCGTGTTATACGAGCTTTTCCCACTAAC
The DNA here is from genome assembly GCA_016784105.1 of Candidatus Woesearchaeota archaeon. Lineage (GTDB taxonomy): Archaea > Nanobdellota > Nanobdellia > Woesearchaeales > GW2011-AR4 > JADHVG01. Next base: position 6,733 of record JADHVG010000001.1, read on the forward strand.
TGATCATCTTTTTCTTTTGGAAATTATAACATATAAAGCAAATAAAAGCAATCCAAGATAGATGTACATCATAGTATACCCAAAATCCCAAGCTATTAAATCCAAGAAGGGATAACTAAACCCAAAAAAACCTAAAAACAATCCAATAAGGGAAGGCCATGTTGTTGAATAACGTTGCTGGATGAAGTAAAGGATCACGGCTAAAATCCCTATAGTAGATGCTACAATCCCTGGAATGAATTCCGGATATGACAAATAGAATAAAACTGCAACAACAGCACCTATACCGATAATTAAACTAAGATAACCCCAGAGAGTACTGGGTCTGGCATCAGCAGCTTCATGCCCATAACTACCCTTACCTGCAACCTTGGTTGGCTTAACAATATGGCCTTTTTTCTCGGATAAAGTAGTCTGATGATGTTGAGGAGGACTATGTACTGGAGTTTTGGACCTTGGTATCATAAATGCCATAAAAACACAGAAGGCAGCAAAAGCCATGACCCATGGCAAGGTATTATCCCCACTATAACCGCAAGGAACAACATTGCCCCAAGCATCATATCCTGCAACACAGCCAGATGAGCCTACCGGAGGAGCCTGAGCAGTAACAGAAACAACACCCATCAAAAAAATCAAAAAAATAAGATACTTCATCTTACCCCAAAAAACATAACTTGCTTTAGGAATATATAAAAGTTCTTAGAAAATCTACAACCCAAAGCTATCAGAGAACTCTTTTATTCTTTCAAATTCTAAAAGAAACTTGTGACCAGGATCTTTCATCACAAATACTTTTTTGCCCTTAACAATCTGCTCTTCTATCATTCCCTTTTCCAACAAAGTTTTTGTGTATTCTTTCAGTTTAGCATGAGAAAGATTAGATTTATACAGCAAGTGAGTGGGTTTTATCTTACCGTTTTTTTGCTGGATGGATTTTAGAACATCAGCTATAATCTCTAGTTTGCCACGCCTTTTTTCAGTCATTTTTTCTTAAAGATAAGCATAAAAGGTACGAGCAAGTATATAAATCCTAGCAACTGCACAAGTTCTGCCAACACGTACATAGTGCTTGAGTATATAACAAATATAAAAAAAGCGTGAGAAATCAGCAAGATCCCAAAAGCAGTCATGACAAACCGAGTTTTCTCGGTCTTAGCCTCTAAATAATTCATATAATAGGAATAAGTTATCAATAATAACAACAAGAAACTGGTCACAAAAAATAATTGGTAATGAATAACACTCATCCACGTGGCTAAAATAACAAAATAAAACATTAAGGCAAGAACTCCCTTGTTCTTCCAGGTAAGCTTAGACACTATAAGAAACAGCATCATAAACCCCAATAACGAAAAGAAGACAAACGTGATAAAAGCAAGAGCATTGATGTCATTAGGAGTTATCGTATTAAATGTCTGGTGCACAGAACTGCCCAAAGAAGTCCTCGTTATTTTGGGCTTATAGATGGCTAATGTTCCTACTATCTTGGCCATAAATGCAAGAGTCAAAGACAAAAAAGCAGTGCTAAAGTACAAGTATTTATTCTCTTTAGTTAATTTAAAGCATTTATAGCTATAGTACACTAATAAGATACAAACTATAGTAGCTATAAGCTCAATTATTGAGTCAAAACCGTAAAACCACTCAGGACTGAACACATAAGAACGGATTTTGTAAGGAATAGCTTCGAGCATACCCTAAAAATGGGTTTTTCTATTTATAAGCTTTATGAATTATAGTTCTTTATCGGCCGTTCATAACGATTAATAAATAGCATTCCAACCTAATAATAGTTCAACACCTCAAACCTAATAATTGGTCAAGGGCAGGTTTGTCACCTCTTTCCTGCTCTTGATTTTTTATTTTTAATTCTTCCAGTGCATCTTTATGTAATCGGTTGCTTCACGAACGTTCAAAGGTTGGGAAGTTGCACTAGCTCTAATATAGAATTCTTCTTTATTGTCATATCTAACAAAAACAGGACTGTTGCTTGCATCAACATTAATTATGCAAACATCTTTATTTTCAACATTCTTGATGTGTGCAGAAATGTTTTCGTTATACTCCTTGCCGATCCTAGTATTAATCATCTGCACCAAGAACTGGATAAAACCGTCCGCATCCTGTTTCCTTAATGTAGGATAATCTTTCCCTATTCCTAAAATCTTACCAGAATCATCAACTCCGATAAGCAAAATGCCACCTTCTGAATTCAAAAAAGCAGAAATGGTTTTCATGATGGGAAGTTCTAAGAACTTATTAAGCTCATTCTTATTGTAATCCCAGCGCAAGGAAGACTTAAACTCTACTTGATCATTCTCACCTTGCAAAATAATCTTCCTTATTTTTTTATCAATTAAAGAATACTTGGTTTCTTTTATCTCAATATCTTCATTTTTTTCAAGATTCTTAATTATTTTTAAAGCAGAATTTATCCTTTGATAAATTGAAATTGTATCTTTAGATCGTGTTAACTCTTTTTTTGTGTCTTCATCTGCTACCTTCAGGCATTTATTGAACCAAGAAAAGTACTTTTTCTGGAAAACTTTTAACTTATCATCATGATCTTTTTTTAATATCTTTATCTGAGACTTTTTTCTTTCTGGAGAAGCAGAGCTTTCCTTAACTTTCTGTTCAGCTTTTGAAAAATCAGATTTATTAGGAATAATTTCCAATAAGTTCTTACCTTCCTCTTCAAGAGTAGAAATATCATAATCTTCCATGAAAAAAATGCAGGAAGAACAGCTATAAATACCTTACTTTTTAATCCAAAACATTTTTAAACAAAATTATTTCTCAAATCTTGATGACAGAACCACAAACAGTTGACGGGCAGCCTTGTGCTTTTTGTAACAACAAAACACTATCTTTAACAGAACACGAGACCGAAGTACCGTACTTTGGCAAAATATTCATTTTCTCGATGACATGCTCCAGTTGCAGCTATCATAAAGCAGACATTGAAGCTGTAGAAAAGAAAGATCCTTCCAAGTACACTTTTGAAATAAATTCGGAGGAAGACATGAAAGTAAGGATTGTAAAGAGTTCTGAAGCCACTATCAAAATTCCACACATAACAACAATAACCCCTGGACCAGCAGCCCAAGGTTTTGTGACTAATGTGGAAGGGATATTGAACAGGGTCAAACATCAAATTGAGGAAGCAAAAGAAAACTCAGATGATAAATCAGACCGGAAAAAAGCAAAGAACCTACTCAAAAAATTACAAAAGGTTATGTGGGGTCAGGAAAAGCTAAAAATAACGGTAGAAGATCCAACCGGTAACAGTGCCATCATCTCAGACAAAGCGGAAATTTCTAAGTTAAAAGTCAAGTAACTAGTTGTATATTGAATCTATAGCTTCTCCAACATCTTTTTTCTTGTAACCATTATTCATAAGTACGTTGCTTATCTGCCGGACAGAATAACCTTTATTTATGTTCTGCACAAGATATTCCTCTATTTTTCTCCTTTGCTTAAGATTATGAATAAATAATGAAAAAACTAAAACTATTAATGATAAAAATATTATAGAACTACTTATCAAGATGACTGGTAGCCTAGATTCTTCTCTTTCTTTAATTATAGAGTATTCAGGTTCAAAACTTCTATCCCCAGATAATGTCTCAAGTATTGGTTCCTTGATAATCACAGTTTTTACTTCTTCTTTGCAATCCAGAGGACAAGTTTCCAGAGTCTCAGTACTCTGACATAAGTTATCTCCACAAACATCAGAATAAGGCTTTACATCCAACTCTAACAAAACGCCCTCAGTCGAATTTCTTATCTCTATCTTATCTGCATTTTCTGAATACCGAACATAAACTAATTCTTGACCATTAGAAAAACTAAACGAACTCCTGTGAAGAACAGATTTGGATGCTGATAAGACAACCACATCATACTCTCCTAAAGTGGACATAGTTAGGTCCTGTTCCAAAAATTCCACATCTAATTTGTTGAAAGTTATTCCAGAATCTTTTTTGGATATATCTAGCACATAATATTTTTCAGCTAAAGCTATACTTGAAAATAATGAAAATATCAACAACAACATTATTAATTTACTGTGTTTCATTTTTAGCTGGTAAGTTTACATCCAATAATATCAATTCTGAAAAGGAAAATACGTTTACAAAATTTCTTGTTTTTACTAATAATCCATAATGTCCGTTTTCAAGATTTGTTAAAGGTAAGGCGACATTATTGTTACTTACTACTGTCCCATTCCCAACAAGAGTTCCATTGAGATACACTTCATAATCATCAGGATAGTTGTTGTCTTCAATGGACATGGAGATGTTGATATTTCCATCTAATGTTGTTCCAGATGCTACGCTAAATGTTACAGTAGGAGGAGTTAATGAACTGTTTATTATATCAAGGAACTCATCTTCTGTGATAACATGGTCACACAGATCACCTATAGAATTGAATAAATCAAAATTTTGCAATGATTGCTTAAAAAAGAAGTTAGGATTTAGCTTAATAATGCCTTCCTCACTCGTACATGATTTTTCATTCTTATCAAAGATTATGATTGTGTCCTGTCCAGTATAATATGAACACTCCTCCTGAGTAAAAGTTTTTATTGACTCAAAACTTATTGCTCTGTTTAAGGTATCTATCCTACTTATTGAGAATTTTTTTATTTCATCAGGAAGGACAGATTCAGTATAGCTTATGAAATAATCAACGTGCTGCCTGAATGATAAGAAATTATTATTAAAATCATAGCTCTGAGCAAGAAATATTATGTCTTTGAACCGATTTTCTACTGGAAAATTTCTTTGTATAGGGAAGCATTTGTTGTTGCTTAATACTCCAAAGTTTTGAGTTTTATCTATTTGTTCAATGGACCCATCTTCCTTTGTGATTACAATGTTTAACAAATAAACAGTTGTTTTCTCAAATGCGTCCGCATTGGAACTGTCCCATAAGTTGCCATAAACTCCATCTTGTGCATCAGCATCCTTATGTTTTCCATCATCATAAAGCCTTATCTTGTCTACAGTTCTATTGTCATTTTTTATTTCAGCTTCAACCTTGACAATTTCTCTAGAATCATAAACAAGATGATTTATTGTGAGGAAAGAACCTTTTCTTAATGCATTTGATGAAAGTTTTGATTTCTTAGAGTATTTTTGTCTTTCTAAAGCTTCTTTTTCTATGATAGGCTTGTCCGTTACAAATTTACAAAAATTTATGTCAAAACATTGTTTAGAAACAAACTGTCCTTGGTTGCTTTGACAATTTCCTTGTAGATAGTTTCCTAAACAATATCCTTCCACATCTATGCAGCATCCAATCAGGCAGCTTGGAAGGGAACTACAAAGTTCTCCTTCAATAAAATTTCCAGAACATGCTTTCTTGGTTCCCTGTTGGCATAGGTCAGTACAACAACCTTCCGAGATAGATGGTTCAAGAACAGCAAGACCGGTTATGTCTGGATTAAAATTGTATGTGCTCAATATTCCCACAAACACCAAGAATATAATTGAGATTAATGATAGATTATGGGCTATTCTTTTTCTAGATACTACTTCACGTCCAAAGTTTTCTAGATACTGCTGGTCAAAACCGTGCGCGGATAGATGAGAAACTATCTGTTTGTTGGAGCACCCCCTATCAAGATGCCTGTGAAAATACTTTTTCAGTTTCCTATCTATCTCTTTTTTTGTCATTTGATAACATAGAAGCAAGATTTTTCTTTGTTCCAATATACTTGAGAACTTTCTGCCTTATCTTTCCTTTTTCTCTTACATTCTCAACTAAGTAGAAGTATTCATTTCCCTTGATCTTCTTAACACGAATGAAGGCCATTATGCTGTTTAGGCACTACATTATTTATAAATATTACTATTTTTCAATAGTTAGGCACTAAAATTATATTAAAATTAGGCACTACAAAAGAATAGGTTAGGTTAAATTTAGGTTAGTTAGGCACTACATTTAACAAAATAGGAATATTTAAATAGTAACAAAATCAAAAATAAAGCATGATAACAAAAAAAGTAGCTTTACTGTTCATGTTGCTTGTTGTTGTAGGTATGTTCTTTGTTGCAGGGTGTGATGATGATCCAAATAGTAATGATAAATGCAAGGAAGATAATCAAAGATGTCACAACGGATGTGCAATGAACGCACTTGAATGTCATCAAAATTGTGATCAAGCTTATGACTGCGAAGAATAAAAAAACTAAGAAGTTAAGGCTTGGACAAAAATTTTATTTTTATTTCCTTCTTTATCTTCACACATAAAAAATAATTTTTCAGTGTTATCTGGAACTTCTACAAAATCCTTGCAAACAAAAGAACCGTACGGAGAACCAGGATTATAGACAATACTGTTATCGGACGCTGAGCAGTTCAATAAATTCATGGATTCATAAGGCATTTCTTGTGTAGAATATCTACATCCATCAAAAGGCTTGTTTGTGAATAAAGAAACTAAATTTTTTCCAGTGGAAAACAAACCTACTGCTGGTCTGACTTTAATTATTTCCATTCCGACATTCCCTTCTTTTGACCTTACTTTTATTATGCTCTCTTTATTTTCATTTCCGAATTTATCCATGCAACGAATGAAAAGCTGGTAGCTACTCAGTTGGGTAAATGAAGCTGAAGGAAGCCTTACAGAAGCCGTAAAGTTTGACTGATACTTTTGTTTATTAAGAATTACTTCCGGAGAAGCAGAACCCAAGGCCGCTATAGCTTCCCTTGTCCGATCATTAATATCCGGAGGAAAGATACTTGCTTTACACCTTGAAGGTTTAGAAGTTGAAAAAGAAAACATTAAGGGTTCATACTCCAGAATTGATTCTTTGATTAAATATTCTACGGAACCATCATAACTACCAGCCGATCTTTGAGAGAAAGTGTTGTTTGCAAAAGACATGTCAAATATCTCTACAGGAATCCTATCAACTTCCACTTCTTGGATGCAACTACTATCTTCTTCCACAAAAACACACCCTCTGCCTAAGCTTTTACACTTATACTCAGAACATTCATGCAGCTTGGAAGAATTACAATACTCACAAAAATCAGAGTTAGGCTGCCAAAGATCACAGATTGCATTGATTCCAGAACCAGTAGAGATACTTGCAAAATTTTCATTATTTATTTCAAAAGGCTCATTAAGATTTCTTTCTGATCCCCTATTCAGTCCAGGATTGCCGTAAACCCATTGAGGAACAACAATCTCAGGATTATAGTAACCTAACTCAGACACAATGTCAGCAGAGTTCCTATAATTCCCACAATCTCCCACTCTAAGACAATACAAAGCAGTCCCGTGAGCCCAAGACCGAGGATATAGATACCCGTTTCGGTCTTTGGAAAAACTCCCTGCACTGCATACTTGTTTTCCTTCATCCTCCCAAAATTTAAGTCCTGGAGGAACATTAGGATGACACTTTTTTTGTGATTGCAACCAGTAAGTCCATGTACAATCCCTTACCTGAGAATTCTCACAGCTTGCTTGATCTGTCTGTTGCGCGCAATCATACCACCTATTGGTCCTGCATCTTGCTATAGTCTTGCTATTCTCAGAAGTTTCCGAACATGTCTCCTCCCTAAAGTCTCTACAAGGTTCAACAAGCTCCTGACCATTAACACAAGAATGCACATAATGCCTTGTACCAACAAAATCAAAACCGGAACCAGTAATGCTCTCTACGTTACACCAACTCTCCCCATTGTTTCTAGGCCCATTAGAAAAATCATCAGACTGATAGTTATACGTAGACCTGCAATTTAGGTTTGGACAAGCTGCTTTAGAGCAAGAAATATCATCTTCAAAATACTGGCCAGAACATTCTTCTTCTGATAAAATAGAACAACTAAACGAAGTCTTGCAACAACCAAGCTTCTGGGGCTCATAATTCTGCTCACAACCACAATTTAAAGAGGAATCATACTCTCCGTTACAAGAAGATTTTTCAACATTCTTATAACAAATATTGTCAGAAGTACAACAGCCTTTTTTGCCGTAAGTAAGTACTTCCTTTCCAACAGTATCCCTACCTTCAAGAGCAAACCTAAAAATTAAAGGTTTGTCTGATTTAAGCTGAGATAGTTCATAAATCGTGTTAGGATAAGGCTTCTTTTTTTCTATCTTTATCCTGTTTTCTATCACATAAGATTCTTTATCAAAATAACCAAAAGATTCTGCGTTGACAATATCAATAGCAGCAGCAAAAAGATTTCCTAAAGGCAACTGAACCTTGTAAAAATAATCATTCAAATTTATCAAATTATTTGCTTTCTCAAGATTCAGAGGAAAATTAAGATTAACATTAACATCTTCTATCGCAATAATTGTACTAACCGTTAACTCTCCAGCGCTAACCTTAAATCCATGTTTCCTAAAATTATCAAGATTAATGCAACTACTGATTTTTTCCTTTATCTTTTTATTGAGCTCAAGTTCCATATCCCTCTTCGTTACCATCAAATTATTGATTCCAAAACCGGAAACATAACTTGCTAATGGAGTTATCTCTTCATTTTTGTAAGATAAAGGACTTTGGAAAGAACCTCCCTTAAAAGCAATTTCTTTAATTAAGGGTTCAGATACCGCACTTATACAGGACTCGACATATACCTTTATTGAAGCCTTGTCTCCCGAAACAAGGTTTTGGATGTCTGATTGAGACTTTAATTTGTTTTTCTCCTGAACCTCACTTATATAAAAAATCAAGGATGCTGAAACTAACAAGATTATACCCAAAACCATGAAAGTAGTTACTTGCGCTTTTTTCATCTTTTCAAAGCAAAACAAACCTCTCTTTGATAATTATCCTTAATCTCACTGCAAAGATCATAATTTCCTTGTAATGCAAGATTTGTAATACAATCATCTTTTATTATTGAGTCAGAAATTCTCTCGCAAAAACTTTCGTCTCCCGTTTCTTGTGCTAAGTCACTAAAACAGTCACTTCCAGAACCTTGTGCTGTGCAAATACTTTCTGCCCCATTTATGTTTTCTTTTGCTGGTTCCCCAATCTCATAAACATTTTTTTCTTCTATTTCGATAGACCCTTTCCTTTGTGCTTCTTCAAATTTTCTTTCCAAACTTTCTACCTTGAAAAAAGAAGAAGCTGACCTTTTTTTGGTCTCAGAAGACACTTTTACATTCAAATTATAATCTCCCCTATACAATGAACTTACAACAAAATTTTCCCTAAAATTTGTTCCAGAACTTTGCACCTTTGTCTTAAGGATTTTTGTCCACACAACCTCCTCAGTTTCCAAATTAGCTATCTCGTACTCTATTGTTACCTCCCCAGGTTTATCCGGGACTATATTCAGAGTAAACAAAAGCTCTTCGTCCTGATTTATTGTTAAAGAATCATGGTTTATCTCCAAAGAAACCAAAAAAACATTATTTGTAAACCAGAACTTAAAGACCAACACCATAAGAATTACAAGCACTATAACTAAAAGTGACAAAATGTGATCTCCAACCCCTCTTTTTTGCATGCTTACTCTAAACACATCAAGATATCATCATTTAAAAATTATTCTACTCAAGTAGGAAAATATAATAAATAGTTAGATCAAATGAATTTTATGAAATTTTTTTCAGATAAAAAATTCATTTTTCTGCTCCTAATTTTGGATATCTTAGGAGTCCTGTTTTCATTTAACACTTACACTAACAGCATAAACAAACATATTTCGATTGGGAAAATTTATTTGATACCATTTTTTATGGTAAGTTTTTGGCTTTATTTGTTTGCAGCAATCTTCTTAGCATCAATAATTTTTAAGATAAAGATTCCTAATTTTTTGAAAGGACTGATTTTCATTTATTGCTTCTCGTATGGATTCGGGTCTATGATCTTTTATCCATTGCTGATGAGTTTTGTGAAAGGATTTTCTTATTATCATTTCTGGAATGTGTTTGCGCATGGCTTTGTTGGTTTGCAAAGTTTGATCTTTCTTAAACACATCAAAAAACCGAAAAATTTTAGCCTAATAACCTTAATTCTCATCTTTTTAGCTAAAGATTTACTTGATCTTTTCTTGGGAGCTTTTCTTTATTTTACAAGATACGAGTTTTCATTACTTCTCAAAGGATTTATTGTATTCATTACCTTATCTTTGCAAATAACAGCTTTCTATATGTTGATAAAGAAAAATTAGATGTAGGTTGCAGTGCACTTGACATCACAAGGCATACATAAAAATCCCTGAATAAAATTACACTTCTCAACTTGAGCGCAAACAGTTCCAGCTTGACCAGCAGCCACGCTCCGGGAACCTTCAGGAGTGCACTTACCCGTTCCATCATTTTCTTCTTTTTCAACATTTACATCTTGATTGCATGTTGAAATATAGTTCTGACAGTTCTCTGGAGATTCTTCGTAGAATAAAGTTGGGGCTCCTAAACTCAAAACTCCCAAGCCAAGACTCAATCCTGTCAATCCTAAATAAATTCCTCCAATCAATGCTGGATTAGAAAATGTTGTTCCGATAGCCTCTCCTATGGCAGTACCTGCTCCTTCAAGTCCTCCCTCCAATAGTTGAGTGAATAGGGGACCATCAAAATAAATTAAAGAACCAACAGATATTATTGTCAACCCCAAACTAACATAACACAATGCACTTGGCTCTAAGCTATGTTCAACATCAACAGTCTTCTGTGTTTGTTCTGAACAACTCACAGCAGAAAACTCAGAAAACCCCTCAATAACAGCAGAAACTTCATGGTCTTGAGGATTATCAAAGCTTCTCAAAGGGAACCAAAAATCATCCTTCCCTTCAAGAATCGCCATCTGGCTGATCTCATTAGGATCATAATTAATAATCAATCTCTGTGGCTTGTTGAATTTCAATCCGTCAGGCTCAAAAGTATAAACTGGATTCGTTATGACATAAGATAAGTCTTGTCTTTGTAGCACATCAGCATTCCTCTTGGAAATAGGAACATTTTCTGCAAACACCTCATCAGGATATGTTTGATAAACATCTATCTTATCCACATCATTCCCATATAAATTAGCTGTTGTGCCTTCACTTATTTCTAAAACCACCTTATTGTCCGGACTTCTAACCTCAAAAGAGCTAAAGGCAGAGTTAACATCACTATGATTCTGCAAGTTAGTTGTTTTTTTCAAAAAAGTGTTTCCAAGTTTAGCCGCAAAAGACAAAGTATAAGGAACATCATCGGGAGTTATAGCTTTTTCATCCGTAACACCAAAAATAAAATTATCTTGTGAACTTTCCACAACAGACAACTCAAAACCGTAATCTTCCACATCCAATAAAGGATCAAGAACATTAAAATCTGGACTTAAGACATGCTGATTAACATTAGAAGCTGCTTCGAAAATTCTACGATAAGGAACCTTTAAACGCTCATTGAACTTATCATAACTAACCTCAAAATCAGTCTGTTTCAAAGTTATGGGATAACTAACAGAGATAAACACATCTTCATTCGCAAAATCTATTGACGCTTCCATTACTCCTTTATCTACTTGAAAACCTTGGGTTTCTATCAAAGTTTTATCAACACACAAAGGAAATTCATGAAGAATATATCCAAGAAGCTCTTTTTGGGTATGATTGAGGAAAGGCTGCACGTTAGCATAATTAAAGTTCCAATAACTCTTCCCTTGATGCAAGAAAGATGAAGGAATGTCTATGTAGCCGCTTTGACCTCCAATTTTCTTAAGACCATCATAGCTGGTTTTCTTTAAACAGCTCTGCATGAAATTTCTCATCTCATCGGCCTGCAAAGATAATTTAGCGGCTTTCTCTGTTGCTGCTTTCGCATCAGCCTCTCTAATGCTTCTGTACACAATAAAAGATATAAGAAGAACAATCATTATTACGGCTGCAGTTACTAAAACAATAGAAAGCTGACCTCTTTTCCTCATAAAAAGGATTCTGAAGAAAATGGTTTATAATATTTTCTAAATAAAAAAGAAAATTAGGCCTTGACCTTGGCCTCTACTTTTAATCCAACAGTTTCTTGTAATTCTGAAACCTTATCAGTCTTTTCCCAAGTGAAATCAGGATCTTCTCTTCCAAAATGTCCGTAAGCAGCTGTCTTTTGAAAAATAGGCCTTTTAAGCTTCAATTGCTTTACAATTGCCTTGGGTCTTAGATCAAATACTTTACCAACAGCATCAGCAATTTTTTCTTCATCTACATTTGATGTTCCAAAAGTCTCAATATTAACTGATGTGGGCTTAGAAATTCCGATTGAATAGCTTAGTTGAACTTCACACCTATCAGCTAGATCTGCTGCAACTATATTTTTCGCAACATAACGAGCCATGTAAGCACCGGATCTATCAACTTTTGATGAATCCTTACCAGAGAAAGCTCCCCCACCATGTCTGCCCATTCCACCATAAGTATCAACAATAATTTTCCTTCCTGTTAAACCAGCATCTCCATGAGGTCCTCCAATAACAAACTTTCCAGTTGCATTGATGTGGATTCTCGCATCTTTATCTAGCCAATCTCCACAAACCTCATTAATAACTTTTTCTTCGATTTCTTTCCTTAAGCCATCTTCAGAAACAGTATCAAGATGTTGTTGTGCTATAACAACTGCTGTGATTTTTTTTGGAACACCATCTTCATATCTTACAGAAACCTGAGATTTCCCATCGGGACCTAGGCCCTTAATAGCTCCACTTCTCCTTACTTCTGCTAACCTTAAAGTTAATTTATGAGCCATAGTTATAGGAAACGGCATTAGTTCAGGAGTTTCTTTACATGCAAAACCAAACATCATTCCTTGGTCTCCAGCTCCCTGGTCTAGATCTTCTCCACTGCCTTCATCTACTCCTTGTGCAATATCCACTGATTGTTCGTGCAAAGCACTCCAAACACCACAATCTTCATGATGAAGACCAAATCTTGAATCAGTATAACCAATTTTTTCTAAAGTTGCCCTAGCAATTTTTTGAATATCTACATAAGCTTTAGTTCTTGCTTCTCCTGCAACATGTACAGTTCCTGTTGTTGTTAATGTCTCCGCAGCACACCTTGACTCAGAATCTTGACGCAGCATCTCATCTAATATTGCATCAGAAACCTGGTCTGCTACCTTATCAGGATGTCCTTCCGTAACCGATTCAGAAGTAAAATATTCTATTTTTGCCATTTTAATTACCACCTCAAATTTTGATTGTTTTTACATTATAATTCCATTTTCTTTTAAAAAGCTTCTTGTGTAGAATATTCCGAAAAGAATAAATAGGGATTGGGATTATTTTCTTATATGGTCTATGATTTATCAGAAATAAAAAAAATAAGAAAAAATTTAGGATTAACACAATTCCAACTTTCTAAACAAGCTGATGTTTCTCAGAGCTTGATTGCTAAAATTGAAGCTGGAAAAATAGATCCTACTTTTACCAAAGCCCAAAAAATATTTGAAGCACTGACAAGGTTAGAGAAAAAAGAAGAGATAAAAGCAGAAGAGATAATGAACAATAGATTGGTTAGTGTGTCATCCTTCGAGGATATCAAGAATGCAATAACCAAGATGAGAAAACTAGGTATATCTCAGATGCCAGTTATCGAGGACCATAAAGCTATTGGTACTATCTCAGAATCTATTGTTCTTGATGCTTTACTAGACAGCAAAGGGAAAAAAGTAGAAGACATAATGGAAGATGCTCCGCCAATAGTTTCCAGGAAAGCTTCCATAAAATTAGTATCAGATTTATTACGACATTACCCCTTAGTTATTGTTTCTAAGACCGGAAAATTAGTAGGAGTTATAACCAAAGCAGATCTGCTTGGAAAATTATATAGAAATTGATGATGAGAAAAGAACTTTTAGTTGTGGATATGCACCTAAGAGCTTTATTACTTTCAGGCCAGATTGCTCCATCTTCAGAGGTAATGGTTTTGTCAAGAGAATCAGACTTCGATGTAAGCCTAGAAGATTTAATGCACAGAGAACCAATTGTTAGAGTTAGAAACCAACAACAATACCCCATTAATTTTAAAAAAAGTTTAGGTAAGAAACCAAAAAGAGATTTATTAAACACTACAAGCCACCATTCTTTGATGGGCTATTTAAGAGTTTAGTTTTATCCAATCACATTAACCGGATCATACTTTGGGACTCCTTCTGGCCTTGTTGCAACACTAGACTCATATAAGACAGTAACTTGCTTCGAATGTGCAAAAGGAGTTCTTTCATCTCTCGGCACAAAAACTCTAGTGCCCCCTTCTAAAGGATGACTTACAGTATAATTACTGGAACTAGGTTCAATTCTTGATACTAAATGGTCTCTAAAAGTAAGTCCGGATTCATCTATTTTAGCACCTTCAGAGCTACCTCTGTTTGAGACTTGTTTTTTCTCTGGATGCTTATTCTGAGGTTCATATCCTACAGACAATATCGAGTTCATACTTAGAATTTAAGGAGTTTTAGTATATAAACCTTTCTGTTTGTAGTTACTTTAAAGTAATGAAATATTATAGAAAAATCAAAAGGTTGTAACCAATTTGAATTAAGATTATATCCTTCGGTTGATTGTTTCTGTTTTGGCAACAATGTCAAAATCAGGTTGTGTTGATAATTCAGGCAATAGTTTTCCTGATGCTTCATACAACGAACCAGCAGGTTCGGGATTTATAGTTCTATCAGGGGTTCTAAAAAAATATGTAGTGCTTCCAGAACCTTCCATTCTTGCTCTTTCTGGATTTCCCAAGTAAGTATCATTTATCCCTCCGAAGAAAAGATCAGTTTTCCCCGCCAAAGAGGTTGGACTATAAGTAGGATCGGCCTTAGCCTCCACCACAACAACCTGTTTTGAATGTGGTGTAGGAACCGTATTTACATCAAACTTTATTGGTGCTACTGCGTCCATAATAAATTAAGAATAAAGTCACTTTATAAACCTTTCTGTTTGTAGTTACTTTAAAGTAATGATTTTTAGGATTAATCCAGGCTTTTCAACTTACCAAAATCATACAATTTATCGGAAACAACAATCGCTTGGAAGTTACTTAAATCCTGCTTCAATAACGGACTTAGAACTCTAGATTTTAACACATCGGTTCCTTCTGTTACTAAATTAAAGCTCGGAACAACAACTAAATTCTTTCTTTCCCATTTTCCCACTAGAAAACACTTGAACGTTTCTGCGCGCTTATTATCCTTAATAGAAACAGCAGGATGTTCATGACCCATAACAATAGTAGAAATCCCTTCTAACTCTTTTTTTATAGGTAACTTATCACCGTGAATGCACAGGATCTTGCCTAATCTATAATGCTCTAAAACCTTAACTTTTCTTTTCTCAGCTATAGGCCCCAAGATCTTATCATGATTTCCCTTAAGCAAGATTATCTCAGAACAATGCCTTCCAAAAAAATCTATTAATTTTAGAGTATGACGCCATTCCTGCTCGGAAATGATGCCAAATTCGTGCTTTAAATCTCCTAGAACAACAATTTTCTCTATTTTCTTACTCTTCAATCTATCAAATATCTTCTCTAATCTAAGAATTATTTCTTTAAATTGAAAGCGAGGAACTAACACTCCCCTTTTATTCAGAGCTTCTTCATAACCGATATGAAAATCAGTAAGAACAAGAGTATTATCCACAAATAATGATAGATCAAACAGTTCAATGTTCTTTAATATTTTCATAATAAGATAGAAATTTTTTGATAATTAAGAATTTATTGAAAATAAAAAAGAAAAAAAAGGAAAAAACCTTATTGGTTTTGTCCAAGAGCCCATACTTGTTTAAGTCCAACAACAACTGTTGCAGGAACAACAAAAGCAAGCATATTGGTCCAGATACCACTTAAGTATCCACCAATGAACTCAACAGATCCTAGTGTACTTGAAGCATCCCCAGCGAATGATGCAATGATCAAAACTGTAGCGACCACCATAAAATCCTTGGTTTCTTTTCCCTGTACGTTAAGGAATCCTGCTATCAAACCTAGCACCACTAACAATGAAGCTAGCATAGGTCCTGCATTTCCTAAACTACCGGAAGCTACTCCAAGCACAACTGCTATAATTACTCCTCCAATAAAGGAATAATGTCCAATTTTCTGTTCCACTTTGGTTTCACCTCAAAATTTTTATATTATAATTAATGCCCGATAATAGACATTGATAATCAATAATTCATTTCAGAATATATAAACTTTTCGGTTATTGATAATCAATAATAGTAATCTTTAAATATAAGCAATAGCTATGCACCTCTTATAGCTAAAAACAAGGTAAATTAAGATGTTTAACTCAGATAATGAAAAAAAGATAGTGGAATTCGTCAAAAAGAGTCCTTTCGGAGTCAGTTCTTCTGAGATTGCAAAATATATTGGCCTAAACCGGATGACAATAACTAAATACCTTGCCATTATCAAAGAAAAGGCTTTAATTGATTTTAAACAGTTTGGAATGGCAAAATTATGGTTCATTCCAGTAGATATCAGCAAAGAAAGCTTCTTTGAGAAAATAATGGCTTCTTATTCTGACAATATCTCTCTGGAAGAGTTAAAACACGCATCTGAGAACGCAGGGATCGATTTAGGAGAAGAAATAAATCTTATGTACTTACAATTTTACGATACTGAGAAATTAAGTTTTGACCAGCTATGTGATTGCTTTGTGGATGTTGGGAAAAAACTCAATGGTTCGTTCAAAGCATCTGGAAAATTCAATGAAAAAATAGATGTTGAGATATTGAAAAGTCCTTTTTCTGGAGGAAGTGTTAAAGCGATGAACACCGTACTATCAGGAGTCTTTGCCAAGATTGCTTCATTAAACTTAGGGTATGCACGTGCTTTAGTTAAAGAAGAAGAAAATAAAAATTCGATTATTGAAGTTTTCTTGAAGCAGGAAGAGAAACAATAATCCCCTCTCCGGTGTAATCCAGATTTGTTTCTGAAAAAATCATCGTGCCATAGTTAGCGTTTTCTCTTACATTTGCTCCAAGTTCGATTACTGTGCCGCCTGGACAGAGAAATCTGCCATGTGCCTTGTCACCCGGACCAAGAACCATCACTTCTAATCCCCCAAGTATTAGCAAACTTTGATTGGTTGGCCTTAGATAGATGTCAGGACTTGTTAATGAGGGGCTATCCAGTAAAAATGAGTTGTAATCATCCATAGAAACAAGAAACTTTTGTCCTTTTTAAAAATTATTAATTCAAAAACTATAAAAGATACTTAATAATTCTAAATTTAGGTGATATTATGACTAAAGCATTGTACATGGATGATTCTTATCTTAAGGAATTTAAAGCTACTGTTGAGTCAGTTAAAGATAATAAATATGTTGTTCTTGATCAAACAGCATTCTATCCAACTAGCGGAGGGGTTGCTTGTGATACTGGAGTGTTAATTAAAGATAATGAAGAATATCCTGTTGTTTATGCAGGAAAGTTTGACAGGAAAATTTCGCATGAAGTCTCTAAACCCGGATTAAAGGAAGGAGATAAAGTTACTGGAAAAATAGATTGGGAAAGACGTTATAAGTTAATGAGACTCCATACATCAGCTCATGTTTTGTGTTCGATTTTTCATAATAAAGGTGGTGCACAGATTACCGGTGGAAATATTGAACCTGATAAAGCAAGAATGGATTTTTCTTTGGAAGAATTTGACAGAGAAAAGATAGATGAATACCTGAAAATAGCAAACACCTTAGTTGAGAATGGTGCTGAAGTAAAAAGTAGTTACATGAATCGAGAAGAAGCACTAAAAATCCCAGACATGGTTAAACTTGCAAATAAAATGCCCCCTAATGTTGAAAAACTTAGAATTCTGGAAATTGTAGGTATTGATACTCAAGCAGATGGTGGAGCTCACGTCAAAAACATAACTGAAATAGGGAAAATAGAACTTGTTAAAGTTGACAATAAAGGAAAATCAAACAGAAGATTGTATTACATGGTTGGAGAACTAAAAGAAGAAAGCCCCTGAGTTCCAACAATTCTTGATGCTAATGGTCTGAACTTTTTTGAAGTTTCGATGAATGATCCTTGGCTTTTGTCCAATAACGCGGTTAATCCTAATGACAAAAAACTTCTAGCCATGTGTTCGTTGTGTGTGTTTGTTTCTGGGTTCTCAGTTAAAAAACTTAAAGAAGCCATAATTCTATCGTAAGTCTCAGCTTGGTTGAACGCTGTTAGCATGTCTAATTCCAGTAAATCATTTTTTGTAGCAACTACATTTTCATCATCCACCTGAGAGGAATCCATCAATCCTTTCTTCATAAGGAATTTTTTGACATCTCGTTCACCAAATTGCCCCGGTTCAGACCAAGACTTAGGTTCTGGTCCTACATCCAGCAATCCGGACATGATCTCAATATAATCCCTGCTAAACTTGCTTGCTGTGAACTTATCTTCGGAAAGGAAGGTTCCAGCAGGGTATAACATTCCAACTTTTGTCCTTTTTCCATCATACTTCATAATCATCAATTGTAAATTTTGATTTACCTGAGGGTCGTTTTCCGCTACATATCTTGCAAGCTGCATCGCTAAAGTTGTAGCGTAATCTATTGTGTCAGTGGCAAAGTTCCCCCTGTTTTTTTTGTGGCTTTGTAATGCTAAATCTATTTGGTCAAAACCAGAACCTCCTTGAGCAGAAACTACGCAATTTTTGTAACCTGATTCATGGAGGGCATCATCAATGTGCACTAATCCTAGTTCTTTATCTCTGGTTGGACCTGCAACAATGAATCCAGAAATTTGTGCATCGCTTCCGTTTTTAGACTCCCAAATATGGTCCAAAAGGATCTCAGTTACCTGATCTATGCTGGATAATCTGCCGTGTTCCATCAACTTTTGCCTCCCCCTATACAACAAACCAAGATTTCCGGAACCGGTTAGTAAGAAATCTTGAGTATAATCTTTATCAGGATTTTTAGGAATAACAAAATTTTTTGCCCAATTTTTTCCCTGTACTTTTTTTACTACGTCATTTGGTGCATGAGGATCGAGAGTTCCCTGGCTATCTGATAAGGTCATAGCGTACCCTAACCCGTTTTGTAACCTCATACCAAAATTGTAAGTCATAGCGAATTTTAGAGTTTCTTGCTTTATAAACCTTTCCATTTTTTTATTATTCTTTAGTGGTGAATTTAGAAGATTATTTATAAATAAATAGATGGAAAGGTTTAAAAACCCACCATTTATCCTACTATTACTTCTAAAAATGGAATACACAAAATACGAAATGGCAAGAATCATCGGTGCAAGAGCAACACAGATATCACAAGGCGCACCCTTACTAATGAAATTCTCAGAAAAAGACTTAGAAATGTTATCTTATAGCCCATTAGAGATAGCAAAAAAGGAATACCAAGAAGGAATGATCCCGATCACAATAAGACAAGAAGAGGAACTAAAAAAAGATGGGAAGAATTAAAACAGTTCTAGTTAAAAGAGTAACAAAAAAACTTGTCAAAGAACACGCAGAAGAATTCTCAGAAGACTTTGCAAAAAACAAAGAAGCACTTAAAAAACATGCAATCATACAATCTCCTAAACTAAGGAATGTTATCGCAGGTTATGTTTCTAGATTAGTAAAACAAGCAAAAGAAGGCAAACAAGTAAGAAGAATGTCACAAGAAGATATTTCTAAATTTTATTAAAAAATTATTTCTTAGAATACTTTTCCCTTAAAGCTTTTTCAACATTCTTAGGAACTAAATCATTCAAATTTCCATTAAATCTAGCCATCTCTTTAACAATACTAGAATTAAGATAAACATAATGTTCTTTTGTCATGATAAAAATTGTCTCTACACTATCATCAACAACTCGATTCATTAATGCACGTTGGAATTCAAACTCAAAGTCCGATACTGCTCTCAAACCCCTCACTATTATCTTAGAGTTCTTGCTTTTTACGTAATTCAACAATAGACCAGAAAAAGAATCTATCTCCACATTCTTTATTTTTTTAGTTGATTCCTCTAACATATCTAACCTTTCTTTTGTTGAGAACAAAGGTTTCTTATCAGGATTGTCACCAACCGTAACAATTACCTTATCGAAAATTTTTGAAGCTCTCTTGATGACATCAATGTGTCCATTAGTTGCCGGATCAAAGCTTCCCGGATAAACTGCTGTTTTCATAGTTAGGAGTATACTTGTCTGTTTTTTAAGAGTTTTGGAATCATAATATCAATCTGATTTGTAGAATTCCTTAAGGTTTTATCATTATCAACAACAAAATCTGCTTTTTTGATTTTTTCTTTTAACTGTATCTGGGAATCTATTATCTGAATTACTTCTTTTTTAGAATATTTCCTCTTTTTTAGGACTCTTTCAATTTGTTTTTTCTTGGAACATTTAACAACCATAATTTTATCAAAGTACTTTTCCAATTTAGCTTCAAACAGCAAGGGAATGTCAACAACAATCCTAGTTTCTTTTTTATCCAATTTTTTTATTTTATTAATCTCTTTCTTCATTGCTTTAATTATTACTGGATGAGTTATGTTATTGAGTTTTCTTAATTTCTTAGAATCATTAAACACAATTTCCTTTAGTTTTTTTCTGTCAGTTGTTCCAAATTCTTTCTTAATTTTTAATCTTAATAGTAAATTCTTCCTATAGATTCCATGATACAATCTATCCACATTAATCACCCTAAAACCATGCTTTCTGAACAATTCAGAAACAGTGCTTTTCCCAGTTCCAAAATTCCCGGTAATTCCTAAAATCATTTTTTGATTGAAGAAACAACAATTTAACTAATTTACTGAATTGCAAGGTTTTTTGCTAAAATAATTATCTATGTTCTCAGAAGTTGTGTCAAGTATCCTCATTAAAGCTTCACTGCTATTGAACGCGTTGTGAGGAGTAAAAACCACATTGTCCATGTCAAATATCTTGTGAGCAGTAATGATATCCCCCAGCTTTTGAGTATTTTTTGATCTGTGTAATAATTCATGCTCTTCTTTAATGGATTCTTCTCCTTCTATGACATCTAGACCTGCCCCGCTGAGATGCTTTGTTTCAAGAGCTTGCAGCAAAGCATCGGTATCGACTATTTGGCCTCGAGAAGTGTTAATCAGAATAGCACCTTCCTTCATCTTCGCAATATTCTTTTTATCAATTAGATGATGAGTATGTTTATTATGTGGAACGTGCAAGCTTATGATATCTGAGTTCTTAAGAAGTTCGTTGAAAGTTACATACTTAAAATCAAGAACATCTTCCATGAAAGTGTTTTTGTGTAAGTCATAAACTAACACATCCATACCAAAAGCCCTTGCAGTTCTTGCAACATGAAATCCTATATTTCCTCCTCCAACTACCCCCAAGATCTTTCCTTTGAGATCAAAACCAGTAAGACCCTCAATAGAGAAATCATTTTTTAAAGTTCTAATGTAAGATTTGTGAATGTTTCTAGACAATGAAAGAATTAATCCAAAAGTGTGTTCTGCAACAGTATTCTCCCCGTAAGAAGGAACAGTGCAAATAGAAATCTGTCTTTTTTTGCATTCTTGGATATCTATATGGTCAAAACCAGTGGATCTTGTTGCTATCATTTTTAGTTTTGGTAGTTTCATTAATGCATTCTTAGTTACATGAGAATAGATGAAAACCGAAATGATATCAAAACCTTTAATCTCAGAAATGTTTTCATTGTCTAAAGGCCCTTCAAAGAATTTTAACGTATGCTTTCTTAGACTTTTCTTGAGATGTTTTTCTTCCCATTTCTTGGTTTCAAAAAAAGCTATGCTTGCCATTTCCTAGATCTTGATTTTGGAGAATAAAAAAGTTTTGAAATTATCCTATCAACAAATTTATATACTTATAAACCTCGTTTTTTTCTATGCAAGTCTTTAAGTTGCAGAAAAAGGGGTTTAATGAGTTTCTTGAAAAAGTAAGAAGTAGCTATGAACTCATAGCCCCAATAAAAGAAGATTTAGTTAAATTTGAAAAGATAAATAATGTAAAAGATATTCACTTGGAAAAGAATTCTTATTTCCCGGTAAAAGAATATTTTTTTAGAAAAGAAGAAACCTTGTTTCAATTTGACGGGAAGAAGTTTATAACTCCAAAACTTAAAACTCCTACAAGAGCATTCTTTGGATTAAGGAGATGTGATTTAGCTGGAATTCAACATCAAGACAAAGTTTTCATGGAAGATGTTAATGATCCTTATTATTTGGAAGCCAGAAAAAACAGTTTCTTGTTAGGTTATCATTGTCCTTCTGCACCATCCGAATACTGTTTCTGTGGGTCTATGAACCTTGAGGAGTTCTTCGACATCATGTTCTATGACCATGAAACATTCTTTCTAGCAGAAATAGGTTCTAAAAAAGGAGAATTCTTAGTAAAAAAATTCTCAAAATACTTTTCTAAAACAAACGAGATAATCTCCGAGGTTGAAAAAACAATTCCTGGAACTGAAAGATTAGAGAAAAAAGATATCTCCAAGCTATATGATCATAAAGACTGGAAAAAAGGAGTAGATATCTGTTTGTCATGTACGGCATGTACGGCCTTATGTCCAACGTGCTACTGTTTTAGCATCCATGATGAAATTTCTATTAAAAACACAAAAGAAAGTGAAAGAAAAAGAAGCTGGAGTTCATGCCAAGTTCCCGAATTTACAAAAGTAGCTGGAGATCATGTCTTTAGACAGGAAAGAGAAGAAAGGTTCAAACACAGAATATACCATCAACTTGATTATTTCAAGGAAAAGTATAATGTGAATATGTGTACTGGCTGCGGAAGGTGTATAGAAGGATGTCCTACCAGAATAGATTTTGTCAAGATAATAAATGAAATGGAATAAAAAAAATATGAGAGTATCAGACAATAGAAGCACAGATTAATAACCAACAATTCAATGGACAGGCAACATAAAAACAATAAAAAAAAATTCAATATCAAAATATAAATAATAATTAAAAATGGAAAGACAAAAAACTTTTGAGAACCCTTACTTGCCTAAGCCCTACAAGGTTTTAAGCTTTACAAGAGAAAGCTCTGATAGCTTCACCATAAAAGTAGACATGAGGATAAACCACGAACCTGGACAGTTTGTGCAAGTTTCTGTTCCGGGAATCGGAGAATGCCCGATTTCTATCTGTTCTGATTCCAACAAATACATTGAACTTAACATCCGAGAAGTTGGAAATGTAACAAATGCCCTATCTAAGTTGAAAAAAGGTAGTGTGGTGTTTGTCAGAGGTCCTTACGGTAACGGATATCCTATGCGGTCGTTAAGAGGCAATAATATCTTGATAATTGGAGGCGGATGCGGAGTTGCACCCCTAAGAGGAATCATAGAGTTTGTTGCAAATAACCGAGAAGACTATGAAGATGTTAATTTGTTCCTGGGCTATAGAAGTCCGGCAGACATGATATTCAAGAAAGAGACAAAAAAATGGAAGAAAGATTACCAGGTTGATGTTAGCGTTGATAAGGTTCCTCACGGACAGAGCTGTCATGATATGCGTGTTGGATTCATAACTGATGCACTAAAAGAAATGCACCTTGATAAAAATAATAGAGTTGTGTTTATCTGTGGACCTCCCATCATGATGAGATATGTGATTGAAATTCTTAAAAATAAAGGATTTAACGACAAACAAATATTCATAAGCGCAGAAAGGCTGATGTATTGTGCATTAGGAGTTTGCTGCCACTGCATGATAAAAGGCAAATTTACCTGTATAGATGGTCCGGTTTTCAGATATGATGAGGTGCCAAAATGAAGCTCAAAGTTGGGTTTTACGGCATCACTGGCTGTGCAGGCTGTTTACTTTCCGTGATATTCAATGAAGATGAAATTCTGGATCTGGTAGATTTAGTGGATCTAAAAGCATTCCCTTTCGTGAAAGAAGTAAACATAGATGAAAAGTTTGACTATGTTTTTATGGAAGGCCTAGTTGCTGATAACGATGACCTTAAAACGTTAAAGAAATTAAGAAAGAACTCAAAGTTTTTAGTTTCTTTAGGAGCTTGTGCATCCACCGGTTGTGTTCCTGCTTACCGACAGTATACATTAAAAGAAAATTATGAACATCTGATATACAAAAAACAGAAAAGATTACAAGATCTGAAAGCAAGTCCGATTGATGATCATGTAAAAGTTGATTATTATATTCCTGGATGTCCACCGGACAAAAAAGAAATCGTTAATTTTGTTAAAAACCTAGTTATAGGAAAAGAACCTAAACCTTTTGAAAGTCCTGTTTGCGTGGAGTGCAGACAAAACGGAAATCAGTGTTTACTTGATTTAGGAAAACCATGTTTAGGCCCAATAACTGCAGGAGGATGTGATGCTGTTTGCATAAACGGAAAGTTTGAGTGTTGGGGATGTAGAGGGCCTACAAAAGACATGAATCTGGATTTAATGATAAAGATGTTACGTGATAGGGGTTTTGATGATAAGTTCATCCAAGACCGAATGCGAACTTTTGTAGGATTAAAGATGCCGATGATAGAAGAATATATGTGCAGTACCGGAACCGCAAACAGATTAAAAACATCATTTAAAGGAAAAAAAGAATATTTTGAATAAGATGAGCAAAACAATAACCTTAAACCACATAACCAAGATAGAAGGACACGCTTCTCTAAGCTTAGGAATAAAAAACGATAAAGTTACTAAATGTGAACTATCGGCAACGGAAGGAAGTAGGTATTTTGAAGGTATCGTGAAAGGACGTCGTTATTACGAAGCACACGAGATGACTTCTCGTATTTGTGGAGTATGCAGTTGTGCGCACGTAGTTGCAGCAATTTCAGCTGTGGAAAATGCTTTTGGTTATAAACCAAGCAAACAAACAAAGCAACTTAGAGAATTAATGACATTAGGAGAAAGAATAAGGAGTCATGCAACTCATTTGTACTTTCTTGCATTGCCCGATTATGTAGGGTACGGTTCCGCATTAGCAATGGCCAAAAAATACCGGAAAGAGTTGCAGAATGCTCTTAATTTAATGAAGTGCGGGAATGGCATCATAAAATTACTTGGAGCTCGGGAGTTGCATCCAGTTTCTGCAACGGTTGGCGGTTGGCTCAAAATACCAAAAGAAAAAGAGATAGAAAATGTAAAGAAAACTCTTATTTCAGTAAGGGAAGATGCTCTCAAAACCTTTTCTTTATTTTCTTCCCTCAACTATCCTGAGTTTGAAACAGAAAGTGTTATGTTTTCTTTAGTTGATAAAAATAAATACTCAGTTTTGGATGGAACGTTTTCTTCTGGCAATATGAAAACTACAAAGAAAAAATATAGGGAACATATCAAAGAGTACCAAGTTCCACATTCAAATGCAAACTTTGTAACGTATGATAACTACCAGTATCAGGTTGGAGCTATGGCTCGTATAAATAATAACAAAAAACAATTGCACAATAAAGCAAAAAAACTTCTTAATAAGTCTAAAATAAAGTTTCCTTCAAAGAATCCTTACACCAATAATTTTGCGCAGGCAGTTGAGTTGGTGCATTGCATCGAGGAGGCTATCAAGCTATGTGATTCATTAAATCTAAAAGAAGAGAAACTAGATAAATTAAAAGTTAAAGCTGGAACCGGAATAGGATGCATAGAAGTTCCTAGAGGAACACTATGGCATGAATATACCCTAGATAAAAAAGGAATCATTACCAATGCGAACATAATAACTCCCACTGCACAAAACCTTTTCAGTGTTCAAGAAGACATAAAAGAACTTGTTCCTTCTATAATAAAGAAAAAGAAAAAAGACATAATAATGGACATAGAAAAACTGATAAGGAGTTACGATCCATGTTTCTCATGTTCAGCACATTTTTTGGAGGTTAAATGGGTATGAAAAACAAAAAAGGACATTTTGATCTTGCAACATTACTAATTGCAATAATTGGCGGAATTATTGCTTACATTACTGTTGAAAAGAAACTATGGAAATTGTTTGTTAAAGATGAGAAACCTATACGTGTTCGGAAATGAGTTTTTAGAAGAAGATAGAAAAGCAAGAGAGCTTTCTTCTATGTTGGAAGGGTTTAATGTAGTACATTGTAGGAGCCCAGATGAATTACTGGAATGTGAAGAGGATGAGATACTTATATTGGATGTTGTTTCCGGGATAAAAAAACCAATGATAATCACAGATATAGAACAGATAAAAACAACCAAAATGTTAAGCTTACACGATTTTGATCTAGGATTTTTCCTAAAACTGATGAAAGAAATGGGAATGGACAAAAAGATTAAAATACTAGGAATTCCTCCATCAGGGGACTTAAAAAAGATAAAAGAAGAAATAAAGGTGATGACATGAACAACAAAGGACTAATGCTAGTTTTCTTAACAGCTTTAATATCAGGATTTTCGATATTTATCAACGCATTTGGAGTCAAAGGTTTCGATTCATCCGTATTTACATTCTCTAAGAATATTGTGGTTGCTTTATTCTTGTTTTCTATCTTAATGTTCTTTAACAAGTTTAATGAGTTAAGAAAATTAAGTTTAAAACAGTGGAAACAATTAATGTTTATTGGTCTAATAGGAGGTTCCATACCGTTCTTACTATTCTTCAAAGGATTGCAAATGACAACAGGAACATCCTCCGCTTTTATACACAAAACATTGTTTATTTACGCTTCAGTATTTGCTTTATTGTTTTTGAAAGAAAAACTCAATAAGGGATTTATTCTGGGAGCAGGTTTATTGTTGATAGGGAATTACTTGATGTTAAAACCAAGTTTTGAATTTTCTTTTTGGCATGTGTTGGTGCTTGTTGCTACAATCTTCTGGGCAGCAGAAAATGCGATTTCTAAGAATGCTCTAAAAGAATTATCAGGAACTATCGTTGCTTTTGGAAGAATGTTCTTTGGTTCATTATTCATTTTAGTTTTCTTAATCTCAACAGGAAAATTCAGTTCAATATTTTCCATGTCTATTGAACAGTACGGATGGATACTGATAACATCAGTATTCTTGCTAGGTTATGTTTTAACTTATTACAATGGGCTGAAAAGGGTTAAATTGAGTGTTGCAGCTCCTGTTTTAGCATTAGGAAGTCCAATAACTACATTGTTAAATTTGGTGTATAAAGGGATTGCTTTGTCACTGAACCAATCACTAGGAATACTATTGATAATAGCTGGAATAATGTCAATAGTGTGGTTTGTTAAAGTATCAGAATTATTGAAGTATATGTTTAAAGTTGGTCAACATGGAAGGAGTTGAGTTATGTTCCAGGTTTTCATACATAACAAATTCTTTATGTTTTTGCGGCCCTAAAGATGCACATCTGGAATTCTTGAAATATCTTAATAGCAAAGAAGATAAAAGCAAAGTAGAAGAATTACTAAAGAAGTTTGAAGGAATCTTACCCTATGTTTCTGTTATCGCTGAAAGGAATGGTAAAGAAATATTTGATAAAGAAGTTATTGAAGCTTACTGGTTGGGAAATAGTTTGTTAGATAATCTTGATGATGAAGACAACAAAAAAATAATAGATAATTTAGTTTCTAGAGGACTTCTAAGATCAATAGGGGACAAGTTAATTTCTAACTTACCTTCAGGATTATTACCTTGTCACTTATTCAATGTCATGTACGTCGGAGTTGGCATGCTTACCGGTTCTGTTGAAACTTCCTTGCACAACATGGACAATTGCAGAATTTCGTGGGGAAACGTAATAGAAGTTTTGGATGATAAACTAATAGTATCAACAAACAAACTAGTAAAAGAAAACGAAAAATATTTTCTAAAAAATGATGAAACCAAAACAGTTGTCTACCTAAAAGAAATGTTGCCAGATATTTCTAAAGGAGATAACATAGCAATCCACTGGGGTTTTGCTTGCATTAAATTAAATGAAACACAGTTAGAGAATTTAAAGAAATATACTGGGAAAGTAATGGTCCGGTTGAATGGTCTTTAATTATTTCCCAATGAACTTTTATACAACTTTAATGCTTCTTGTGCTTCTTTTTTATCAACTTTGGTAACTACAATTCCCCCTTGCAAGATTACATAATCTCCAACAGAATAATATTTTTCTAATAATTTTCCTTTTCTTTCTTCTAGATCATAATCAACAATAGCAATATCTTCTTCTATTTCTACTATCTTTCCTGGAACTGCTAAACACATCTTATCTTACCTTAACACTAACCAAGTTTATGTCTTTTCCTTCCAAAATATCCATGACATTACTCTTGCAGTTAGGACACTCAATAAGAAAACTATCGTGACCCCTCTCAAGAACTTTAGGATTTCCCGTGAAACCACACTCACACTTAACCTTAGATTTAAGCTCAGAATAATTTATCTTCCAGCTAACAAGTTCTTTCAAACAAGCAATAAGTTCCGGAGTAGGTAGGTGAGCTAGTTCGCCAACTTCCAGAGTTATCTCTTCTACTTCCCCCTGCGCTTTAGCAGCATCAATAATCTTTTCTGATATTATCGTCTCGTGCATTTTATTCTGAAAACATCACATACAAAGGCCTTATCATCGCTAAAACTCCAATCAAAAGGTACCAGTACCATTCCAAAGCAAGCAAATCACTCCAAATTTTTGCAAGAAACAAAACAAAACCTGCAACAGACAACTTAACAAAACCAATATCGTACCATTTCATTTTAGGAATCTTAGATTCCATCCAATTAAAAAGTCTCATGATATCACCAAAATTGTATGAGGGAACTAACTATTTAAAATTACCTTATTTCTTCAAAGAAATCTTTGCCAAAACATTTTGATGCATTCTTTTTAAGAATTCAACACGATCCTCTATTTTTAAGATATCTGAAATTCCTTGTGCAACAAGATTGAAAGCAAACGGAGAAGGAACGTCAGTCGATATTTCTTCAATCTTGATTTTCTTTTTTTCAATACCTTCAATTACCTTGCTAGCACTATCCACATCCATAAGATCTTCTAAAACTTCTCGTCTGGCCTCTTTCAATATAGAAAAATCCGGAGAAATTCTTCTTACTGCACTTATTAAGATCATAGAAGAAACTTGTTGTCTACCAACCCGTTTCTTTCTTCCTTTATACATCCTCAAAATCATCAAGGCACGAGTTGCACAATGTCTAAACCGTCTTTTCAAAACCTCAGTTTTATCAATCGCAAGATCCAAAACCTTCCTAAAATCTTTTGACTTAATAAGCTTAAAAGCGTGCATGACATTAATGGATTTATCGGAAGCAACATAAAAACCATTATCGTTAATTCCTATTTCCACATCTCGATGCTGACTTCTGGATATTGCTAGAGCAATTGCCCTTGACAAGCAATCATTAACCCTCCTACCATACAAAGTGTGAAAGATAGTATGTTTTAGGCCTTTCTCATTAGTATAATGCTCAACTATTATCCTGGAATGGGAAGGAATTTCTGCATACTCAAACTGCTCCTTGAAATATTCATAGATTGATGAAGCTGCGTTCTTATCAACATAAATATAATCATTAATGAATTTCATTATTTCTTTCTTGCTTTTCTTTGCGCAAAATTTTTCATTAAGAAGTTTCCTAAACCTTCCTATTTCCAAAGCAAGATCAAAACTCAACGGAAGCATTTCACTAAACCATGAAGGGACGGTTGGAGATCTATTAACGGCCGCAGAAACTTGAGCTACCATGCCGCGAGCAAACTTAAACACATAAGTTTGGCCTCCAAGAACAAAAACATCTCCTGCTCTTAATTTTTCTAGGAAAACCTCTTCAATCGTACCAACAACCTCAGTTCCAACTTTAACTATAACCGAAGTCTCATCCGGAATCGTCCCGATATTGGTCATGTACAAGACTCTAGCCAATTTACCTCTCTTCCCAATCATTCCGGTTTCTGGATCATACCAAATCTTCGCGTAGATATGCCGATCTTCTAACGTAGTATACTCTCCTGCCAGATAGCTAAGGACTTCATTAAAGTCTTTTTTTTCAAGAGTATGATAACAATAAGAGCTCGTTACTAATTTCCACAAATCTTTTTTTAGAATTCTATCTTGTATAGCAATACCATAAATGTGTTGAGCTAAGACATCCAGTGCATTTGTTGGAATATGAATTTTGTCTATCTTTTTTTCTACTGCACTCTTTAATATGACCGCACACTCCACCAGATCATCTCTGCCTAAAACAATAATGCGTCCTTTGGTTGTGTCGCGTAATCTGTGACCGGATCTTCCAATACGTTGCAAAGCTCTTGCAACAGATTTTGGAGAACCTAAACAAATAACAAGATCAATAAACCCTATGTCTATTCCGAGTTCTAAAGAAGTTGAACAGACAACAACTTTTATTTTACCTTTCCTTAAATTATCCTCTAAAGTTAACCTATGCTCTTTGGATAAAGAACCGTGATGTGCTCCGATGTTCTCATGATAAAGTTTAGGGAATTTATCTTTAAGATTGTGAACAACACGCTCGGTAGCGGATCTAGTATTGGTAAAAACTAAAGTTGTCTTGTGAGTTTGGATAAGATTATGCATAAGATCATACATCGCAGTATGCATACTTTTATGATCAATGTTTATCAAGTCTGGAACCGGAGACAAAACCTTAAGATCCAATTTTTTGATAAATTGTACATCGACAACCTTACAAGGCCTTTCATGCTTTCCTTCATATCCAGTAAGGTATCTAGCTATTTCATCCAAAGGAGCTATGGTTGCCGATAAACCAACTCTTGTTAAAGAAGGAGCTATGCTTTGCAATCGTTCCATACTCAAAGATAGATGAGTTCCTCTTTTATTCTCAGCAAGAGCATGAATCTCATCTACAATCATCCACTGTGAATCTCTCAAGTTGTCAATGAATTTAACAGAAGACAAAACTATAGCTAAAGATTCAGGAGTTGTAATCAAAATATGCGGAGGTTTTTTTAGTTGCTGAGATTTTTCATATGAAGTTGTGTCTCCAGTCCTTACTCCAACTCTTATCCCGAATTTTTCTTTTGCTAATTTTTCAAGTTCCGCTAAAGGTTCCAACAAATTTACTTTTATATCTGAGTTTAAAGCTCTTAGGGGTGAAATGTAAACACAATAAATTTTGTCTTCTAAACACTTTTTTTGTGAACAATCGATAAGTTCGTTGAGAATGGAAAGGAACGCTGTTAAGGTTTTACCGGAACCGGTTGGGGAAGAGATAAGAATATTTTCTCTTGAGTGTATGGGGATAACACCATATTGCTGTGGAACAGAAAAAGTCTTGAATTTCTTTTGAAACCATTTCTTTACTAGAGGGTTCAAAATAGCAAAAACTTGTTTGTCAGTGTTGGGTTTTTCTAATCTGGTTATCATTTTATTTCTATATTGAAAATAAATATTGTTACCTTAATTATAACCTATGAGAATAGTGGCAAACTTATAAAGCTTGTCTCAGAATGTCCAGTGCATAAACAACAACTTTTATAAATCAGCTATCTTTCCCAATACTGTGCTCATATGAGCTAATCTAGTGCCGCAAGGTACGACATACTACAATAAAATGGGAACAATATACAACTGCGATCCTGCTGAACTAATACAAAAAGCTTCAGCAGAAATGAAAAAACTTGATAGTTTCAAAGCTCCAGATTGGGCATCATTCGCTAAAACTGGAATGCACAAGGAAAGACCTCCTTTTTCTGAAGAGTGGTGGCAAGTAAGAGCAGCATCAGTTCTAAGACTAGTATACAAAAGAGGACCTGTAGGAGTTCAAAAAATAAGGAACAAGTACGGTGGAAAGAAAAATAGGGGAGTAAAGAAAGGACATTTCTACAAAGGATCAGGAAACGTTGCACGTAAAGTATTACAACAACTGGAAGCAGCAGGATTCGTAAAACAAGAAAAAGATAATGTACACAAAGGACGTGTTATAACCGCAGAAGGAAAGAAATTTCTGGATACAATAGCATCATCAATCTCAAAAACTCAACCTGCTAAAAAGACTGAGAAAAAAGAATCCAAAAAAGAAAAAAAGGAAGCCAAAGCAACAGAAAGTAAAACTGAAGCTGTTAAGGAAGAAGCTAAAGAAAAACCTTCTGAAACAAAAAAAGAAGCAACTCAAGATAAAAAAGAAGTTAAAGCAGAATCTGTTAAGGAAGAACCTAAAGAAACTGCTTCAGAAGAAAAAAAAGCTGAATAGATTCCATAAAAATGGATGAGCTAGAAGCAATAAGAAAGAAAAAACTTGAAGCTTTGCAAAATCAACAAGCAGAACAATCACAAGAACATCAAGCACAGGAACAATTACAACAACTAGAAGGCATGGTGAAACAAGTCTTCACCAAAAAAGCTCTTGAAAGATACGGAAATATAAAAACAGCATTTCCGGAAAGAGCAACACAGATTATTGTTTTATTATCACAAGCGATACAATCAGGGCAACTCACACAAGTTGACGATAACACATTAAAAGAAATTTTAAAAAAAATAACACCCAAGAAAAAAGACATTAAAATTACGAGAGTATAATGGCACGATACATACACCCAAGCCGGAAGAAAAGATTATCAAAATTAGCACTTTTAACTAGATGGGCTCCTTTCTGGACAGTTCCTAAAATATACGGTAAAAATCGAAAAGTTCATCCTGGACGTCATACTAAAGTAAAAAGAAATTGGAGAAGAGTAAAGACCAAAGCATAAGATGGCACATATATTTCCTAAAAAACAGAAAGAAGGAATATCAGAAGCATTAATAATTAATAATTTAAGTCATGGTGAAGTTCAAACTTACGAAGGATTAAAGGGAACAATTGGAGAGAGGGTTATGGTAGATATTGCTAGTGAACATGGATGGTCAGAACCATTCAAAATGCCTGAAACTCTATATAATAAAGCTTTAGCTAGTCTTGTGGGGAGAGGAGAAATATTTAGTACTGGATATAGTGCAATGTTGAATCCTGATTTTGACCCAGGAATAGGCGGAACAGATTAAAAATGGCGAAAAAAGAAACAGCTCCAAAAAATGTATTAGAAAGAACTTATAACGTTCCTTTAAGAAAAGAATTCCTTAAAGCTCCAAACTGGAACAGAACTCCTAAAGCAGTCAGAGCTTTAAAACAATTTATTGTCAAACATATGAAATCAGAAGATGTTTCTATAGGTCGTTATGCAAACGAATTATTGTGGAAAAAAGGAATAAAAAGTCCTCCACACCACATCAAGGTCAATGTTACCAAAGATAACAAAGGAAAAGTTGTTGCTGAATTAGTGGAACTTCCTGGAAAAGCTAAAAGGGCTATAGAAAACCTAAAGCAAAGAGAAAAGAAAAAAGAAGATACTGAAAAACAAAAAGAAGCAGAGACAAAAGTAGAACCAGCAAAAGAAAGCAAGAAGACAACAGATGTTAAAGATGCTCTAGCTGGAAAAGAAGTTAAGGATGCAGAAGTAGTTGAAGAAAAGAAAGAAGGTAAAGCTAAAGAAGTTCAAAAAGAAGGGATTAAAGAATTAAAAGAAGATGCAAAGAAGCATCATGCAGCTCCAAAACAAGAATCGATTCCAAAGAACGTACAGAAACAACAGACTGCTCCTAAAAGTCAATAAGAATTCTAAAAAAGTTTTAAGAAAAGTAAAATTCTATTTATACCATTAGATAACACAAACTTTTATTAAAAAACATGGTTTCTTTTCTAGCATGGAATTACCATTTGAAAAAATAGAAAGAAAAGTTCTTGTCAAAAAGGAAGCAACAACAAACAAAGAGTTAGGATGCAACCCAGAAGATAGAAAAACAGAACAAATAATCAATTACGGAATTGTTAACATAAACAAACCTATAGGGCCAACGTCCCATCAAGTTGCCGATTTTGTGCAAAAAATACTCCATATAAATAAATCCGGTCACGCAGGAACACTAGATCCAGGGGTGCATGGTTCTTTGCCAACAGCACTTGGAAAAGGAACAAGAATCGTACAGGCTTTATTGAATAGTGGAAAAGAGTACGTGGGAATTATGCATCTGCACAAAGATGTTTCTGAAAGAAAAATAAAAAGTAACATAAAAAAATTTTTTACCGGAAAAATAAAACAGATGCCACCACTAAAGAGCGCGATAAAAAGACAGCTAAGAGAAAGAGAAATATATTATTGGAATATTATGGAAAAAAATGGACAAGACCTATTATTCAGAGTTGGGTGTCAAGCTGGAACTTACATAAGGAAGTTAATACATGATTTAGGACAAAAACTAAAGGTTGGGGCTCACATGCAGGAACTGAGAAGAACAAAAGCCGGACCGTTTAGAGAAGATACATTATTCACCCTACAAGATCTTGCGGATGCTTACTACTTCTATAAAGAAGAAAACAAGGATAAATTTCTAAGAAAAATAATACAACCAATAGAAAACGCAACTTTGCATCTAAAAAAAGTGTGGGTTTTAGACAATGCAGTTGCCACAATCTGTCACGGCGCATCATTAAACGTTCCGGGAATTACCAAATTAAATGATGATATTGAGAAAGAAGACGTTGTTGCAATCATGACACTAAAAGATGAACTTGTTGCTCTAGGTATTGCTAACTTAACTTCTAAAGAAATCATGAAAGAAGAGAAAGGGTTAGCCGTTAAGATAAATAAAGTGTTTATGGAAGCTGATTTGTATCAGATAAAATAAAAATTGAACCTTAATTTATTTTTTTTCTATATTGACAATATTGATTTTGTTTATAAACTATTTAAATATTTTAATAAAAAATGTAAACTAGTATACAAAATCGTAACATTTATATACTAGTTGCTCAATTGATATTAATACTAAAAATAATAAAATACTACCAAGTTAGGTATTGAGGTGATAAAATGGATTTTATTGTAAAAGAAGCGGTTAAAAATTCCCAAAACATAGACTATGACACAGATAGCATGGTAGGCCAAGCTAACATCAAAGTCTTTGGAGTAGGAGGAGCAGGAAGCAACATGGTTTCCTGGCTATACAAAAAAGGTATCAAAGGTGCAGAAATTATTGCTGCAAACACAGATCAACAACATTTGAACCTAACAGGATCTGACAAAAAATTTCTTATCGGAAAAGATCTAACTAGAGGTCTTGGTTGTGGAGGATTCCCAAACAAAGGAGCGGAAGCAGCACAAGAAAGTATGGGAGAGATCAAGGAAGCTCTTAAAGATACAGACATGGTATTTGTTTGCGCAGGTATGGGCGGAGGCACAGGAACGGGAGCTGCTCCAGTAATTGCCCAAACAGCAAAAGAACTGGGAACGATAGTTATTGGAACAGTGACCATGCCTTTTAGCATAGAACGTGCTAGAATCGATAAAGCAGAATTCGGATTGCAACAATTAAGGCAAGTTTCCGATACTGTTATCGTTATTGACAACAATAGACTTGTGAGCATCGCTGGAAATCTTCCAGTACAACAAGCCTTTGCAGTTGCAAACGAACTAATCTCAACAATGATCAGAGGAATAGTTGAAACGATTGCAGTACCAAGCCTAGTTAACTTAGACTATGCAGACGTTAAAGCAATCATGACAAATGGCGGCGTAGCTGCTATCGGTGTTGGCGCATCGGACACAACAAACAGAGTAGATGAAGCAGTAAAAGGAGCATTAAGCAACCCTTTACTGGAGATATCCTACAAAGGGGCCACTGGTGCTTTAATCCACATTGAAGGAGGCCCAGACATGACACTAGACGAAGTATCGAAAGCTGGAGAGATGGTAACAGAATCCCTGGATGTGGATGCAAACGTCATATGGGGAGCTAGAGTTTCAGATGAAATGAAAGGAAAGCTAACAATAATGACCATAATAACCGGTGTCAAGAGTCCGTGGATAATTGGAAAAGAAACCCAACAAACACCACAAGAAGCAGGCAACGAAATAAGCAGTGAGTTGGGCATAGATTTTGCTCAATAAATTTTTTTATTTTTACTTATAGGGAAAAAGAGGTGAATTTTTTTCTTTTTTTTATTTATTTTTGGATTACAAAAACTATTTAGATTCTTAGACTAAACTATATGTTATGGAATCAGATTCTATTGTTATTGGAAGTGTAGCTGCTGGTTTGTTTGCAGGTTCAGTGGCAATTAATTATGCCCTGACTGAACATATCCTCCCAAGAGTAGATGCTTTTGTTGGAGAAAAGCTTGCTAATAAATCTTCAGATAGAGTTATATCTGTTGACCCTAGAACCAGCTTTGAAAAATTCATGAACAACAGAGGATATGACCTGTTTTGGCAAATTTTCGATGACGATGCAGGACTATTAGATTATTGTCCTTGTCCAAACCCTAATCCAGATACAAAAACTGGAAGATTAGCAGCAGAAAACGGATATTTCAAAAGACAAGAAGAACCCACAAAACTTCCATTTCAATAATTATTCTTTAAAACAATCTAAAAAATTATAAAGTGATTTTAATAATATCATTCTATGACAAAAGTATTCATACAAACGCATGGATGTACTGCAAACTTGGTAGAAACTCAAAGCATGATGGGGTTATTGCAAGAAGCAAGCTTCAAGATTGTGGATGATCCAGAGTACGCAGATGTCAACATAATAAACATCTGTACAGTTAAGGGTAATAATGTTGCTTTGAAGAGCATTAAGGATATTGTAACACACTATCCTGACAAAAAACTAATCGTTACGGGATGCATAACCCAAGACATTATCAAACCAATAAGAAACCTACATGAAGATACTTCTTTGATTAACACACACAACATTCACCGGATCGTGGATGCAGTTGAAGAAAGTTTACAAGGAAATTTTTTAGAAGCTTTAACCCAAGAAAGAATCAACAAAGTAATCTTACCAAAAATAAAAACCAATAATGTCATAGGGATAATTCCAATAGCATCAGGTTGTGCAGATAACTGTGCTTACTGTTCTGTCAAACAAATAAAAGGAGACATTTTTTCTTATCCAGAAGAGTTTATCATAAATGAGATAAAAAAAGCATTGAAATCTGGCTGTAAGGAAATTTGGTTAACATCACAAGACAATGGATCTTATGGCCTTGATAAAGGCGAAAGAAAACTACACTTGCTTCTCCAAAAAATACTTGATGAAATTCCTGGAGACTATAAACTAAGATTGGGAATGACCAACCCACGACACATAATCGAGATAACAGACAACTTAATAGAAATATTCCAAGATGATAGGATGTTCAAGTTCATCCACCTACCTGCTGAATCCGGAAACAATGAAATTCTGGGAAAGATGAATCGGAAATATACTGTGCATCAGTATCGAGAGTTAGTTGACAAGCTCAGAAGATACGTAAAGGACATCACAATAGCATCAGACCTCATTGTTGGTTTTCCAGGTGAAACAGAACTGCAATTCCAAGATTCTTTACATCTCATACAAGAAACAAAACCGGATGTACTGAACGTAGCAAGATTTTCCCCTAGACCAAATACCCTGGCAAAAAAGATGGAAGGTCAAATTTCTAGTGATGAAAAGAAGGAAAGAAGTCAAGCAATGGCCGACCTATATTTAGGAATAGCTTCCAAGAAAAACAAAGAATGGATTGGTTGGGAAGGAGAACTAATAATAGACGAGAAAAGTAAAGACCAAACATTTATTGGAAGAAATTTTGCGTACAAACCAATAACAGTAAAAGGAAATCTTAAGCTTGGAGATGTAGTTCAAGTAAAGATAAAAGATGCTTCTGCTCATGACCTAACAGGAGAAATAATAAAAGAAATTTCTTTAAAAAAATAATTAACCTAATTGAATCTTAGCTTTTCTTGCTGCATTCCTAACAATCTCAGGCAATGCTGGATGAACATAAATCATATTCAGAAGGTCGTCTACTGTTGCACCAAAAGTCATCGCATAAATAAGTTGATGAATCATTGTTGCTGATTCATCCCCTAGGATTCTTGCACTTATTAACTTTTTAGTTTTTTTATCTAATATCAGTTTGCAAAATTCTAATTCAGAAAGTCTTGCCATTCCTTGGGCAGATTGCTTGTAAAGATTGATACCTGTAACATATTTTATCTTTTTAGCTTTTAACTCTTCTTCAGTTGGACCTACAGCCCCTATCTCCGGATGTGTAAAGACCGCGTAAGGCATCGGAGGATACTTAATAGGTTTTTTTGATTTTCCGAACAATTGTTTTAGTAAATATTCTCCTTCAAAGTTTGCAGAATGACGGAACATGTAATTTCCAACAACATCCCCCATAGCATAAACTCCCTTTACAGCTGTTTCCAGATGCTTGTTAACTTTAATAAAACCAAACTTGTTAGTTTTGATCTTAGTATTCTCTAAACCAAGATTCTTAGAATTTGGCTTCACACCAGTAGCTAAAAGCAAAGCATCTCCTGAAACTTTCTTGATCTTATTTTTCTTATCTTTGATAGTTATTGTGAACTTCTTGTTATTATAAGCTATTTTTTCAACACCAACTTCAAATAAAGTTTTATGAGTTTTCTTGAAAACTTTAGTGAACACTTCGGAAACTTCTTGATCTTCGCGCACAAGGAATCTTGGATATCTCAATAAATAAGTAACATCACTACCATAAGAAGAATAAGCATGACCTAACTCACAAGCAATATATCCCCCACCAATAATCAAAAGTTTCTTTGGAAGTTTCTTGCTTCCTAAGGCTTCCGTGGAGGTCATAAACGGAGTTCCTTTAAGGCCTGGAATCGGTGGAACATTTTTCTCAGCTCCTGATGCTATGACAATTTTTGGAGCAGTTATCAGCTTCCCAGTTACTTTGATAACTTTATCAGAAACAAATTCTGCATGTCCATGATAATAATCCAAATTTTTAGCATTTTTGTAAGACCTTCCAATAGAACTTGAATCAGAATCAACAACTTTAGAGATTCTTGAAGTTATTTTACTAAAACTAGGAATTTTAACAGTTACGTTAACTCCCAGCTTCTTTGCTTCCTTAGCCTGCATTATCACATCAGCAGGATGAATCAGCATCTTAGAAGGAATACAACCCCGGTTCAGACAAGTTCCACCTAACTTCCATTCTTCTACGATGGCAGTTTTCTTGCCCATTATGGAAGCAGGAGTTGAAACCTTGGTTCCGGCACCTGCACCAATAACAATAAGATCATATTTTTTCACTTTCATTTTTTAGAATTGAATTTATTTATTTTATATTTATAAGATTATTGGTTTATGCTTTGCCTTTACTTTCCCCCAACTCTATTCCGGCAGCAATAATATGGGAATACCTAATGGCTTCTGGGATGTTGCTTTTTGTACATACAATTTTAAGGATTTCTTTTGCTCTTTCCAAAGTAATTCCAGATAACTGGCAATATATTTTTCCAACTTTTTCTATGTTTCCAGCACGTTCCAGTAATTTTATTTTATTTTTCTTATTTATTTTAATCAAAATTTCTCTTATTTTCTTTAAGTTAGGTTTCTTCCTTATTATGATGATAACCGGGATCTTTGTTTTTTTGCTTAACTCTTTAATGTCAATGATGTTAAAACCACCAACAGCAATGCCATCCAATAAGATACCTTGAAGTTGAGGTTTAAAACGACACTTGTTTACCATCTCTGCAATTTTTTGAGTTGCGTTATTACCATCAACTCTTGCTTTAGTTGAAACAACACCATCTAAGGAACAACCACCACGAAAAATAGAACCAACAATCAAAACATCGCCTTTCTTCTTAAACTTATGAGGAGCATCATCAATCCCAATAACACGAATCTCTTTTTTGACCATCATAACAGTTTTGCAAGGTTCTTTATATCTTTATTAGCAACATGAGTATAAATTTGAGTAGTCTTAAGATCTTTATGACCTAAAAGCTGCTGAATATATCTAATATCTGCACCATTTTCTAATAAATGAGTAGCAAAACTATGCCTTAAAGTGTGAGGCGTCACTTTTTTCTTAATTCCTGCTTTTTTAGCAGCATTTTTAACAATCTCCTGGACTGACCTTTGAGAATATTTGGTTCCTCTTGATGATTTAAAGACAGAGTTTTGCATTGGCTTTATATCTTTTAACCTTTCATGCAAAAAAATTATTCTGTCCTTACTTCCTTTTGTTTTTTTAAGGTGAATTATTTCCCTCCCATAATCAATATCTTCCAATCTTAAATTTATCAATTCATCCAGCCTCAACCCGGCATAATAAAGGAACATTATAACCTGCTTATGGTTTATATTAAATGTTAAATTAATCATTTTTTGAACCTCTTCTTTGCTTAAAACTATCGGAAGCTTATGATGAGCTTTAGCCAAAGGAATTTTTTCTTTAAAACTTTTATTCAAAAATTCTTTATGATAAATTTGCAAAGCAAAATAAGAAGTTCTAACAGAAGACCTACTATTATCAGATTTTTTTAACAGAAACTCTTCAACACTTTTTTTAGATTTAAGAAAATTTGAAACAATATTCAGATATGATTTTATTGTTTTTGGAGAATACCCCTTCAGTTTCAACAAACCCCCAAATCCTTCAATTGAACTTTCCATCCATCCTATTTAGCGCAATCCCTATAAATAATTTCGCAATAACCCATAAATAAGTTCACATAACGAAATAAACCGCGCTAAATAGGTGTTATACGCAATTAAATTTTCACTATTTTCTTTTTAGAAAAAAGAAACAAAAAGGGGGATTTTCTAAAACAAAACGGGGCACACTCTTATGGTGCTACGCACTTTATATTTTTCTTTACAGAATCGAGGGCTTAACGAAACATTTATATATGTATTAATATTGTATCTATATTGTGGCTAAGAATATATATTAATGTATTTAACTATGAGGTATGCAAAAAGAGATGGTAAACGCAATATCATTATTGAAATCGAGTGGATATCGCTTAAAGATAATCAAAGCTATCGGAAAAGATACGGTAACTCCATCTGAAATTGCGAATAAAATAGGGATACGTTTAAATCATGTTAGTATGTTTCTTAAAGAATTAAAAGAAAATAAACTAGTAAAATGCCTTAATGAAGATACAAGAAAAGGCAGATTATATGAATTAACACAGTTGGGGGAAAATGCAATCAACAAACTTACAAATGGAAAAGCCCAAAAAATTTAAAGACGAAAGTTGGGACTTTAGGAAATCATTTACTAAATATAATAATCATGGTTTCCATACATATCCTGCTATGATGATTCCTCAAGTAGCAAGAAGATTAATAGAAATGTATGGAAAAGATAAAGAAATTCTTTTAGATCCATTTATGGGTTCAGGCACAGCACTTTTAGAAGCTTCTATTCATAAGAATTTTAAAAAAGCTTATGGTATAGATATAAACCCTCTTGCACTTTTAATATCAAAAGTTAAAACAACCCCTATTAATCCAGAACAATTAAAAAAAGAATATACAAAATTAATTGCTCAGTGCAATTCTGATAAAAATTCAGTAGATTCCAAACAGAAAAAAATTGATACCCCTGATTTTTTTAATATTGAATTCTGGTTTAAACCAAATGTGATAACAGATTTATCTGTCATTAAACATAATATTAACAAGATTAAAGATAAAAATGTAAAAGATTTTTTTTTAATTGCCTTTTCCGAAACAGTTAGAAATGTATCCAATACTCGAAATAGAGAATATAAACTTTACAGAATGAGTAAAGATATGTTA
>JADHVG010000038.1 GCA_016784105.1 Candidatus Woesearchaeota archaeon
CATTCAATAACTATGGAAAAGCAGCCTACTCTGTCAAGTTCTTTTGCTTCTTCTATTATCTCTTTTGCTTTTTCTTCGTTCTTTCCTTGTACTTTGAATTCTTTTGCAGTGTGAGGCGTTAATCCCACGTGTCCCATGACTGGAATGTTATTTTCCACTAATGCTTTGGCTATATCTGGTTTTTTTTCTATCTTGACAGCATCCGCACCAAGTTTCATCAGTGCTTCAGCGTTTAGTATTGCATCTTCTTTTTTATCAAAGCTTCCTGCAGGCATATCTCCAATAATAAGTGCATTTTTTGCTCCTCTTGCAACAGCTCCAGTATGCCGCATCATATCGTCCATTGTAACAGATAATGTATTCTCATAACCTAACACCACCATGCCTAAGCTGTCTCCGATAAGTATTATATCTATTCCTGCTTCATCTTGTAGCTTAGCAGTAGGATAATCATAGGCTGTAAGCATAGTTATCTTGATAGAACCTTTCATGGCTTTTATTGTTTCTATGGTTTGTTTCATCTTTAGAATGCATTATTTTTAGCTTTATAAATTTTGTTTATTCTTCAAAAATTCCTTTTTTTATGTGAGATCTCAATTTTATCTTTTTTGAAAGATAGATTTAAAAACATTAATTGAACCCTTTTTTAGATGATTAGCAAAGAATGGTTCAAGAATAACAGATATAAGTGCTCTTCGTTTTCAAATATCAAAAAACTTCTTAGATTGAAGGAGAAACAAGATATAGCGATCAGCCTGGTCATTCCTACTTTTAATGAAGCTTCTTCCATCCGTAATGTCATCACAACCCTTAAATCAGAACTTATGGATAAATATGGTCTTCTTGATGAGATTATTGTGGTTGATTCCGGAAGCAAAGATAAGACTAGGATAATTGCCAGGAAGGCAGGGGCTAAAGTTTATCTGGATTCTACGATCTTAAGAAGTAGAGGCAATCATCGAGGTAAAGGGGAGAACCTATGGAAATCTCTTTACGTTTCTAAAGGAGACATAATCTGTTGGGTTGATGCAGATATTAAAAATATTCATCCTAAGTTTGTTTATGGGATTGTAGGTCCTTTACTGGAAAATAAGAGGATAGGTTATGTAAAACCCTTTTATGCCCGGCCTGTGCAGCATGTTGAGGGTAGTGAGCCTCTTGGAGGGGGAAGAGTTTCAGAGATGTTGATAAGACCTTTAATCAATCAATATTTCCCTGTCCTTTCAGCGTTTATCAGCCCCCTAAGTGGGGAAGGTGCGGCAAGGAGGGAAGTTTTAGAGCAAATACCTATCTTTTCTGGTTATGGGTTGGAGACTGGAATGCTGATTGATATAAACAAAAAGTTTGGATT
Organism: Candidatus Woesearchaeota archaeon; assembly: GCA_016784105.1. Classification (GTDB taxonomy): domain Archaea; phylum Nanobdellota; class Nanobdellia; order Woesearchaeales; family GW2011-AR4; genus JADHVG01. The sequence goes on from JADHVG010000038.1 coordinate 1,352, forward strand.
ATCAAAAATAGCTCAAGTGGATTTAGACAAAAGGTTGCACAGGCATCAAAGCCTTACTCAGCTAAGTAAGATGGCTTATGCGATTCTACAAGTTTTTGTCAAAAGAGCCAATACTTTGGGTAAGTTAGTATTGGTGCAGGAGGTAAGCAATGCTTACAAAGTTCCTGAAAGGACAAATGGAGAATACCATCTTGTAGATCATAAGATAGAAGAAAAAGAAAGACCTCCAATGGCTTTAATCTCTGGTTATAGAAAAAAATTTAAGAAAGACCCCAAATGGGTTTATGATTGACCCTCTTCGTTCTTTCCGTAATTGAAGATAACTATTGCGGATTGGAAAATTTTAGCTAGAAGGAACGATACAAATGCTATAGCGAAATAAGCCAATCCTGCTAAAGGAATTCCAATAATACAAGTTATCATCAAAACAAAATAAATCAAGTACCGGTCCCAAACATTTCTTAAGTATTTTATTTTTGGAGTTTTCCCGTAATTGGAAGATAAACACCTGCTTATGTGTCCGGCTGTGAATAATGCTAAGATAGTAGAAAGACCGAATATCAATATTAAGTTATCTTTGTAAAACTGTTGAAGTCCTAAAGCAAGACCAATAACTATGATCACATCTCCTAGAGTATCTGTTGTTTTCTCTAAGAAGTTACCTAATTTACTTTTCATTAATTTTAATCTAGAAATTTTTCCGTCCACTGAGTCTAGTATTCTTCCAAACATGGCAAGTAATCCTCCAATGATGAAGTGTTGATTGTAAAATAATATACTTGCCAGAATAAAGCTGAACAAACCTATAATGGATATACTGTTAGGACTTAATTTTGTTTTTGCGAACAACCGGGTTACTGGTTTAGTTATTGGTAAGTTGAGATAATCTAAGATTATAGTTCTATCCTCTTCTTTGAATCTTGAGTCTATTGACCTTTGAAATATTATTTTTTCAGCGAATTTAAGATCTTTTAATGTGTCAATTTCTATTAGGCTGTCTTTTTCCAGATTGAATGCTTTTACTTTGTAGCCTTTTTTCATCATACAGTTGATGGCATCAGGTCTGTGAGTTTTCTTATTTTTTATGCACCAACTAACTGCATCAAAAAATTTGGGATTATAGATTCCTAGGGGTGCTACTGCTTTATTGCAGTCTGTTAATTCTCCAAACATGCCTATTTTTTTTACAGTTTTCCTGTTAACTTTTGCAACTACTGAGTCCCTAGGGTTAAGGGTGGTTACACTTATTACAATATCTCCTCGGGTTTTTATCATATCTTTTAGGGTTTGGGTAGTGGGTATGAGGTCTCCGCAAAGAAATAGGAACTTACCCTTGAACAACCCTTTTGCTTTTATGATTGATTTTAAGATGCCATCTCCAAACCAAGAAGATTTCCGGTACACTAATTCCATCCCGTTCCATTCCGATCCGAAATAGTTTTTTATCTTTTTTTCCTGATATCCGGTTATTATAACTGTTCGTTTGATGTTACATCTTCTTAATTTGTCCAAAGCCCTTTCAAGAATCGGAACATCTGCTACTTTAACCATTGCTTTAGGTTTGTTTTTGGTTAGTGGCATAAGCCGCTTACCGTAACCTGCAGCAAGGATTAATGCGTCCATTTGTTAAAGTCCTCCCTTGATTGTTTAAGGATGAGTTTTAGCCAGTCTTGTATTGTTACTTTTGGATCAAAGCAGCATAGGATGGAAGGGGAAATTTCATTTATCACCATTCCTTTGAAATTTTTAAGAAGTTTAAGCATGCAATGTATTGTGTCTTTATCTCCAAAATTGGTGGGTACGTGACACTGTCCGTAATCGGTGGAATAAGAGGAGTAATGAATGTGGCAAGTATGCTCTGCTAGTTCTTTGAAGTCTTTTATTTTTAGATTGTACGCAACCAAAGACCTAAACGTATGGCACATGTCCCATGTGATCTTGAACTGTTTACTCTCCAGAGAATTAATTAAATTCATCATTTCTTTTGGTTTGTCTCCAACAATTAATCTCTGACTTCTAGTAGGTTCCATGGTTTCTAATCCCACTATAAAATCAAACTTATTTTTCTCTATATAATCTCTTAAAATTGAAAAATTTTTTATGATGATTTTTGTTATTTTTTTCTCATGTTTAGCTGCATCTTTGTAGAAACCCAAGCGATGGGTTGGGTGAACTACTAAAGTTTTCACTCCTAACTCGTTTGCTATATTTGCTGAATTCTTTAAAGTTGCCATAGATTTTTTAAAACAGTCTCCTTCAGAAAAATCAAGATAAAGCGGGCTAAATTGTGGATAAGGTGCATGTACTGAACCTATTTTGATATTGTACTTTTTTAGAAGGGAATAAAACTTTTTTTTACCCTCCAGGTTAATGTTTCCGTGTTGGTCCATTACGTTTACAACTGCCAGTTGTGCTTCTAAACAGTCCATCCCAGTTTTTGAAAGCAACTTGAAAGTTTTATCCATATCATAATTGAATGGCTCCCCTGCCCATTGATTTGAAAAATTATAACCGAATTGCATATTAAATAAATGACCTCTTGCCATATTTAAAAGAATTTCTATTTAAATTTGATAAAGTATAAAAAGGGAGTAGTAAGGTAATTTATTCTTATGAAATCTTTAAAAATTGCTTTGATCCATTCCAGACTTGGATTTACGGATGGTGTTTCTTTAGAAGCAGAAAAATGGGAAGATTCATTTAATCATCTGGGACATAAAGTTTTTCTGATTGCAGGAAAGTTTAAGTCTAAACCTAAGTCCAGATTTTTAGAGGTTAAAGAAGCAAACCATTTAAATGATAAATCAGAGAAGTTTAGAAGAGATTTTTTTAACAAAAACATCTCTAAGTATAAGATCACTAGATTACAAAAGCAAATAGACTTACAATCTAGCATCATAAAATCTAAAATCCTCCAGTACTTATTAAAAAATAAAATTGAGGTCTTGATGATAACCAATGTTTTGAGCTTGCCGGTTAACATACCTCTAAGTGTTGCTCTTAAAGAAATAATTGAAGAAACTAAAATCCCTACTATAGTTCAGAGCCATGATTTCTACTGGGAGCGTGAAAAGTATAAACAAACTAGCTTTTCTAAAAAAATCTTAGATCCGGTTTTCCCTCCGAAATTAAAGAATGTTTTCCATATTACAATCAACAAAAGAGCACAGAAAGAACTGAGAAAGAAGAAAGGGATATCTTCTAAGGTGATGTACAACAAATTTCGTTTTAAAGTGAAAACCAATTCAAACAAAAAAATTAGGAAGGATATAAGATTAAAAGAAGACGAGCTACTTTTTTTACAACCCACTAGGTTCTTAAGAAGAAAAAATATTGAAAGATCTATTGTTTTAGTGGAGAAGATAGATAAGTTAAGCGGTAAGGACAATCTTCTTTTAGTCACAAGTAGAGAAAAAAATAATTATCGCAAAGAAGTTGAGAGATTTGCAAAAAAACATAATGTGAGGTTGCTTGCTGGAAGGGATATGTATGGTCATAATATTGATGATCTTTACAAAATATCTGATATTGTAACATTTCCTTCAGACATAGAAGGTTTTGGAAATCCGGTAATAGAAAGTTGTGTTCATAAAAAACCACTATTTGTCAATAATTATCCTATCCTGAAAGAAATATTAAATTATAAATTCAAATTTTTTGTGATAACTGGTAAAGTTACAGATAAAGTTGCTAAACGTATTTACGAACTTCTAAAAAATAAAAAGGAAACAAGAAGAATGGCAGATTACAATCATAAAATTGCCAAAAAGCATTTTTCATTCGATAAACTATATACTGAAACCAAAGATATATTAAGCCAAATAGTAAAAAAATAGATAGTTTGAATGGTGAATATAAAAAAAGCGGAAAAAATCTATCGGGAAAGTGTAAGCATACTAAAACAATTGCAACTTGCAAATGGTGGATTCTTGGCGTCTTTTCCAGATAAGAGGTATCCTTATGTTTACATAAGGGATCATGCAATTTGTGTTTTGGCATTCATGTCAGCAGGACTTTTGGAGGAATCTAAAGCTGCCTTGGAATTTGCTTTTAAGCATCAAAAGGAGGATGGAAGTTTCCCTCAGAGATTAGATTCTAAAGGAAAAGATGCTTCTTACAAACCTTTGCAGATTGATGGTAACGGTCTTATACTTTTTTCTGCTGCAAGGTTCTATAAATCCACACGTGACAAAAAGTTTGTGTTGAAATATTGGAAAAATATCTCTAAAGCTATTGAATTCATTGTTAAAAATATTGATACTGAAAAAAATTTAGTGTATACAATTAATTCTATTCATGAATATCCCGCTATTGAGAATGGTTTGGAGATTTGGTCAAATGCTGTTTGTTGCGCTGCGATGATGGAACTGACAAGTGTAGCTAAATCTGTGGGTAAAGGATCGGTAAGATTAGATAAGATATCTAGCAAGATAAAATCAGGAATTTTGAAGTATATGTGGGATTCTCAAGAAAAAATATTTATCAAGACCATAAGAGTTAAGGAAACTAGCTCTATTGTTGGGGAAATAGATGCAAGTAATTATGCGTTAGCAGATTTTAATGTGGTAAAAGATACTAATAGCAAAATAAAAAGCACAGTTAAAGCTATTGAAGAACAGTTATGGGATAAAAAGCTTGGAGGGATCTGCAGATATCTAAAATATATTGGTAGGAATAACGGGGGTCATGGTCCTTGGCCGCACTTTACCTTGATGTTATGCAGACATTTCATAAAAACAAAGAATAAGAAAAAAGCAGATAAATATCTTAGTTGGGTTATGAAAATAAGCTATAAAAGCCAATTACCTGAACACCTAGCTTCCAAAAAAGAATTTGAGGAATATGTTAAAGATTTTAGGGATGCTGGTTTACTTAGGGAAGATCGTTTAGTTATGATCAAGAATGTTCGCAAACACGAAATGTTCAAGAGGGGGTTAGCGTATAGTGTTATTCCACTAGCTTGGCCTCACGCAGAATTTATCAGAACTTGGAATCTTTACAAAAAAACTTTTTTTAAAGCTTAAAAATTTATTTTTCTAAATGTTAGTTCTGAACCTAGGTATCCTATGTCAAACGAGAGTATCGCAAAGAATATCTCCCAGGTTCCGGTTAGAAAAGAAACAATAAGTGCAACCATTTCTAAGGTTAATCTTGTTTCCAGTAAATTTTGGAAAAGGTTTTTCTTTTTTATCTTGTGCAATAAAATGTCTATTTTTTCATCAGCGAATGAAGCAGCTGAGAATAACAATAATAAACCATAATTTAATCCCAAAAAATAATTGAGATCATTGGATGTCCAAGCGATAGTTGTGATTAGTGCGACTAGAACTCCTAGTTTATGAGATGGTGCATCAACTTTTCCTGTTAAAGCAACTCCCAGGATAGCACCTATCCACAGTGGAGCAACGTTCGGATAGTTAGCTATTACAAAACCAATTAGTACTCCATAAATTGTTGCAAAAAAATAGTTTATTTCTTTGAAAGTTTTTAATTTTTCATCTTCGGCTGTATCAACTATCTTAACGAAGATTCCTGTCAGAAAAGCTATTAGGTATAATATCATTTTATAATATGGCGGATGCAATCAATGGAAATATTATGGTAGCATCTCCTTCCACAAATACATGATCTGCTTTTTTGCCTACTTTAGACCATGACACTGCCTCTTTGGGTCTTGCACCGGACAATGATCCATCGTACTCGGTCCCTGTTGAAACGTAAACCGCATAATCCAGTCCTTCTCTTAAGATATTGACCCCTATTGTATGGTGTTTTGCGGTTCCTCCTCCTAGGATTATGGCTCCGGTTTTATCGGCATTTAAGGTTATATCGGCCAATTCTTTCATATCTCCAGAAACATCTATCCCAAAATCTGGGAATTTTTGCTTGAAAAAATAAAGGTTAAGACCTAATGCTCCATCAGTGATTGCAGGACAGAAAATAGGAATTTTATTTTTTGTAGCCCAATGTAGTATTGAACGTTCATCTTTTATTTTCTTTCCAAGCTCAAAACATAGCTCTCTGGGACTTATCATCTTTCCTGATGCCTTTTGTTTGTCATAAATCGCTTTGAAGAAACCTTGAAGAGTATCTTCCAAAGCTTCATAGCATTCACTAGAAACAAATATGTTTCCAATTCTATTAATCCCTTTTTTTCTTAACTCAAGGTCATCAGCATTAAAATCTCCTAGGTAAAAGTCTTTTTTTGTTTTCATAACATCCTCTTCTATAGATCCAACACTAGTTATCAAAACATCAACAAGCTTTTTTTTCACGAGTTCTGCTATGATCTCCCTTAAACCTGAGCTGACCATGTTAGAAGTAAAAGCCAGAAAAACTGTTGCTTTCTCTTTCTTCATCTTTTTTATCAAAGATGCAGCTTTGCTAAGCTGAGTAGCTTGAAATCCAAAATTTTCCATATTTTCAACTAATTCTTGAATAGTTGTTTTTCCATTAATTGTTGTTCCTTCAATTTTTTTCATTTTTTTTGCACTCTCCCAATAAGATTTAATTTTTATGATAACGAAGTGTAGTGAAGTTTAACGTGTTGCTAGAATTCTTAAGATCCAAATTTTCTTACATTGTCCATAACTCGAATAATTCAACAATCTTTATAAACATTTTTCTTTCTACTGTTGTTATGTTAGTAGATATACATTCTCATTTGGATCATTGCTATTTTGAAAAGGACATAGAGGGGGTAATAGGAAATGCAAGAAAAAACAATGTTAAAGCGATCCTTACAGCAGGAATTAATCCTGAGACCAACCGTAAAGCATTACAATTAGCTGAAAAGTATGATATTGTGAAAGCTTGTTTAGGAATTTATCCTGTTCAGGTTTTGAAGAAAGAGATTGAGGAAGACCATATTCCTTTTGAGAATTCTCCTTTTGATATTGATGAAGAAATAAGGTTCATAGAAAAAAACAAGGATAAGATAGCAGCAGTTTCAGAGATAGGGTTGGATTATTATTGGGTTAAAGATAAAGTAAAAGAACAGAAGGATTTGTTTGAGAAGATGTTGGCTTTAGCGGAAAAAGTAAACAAACCGATAATAGTTCATTCAAGGAAAGCGGAGCAGGATACGATAGAGATGATTCAAAGCACTAAATTAAAGGAAGTGGTTATGCACTGTTTTTGTGGGAAAAAAGCTCTTGTTAAAAAAATAATAGATAATAACTGGTTCTTGACAGCACCAACATCCATAACAAGAAGCACTCAATTCCAGGAGAACACCAAATTGTGTCCTATAACTCAATTATTTGTGGAAACTGATGCCCCTTACTTAAGTCCTTACAAAGACAAAAGAAATGAACCTGCTTTTATTGTAGAGAGCTATAAGAAAATAGCAGAAATAAAAGGTATGGAACTTCAAGAAGTGATAAATAATTTATGGATGAGTTGGCAAAGAATCTCTAGATGAATTAAGATCCTCCTTTCTCTTTGACAACATCTGCCATTTTTTCAATAAGTTCGGTACTAAATCTAGCTTTACCCGATTGATTAAGCCCAAAAGAACCTTTTTCTTTTGAATAGTCAATGACTAGGTCTAACATTTGTGTAAGCATTCCCTTATAATCTGCTTTTAAGGAATCCAAATCTTTGTAGGATCCGTCTTTTCCTTTCTTAACTTTATCTTCTTCTGATTGGTACCATTGAGACAATGCGTTAAATCCATTTAATGCAGTGGGAACAAAGTTTCTTGCAGAATCCAATGTCAATAGTCTTGACATTCTGTCTCCATACTGGATTATTTCCTCTCCAGATAGTGGGTTCATTGCTCCTAACATAGAATCAAGATAGTCCTGGGGTCCTTTTTCTGCTTCCATAAAATCTCTTGATGGAACTTGAGTTTCTCTAGTGGTAAGTAAAATTTTGTTTGCTAGATAAAGTACTCTGTTTGCTTGGTCTACTCTAGTTTGTTCCGGTTCCGGTTTTTCTCCAAGAATAAGTTCTAACCCATCTTTTTTTCTTTTCTTCGAAACAGTTATATCGTGTGAGCTTAAATAATTCCTGACAGAATCCATAAACTTGAGAGGATTAACTTCTCTAACCAGCTCTCCATATTCACTATTAAGTCTAAGTTCAGAAGTAAGTAGGGGGATTATCGCATCGTTTGTTAATTTAGCAATTATTCCTTTTCTAAAACCTGTAGCTCCATCGTATTCCATTAGAAAAAGAAAACAAAAATAGTTTTTAAACCTTTCTATTATGTAACTATTTTAAAGTAAAAACAATTTAAGAAATCTCTACTGTTTTTGTTTTTGAGGCTAAATATCCGGCAGAAGTATCGTTCATTTGTAGTCTTACTGTCTTATCAACATTAAGATTCCTAAAACTTTTTGGGCTTAGTTTTATGCTGCCTTTTTTCACGGTACCTGCAGCTATTCCTGAATTAGTATAAGTTCCTCTGATTTTTGTTTCCCAGAAATCATCCAAAGTGTTATCGTATGCATACACATTGATTGAAGGCCTTAATATTTCGGTAGCTCCGTTGCTTATGGTGAATTTGATTTCATCTATGTATCCTAGTTCATCATCATTCTCACTGATGCTAGTAACAACTTCATCTATTTGCAAGGCAACATTACCTTTCAATGGCTTTTCCTTCACTGGAGCCTTGGCTTCTTCTACAACTTCTTCTTTCTCGGGAGCAGTTTCTATAACTGATTTTTCTACTACTTTAACTTCTTCTTTTGAAGGTTCAATGACTGCTTTTTCTTGAACTACCTTACCTGAAACACTGTTTTCTTCTACATTTAATGAAGGAGTATTGTGGTAGAAACCAAAATCCACTGCGATATAGCTTACGAGAATAAGAATTATTGCAAGGTAAGCCACCCTTTCAATACCATACTGTTTATGTTGTATAGGATTATGTTTATTTCCTTCTTCAAGATATTTCCTTTGTTCTTCTATATTTGACCTTTCTCTCTTGTATTTTTCATCGAGAATCTTCCTTTTTAACTCGAGTTTGTCTTTAAACTTCTCTTCCTCACTTCGCTCATCTTTTTTGAATATAGAAGAAGTTTTCTTTAACGATTTGGACATAAAAGACTCATTTTCTGTTTTACTTTTGTTTTTTACTTTTCCCTGAAAATCTTTAAAGATTCCGTCAGTATCGTTATCCTTCATTTTATCACCTCGTAAAGGAACTTCATATTTAAAATTATCGCTGAAAAAATATAGAAAAGTTTATATTTTCACTCCAAAATGAATAAATTATGAAAATCACGATTGATACAAAAGAGGATTCGCATGAAGAGATAAAGAATATCATTTCTATGTTATCTTCTTTGGTAGGATCAAAAGCTATCTCTTCTGTTTCTGAAGAAAAGGAAATAGTTTCAAACAAAGGAGATATTTTTTCTCAAGGACCTTCTGAAGAAACTTACGCGGAAAGCCCTAGTGAAAGTTCTGATGTTCCAGACAATCCACAACCTTCAAATGTTTTTAGCATGTTCA
>JADHVG010000039.1 GCA_016784105.1 Candidatus Woesearchaeota archaeon
TACCGGTGAGATTTCTCCTGTTATGTTAAAAGAGTTTTGCCAATACATCATTTTAGGTCATTCCGAAAGAAGACAATATTATGATGAAGATGATACGTTAATCAACAATAAACTAAATGCTGCATTAAAGCATAGCCTAAAAGTTATCTTGTGTGTTGGAGAAACTTTAGAACAAAGAGAGAATAATAAAACAACACAGATTATTGAGGACCAAATTAAGAATTGTTTGAAAGACATTCCAGAGAATGAGATAGAAAATATGGTTATTGCTTACGAACCGGTCTGGGCTATAGGAACCGGTAAAACAGCAACTAAAGAACAAGCAGAAGAAGTTCATAAGCTCATCAGAGAATTATTATCAAAATTATACAATAATTCTATTTCCAATAAAACAAGAATTCTTTACGGTGGTTCTGTTAAACCTGCAAACATTCAAGAACTTCTTTCTATGGAGAACATTGATGGTGCTTTGGTTGGTGGGGCTTCTCTTGAAGCAAAAAGTTTCTCAGAATTGTGCAATTAAGGAACATCCACATAGAACTTGTGTAATTCGTCGTAAGGTACAACTCTCACATCAAAGATGTAGGTTCCAGATTTGGTTGTTTTTGGAACTTCTATTCCTATCCCTACTTCTTTTTCTTGGTTTCTGTCTAACATCACAGCACGGTTTCTCGGCTTCCAGTCAATTTCATCTTCTAGAATAGGATTATTATTTTTTGTATATCCGGGTATGTCTGGACGAGTAATCTGCACTTCAAATTCTTGGCTATCTTGTATGTTAACTATCTTTATTCCGAATATGTCAAATTTCCCTTTAGGTATTGTTTTCCTGTCTATTCCAATACAAATCCGATCAGTACTTTCGCATAGAAGTTCTCCTATCCTTTGATCCAGTTGGTCTGTTGTTAATCCTTCCAGCTCTGTTGCTTCTGATGCAATATTATATATGAACTTAACTCCAAACATAAATATGGTCAAAGAGATAATTACGGTAACTAAAAAATTAACAGAAAGTTCTATTCCCCTTTTGTTCATTCTTCACCTGTCTTGACAAAAGTTATTTTTGTGGAGAACCTTTTTTGATAATCATCCCTCACTAATTCTGGTTTATAGGAATAAGTTCCATCTTCCAATCTTTTATCCTTAACACGTTTCTCATACTCATAGCTTATCTTGTACGTTAAACCTCTAATTTCTTCCGGCTGCTGCAAGATATAGCTAACTGGAACGTTAATGGTGATTGTGTCTCCAACCTCGTTGATTGTTGCACTAACTTCTTTCTCACCAAACAAAACTTCTCCATCAGTGAGTAAGATCTTGTTAATCTTTATTGGGAGTATTAAGTCCAGATCATCATCCTTCAGACTTAACCTGAAAGCAAAAGTGTTCCTTGATACATCAAAAGGTTCGCTATAAGTAGCTGTTGTTTCCAATATAAAAAATCCAAAATCATTCTCATCAAGTAACGTTATAGGTCTCACTTTTTTTGGAGGAACTCCCAATATACATTCTTCATTCTGGCAAAATTTTTGTAAGTATTCTGATTCAGTTGTCCTGCTTCCAATTTCAATTTTTGCTTTCCCGGAGCATGCTCCATAGTCTTGGGGACAAGTGCACGAATTTCCTGGTTTACCGTCTTCTATTGAGTCTTTTATTTTGTTACCGCAACAGTTAGGGATTGGGTTGTAAACACATTTTTTGTCGGAACAGGATGCAGATGAACAGGTTTGCTGTCCGCAATCGGATGCTATTTTACATTCTGCTTTGGAACAAGAAGTAGTTATAGAAAGGACCGCTAACAAACACACTATCAAAAATAAAAAGCTATATCTTATCTTAAACACCTTTTTTCTTTATACTACTTTCTTTACAATAGGATATATTAAAAACTTACTAAAAAGAATTACTTTATCACTTCATATTCTTTAACAATTAGCATCATGAACAGCACCAGTAATAATGATCCCGCAACAATCCACACAAGACCCATCGGAATGCTGGTCGCGAACATCTGGTACATCCCGTAGCCCATCACTATAAATCCTAACCACAAGAATTTATCCAAGACTAGTTTCATGATCTCAAATTCCTGCTGGTTAGTTAATCTTTTCTTCATTTTATCCTCTTACAACTATGAAAAAATCTTTCTGTCCGTAAATATAGTCTGGCTGTCCTAATGAGGAATCAACGTTAATTACATCGAACGTAAGAAAGTAAGATCCTGATGATGTGCCTCTTGAAGGTATGTTAAGTCTTATGTTTCTCACTGTTGAATCTGCCGCCACAAGGCTGGCTTCTGCTGTGGAATATTGGAACCATTCGTCAAGTGAACTTCCAGATAAATCTCCTTCTGGTCCGGAAATGGTATTAAATTCTATTCTATAATTTAAAGAAGAATCTTGTTTGTTCCTTATTCCTACTGTGAGAATTTCAGAACCTCCTTTGTCCATGATTATTTGTGTTTTTGGAAAAGAAATCTTTTTATCGCTGGTTATGAGGTCATCCAGAATTTGTTGCCTTATCTGCTCAGAAACATCGGTTGTTATTCCACCTATGTCCTTGAACATGTTCCTCACAAAACCCAAACCCAAACCTAGCAAGGTCATGGCCAAAATAACTATAACAATTGCTCTAATTGACAATTCGAGAGAAGCCTTTTTATTTCTACGCATTACTATACCTCTTTTTAGAATTTCATTCATTATCTTATTTATATAGTTTTCTATTAGTAAAAAGCAGAAAGATTTAAAAATTGGAGATAGTTCCAAATTATCATAAAAATGGCAAGAATCAGAAAATTTTCAGCATATAGAAAAATTGAGAGACCTTACACTCGAGTTTCTAAATATAAAAACAAGTCTTTCATAAGGATGAATCCTAATCCTCGTGTTGTTTCTTTTGAGAATGGAAACCTTAAGAGGAAATTTGATTTTACTTTAGAATTAAAGTCTAAGAGCGACCTGCAAATAAGAGATCATGCTTTAGAAAGTGCAAGACAAACATCCAACAGAACTATGGAAAAAGGAGTTGGTACTAATTCCTATCATCTAAAAATAAAACCTTATCCTTATCATATATTACGAGAAAATCCAATTGCGGCTGGGGCTGGAGCAGATCGTTTTAGTACTGGAATGAAGAAGTCTTTCGGTAAGCCTATCGGTCTTGCTGCTCAAATAAAAAAAGGACAGACTGTTTTTCAGATATCCGTTAACGCTGCTAATACTGAACTTGCAAAGAACGCTTTATTGAAAGCTTCAAAAAAGCTTCCGTGTTCTTGCACTGTTGAACTGATAGAAAACAAAATGACAGAGAACAAATAGTTGTTCCTTCTGAATATTTTTTCGATTCATATGCAACCATAAGGTTTATAAATACCTTATTGTTCCCAGTATAGGATTTATTTTTAAAAAAACACACATATTTGGAGGTAAAGTAAATGGCTAAAGGAAAACCGCACATGAATCTTGTTTTTGTGGGACATGTAGATCACGGAAAAAGTACAACAGTAGGTAGGTTGCTTTTCGATACAAAAAATATTGATGAACAAGCAATGAGGAAATTAAAAGACAAAGCAGAAGAACTTGGAAAAGGCGGATTTGAGTTTGCTTTCGTTATGGACAATCTTAAAGAAGAAAGAGAAAGAGGAGTTACAATAGATCTTGCTCACAAGAAATTTGATACCGATAAGTTTTATTTCACCGTTATCGATGCTCCTGGGCACAAGGATTTCATTAAGAACATGATTACTGGGGCTTCACAAGCTGATGCTGCTGTTCTTGTTGTTTCTGGAAACCCTTCAGATGGTATCCAAGCACAAACCAAGGAACACGTTTTCCTTTGTAGAACTCTTGGAGTCAGCCAACTTATTGTTTATGTTAACAAGATGGACATGGCAAAGTATGAAGAATCAAGATTTGAAGCTGTTAAGAAAGAAGTTTCTGACCTGATTGTTAGTGTTGGTTACAAACCTGCTGAAGTTGAATTCGTTGCAGGAGCTTCTCTTGAAGGAGATAACGTTGCTGAAAAATCAGCTAACATGTCATGGTACAAAGGAAAGACTCTTCTTGAGTCCTTAAATAATCTTAAAGAACCTGAAAAACCAACAGAACTTCCTTTAAGACTTTCTATCCAGGATGTATACAACATTACCGGAATCGGAGTGGTTCCTGTAGGTAGAGTTGAGACTGGAGTCATGAAACTTAATGACAAGGTAATAATCGTTCCCGGAAGAGAGGGTAAAGGAGTTACTGGAGAAGTAAAAACTATTGAGATGCATCACGAACAATTGCAAAGTGCAGAACCAGGAGATAATGTTGGTTTCAACGTTCGTGGAGTTGGGAAGAAAGACATAGCTAGAGGAGATGTCCTTGGTCATGTTGATAATCCACCAACAATAGCCACTGAGTTTACCGCGCAAATGGTAGTCTTAAACCATCCAACCGTGATAAGTGTTGGATACACACCAGTTTTCCATGTACACACTGCACAGGTTGCATGTCAAGTTCTTAAAATTGACAAAAAACTGGATCCTGCAACAGGACAAACTAAAGAAGAGAACCCTGATTTCATCAAGAATGGGGATGCTGCTATCTTAACGTTTAAACCTGTACAGCCGATGGTTATCGAAAAACAATCAGAGATTCCGCAAATGTCCAGATTCGCTATTCGTGATTCTGGAACTACTGTTGCTGCTGGGATGTGTATTGAATTAGTGAAGAAATAATTTTCTTCCATTTTTTATTTTCCATGATTAATTAACCTTTTTCATGAGGTAGGCGAATATGCAAAAAGCAAGAATAAAATTAGCAAGTATCGACATTAACAAAATCAACGATGTATGTAGTTACATCAATGATATTACCGAAAAGACCGGTGTTGTTATGAAAGGTCCTATACCTTTGCCTACCAAAAAACTTAAGATTACTACTAGGAAAAGCCCAGACGGAGAAGGGAGTGCTACTTGGGAACGGTATGAGATGAGAGTTCATAAAAGACTTATTGATTTAGGGTTGGATGAGCGTGCTCTTAGACTTGTGATGCGTGTTCCGATTCCTGAAGGTCTTAACATTGAGATTGAGATGATTGATTAATTCTTTTTATATAAACTTTATAAAAACGCTTTTAAACTATGAGAGAATATTACTCTTAAGCTGAAGAATATGGAATGTCACGAGCCGAAGTGCACGAGGGAAGCCACTAATGAATGGAATGGTAGAAGGATCTGCGCAGATCACTATGACTCCTATAGGGAGCATCTTGAAAGCGCAAGAAGGAATTTTGAATGATTTTTCACTACTAATTCTCAAGCAATAAAGTATTTAAACAGAACTCCCCAAAAGTAGATAAAAACTAAAAAGGTGATGTTTAAATGGGAATGTGTAAAAAATGCAGTAAAATTTCAGGCATGATGACTTTGCTTGTAGGTATCTTGTTCTTGCTAAAAGACCAAGGAATATGGGATTTTTGGGGTCTAAGTTGGTACACTGTTCTGTTCTTGCTAGTGGGAGTTATTAAATTAGCAAGCGTTCACTGTGGTGCTTGTCAAGCTTGTTGTGCTCCTGCACCAAAAGGAAAGAAAAAATAATTTCTTTCTTTTTTCTTCTTTTATTTAGATAATTTTAAGTATTATTCAAGCTTCCAATTGGAAATGTATTCTGTGATTATACCTGCAAAGAATGAAGCAAATAATTTAAAAAAATTGTTGCCTGAACTAGGGTTGGTTATGGAAACTCTTGGCCAGGATTATGAAATAATTGTTCTTAATGATGCTGTTTCTAGTCGATCAAAAGAGGAGTTAAAAAAGATAAAAATGAAGCATTTAAAAATCATAAACAGAGAAAAAAACTTTGGAGTGGGTTATGCTTTCAAAGAAGGGTTTTCTTTAGCTAAGGGAGACACAATCATTACTATGGACGCAGATCAGTCTCATGACCCAAAAGAGATAACTAAATTCTTACCTTTCCTAAAAAAATATGATATGGTTTGTGGGTCAAGATACATTCCTGGAAGTAAATTTGAAATGGGTCTAAGTAGGAGTATTATTTCTAGGACCTTTAACAAAATTTTCGGAATTTTGCTTTCCATTCCTCTACAGGATTTCACATCTGGTTTTAGAGTTTTCAAAAAAAAAGTGATGGACACAATAAACTTAGAGAGCAACGGATTTGGGATCTATATTGAAATACCTATAAAATCCCACATTTCTGGATTCAAATTAACAGAGGTACCAATAAATTATCATAAAAGAGGATCTGGAACTTCCAACCTAAGCTACTTGAAACAAGGACCAGAATACGGAAAAGTATTGATAAAAGCCTTCTTTTCAAAAATATTTAAGAATACACCTATTCGTAATAAATCTTGATTGTTAATTCAGTAGCCTAATCTACAAACTTTTTTTCATTCTAAAGTTTTATAAATGGAATTTGAATTCTAATTCTCAAGCCGGGATCGCATAATCTGGCATTGCACAGCCCTGGAACGGCTGCGTAACTCAGCCGGCACGTTTGTAAGACTTTTAGTCTCACGTGTTCACTATGTTCGCAGACCAGGAAGCAAGGCTGGCCCTTCGGGGCATCTGGGTTCAAAACAACGGTTTCGCCCATTGACGACGAAGTACGACATTCTCTCGTAAACTCGTTCAGTCCTACAAACGAAATCTTTGATGAAAGTCCCAGTCCCGGCGTTTTACTACTTATTGATAGTAACAAAATAATGTTTTATTTTGTTGAAATTCAAATATCATTTAAATTTTGACTTATAAAAGTTGATGCATTTTGCATTTTTTTTACATAAAA
The DNA here is from genome assembly GCA_016784105.1 of Candidatus Woesearchaeota archaeon. Taxonomy (GTDB): domain Archaea; phylum Nanobdellota; class Nanobdellia; order Woesearchaeales; family GW2011-AR4; genus JADHVG01. The sequence continues at coordinate 6,798 of JADHVG010000039.1, forward strand.
ACTATAAATTTAACGTATTATACAAATAAACATTACAAATTTATTCTCAAAATACCTATTTTTTACATTAAAAATTGAAATTTATAGTATAATAGAAACATTTATTAATGAATATTTCTTAATACTTGCATGGTAACCAAATATGATGTGTTCGAATATGTTTATGGGAAAGGCACTCCAGTAAAGCCTTTGGAGATAGTAAGGAATTTCAAAAAAAGCCATGCAGATTATCAGGTAATTTACAAGATGCTCTTAAGTTTATCTGAGAAAGGTTTTGTTGAAAAAAGCAAGTATGGGTTCCAAGCATTGCGCTCAAAAAAGAATGATCTCACATTCAACATCATACGCTTCTGTGTATCCAATCAAATTAATTACAATGAGCTTCTAGATGAAAAACTTGCATTATTTATTAGCAAAGCATTCTTAAAAAAAAGGTTCGGTATTGGAAATTTTCACATCGATTCAAGAAGATTTATGAAATATGTGAATATCCTTTCCAAATACGGGTTGTTGATCATTTTGTCAAGAAAGCCGCTTGAGGCAACTATCCCTTACAACTCGTTTCTTAGAGATTTAGTTGCGTATTTTGGATATAAGGTACTGGTAGCACAGCCAAAAAAAGATGAATATTTTGATGATATTGAGAGAGAATTAAAAAAATTGAAAAGGGTTAGCAGGAAGGATGAAAGAAAGTATCAAGCAATAACAGAAGAATTTGAGATTCGTTTTATCCATCACAGCTTGAGCCTGGAAGGAAATCCAATTACGTTGCCGGATACTATAAAATTGCTCAAAAAGCACATTGTTCCAAGAGATATTGACCTCGAGAGCGTCCATGAGGTGCAAAACTATCAAAAAGCAATTCAAAAAATGGCAGAGGATTCCTTGGTGAAAAGTCAGCTAACCAAAGCAGCTATCCTAAATTATCATTTTCTTGCAATGCAACACAAACCAGATATGGCTGGCAGAATAAGGGACAAGGGAGTTCATATTAGGGGCAATCCAGATTTTAAGGTTGCCAAAATAGATGAGATTGAGCCAAAGCTTGCAGTTCTTCTGGACAAATATAATGGATTCACAAGCAAAAAAAAATCATTAAAACAAATTCTTGAATTCGCAGCACACTTCCATAATGAGTTCCAGCACATCCATCCTTTTGAAGATGGCAACAGCAGGACCACCCGGCTTATTACTTTCCACTTGTTAAGAACTCAAGACATCCCAATACTTGACATCCCTTTAGGATTATTGGAAGAGTATGTCTTCTCAACCAAAGGATCAAAAAAAAGAGAAGACAAAAAACTAAATCAAGTTCTTCAGAGAATAATCTTATATAACCTAAAAACGATTAATGAAAAATTGCAATAAAAATTTTATGAATCATATCTACACCACGTTAGATCTCATGCACAACAGGAAAACAAGGACCATAATAAAACAGCAACAATAGAAAGAAAAGAAGAGATAAATAATTGGAGGTGTTTAGATTTATTCATGCTAATAGTTTTAGTTCTTGGTATTATTTGCTTCCTCAAATTCAGCATCAATAACTTTTGTTTCTCCAATATTTCTTGATTTTTCCTTCCTATTAAACTTTTGTTTACGCTTTACAAACATTCGAATAAAGAAACTCATCAGCACCAAAGGAATAAATAAAAAAACTCCTATAACCAGACCTACCGTTACCAATACAATTATAATCAAAAATATAATCAATACAAAGAATATTAATTTGATCCTAGATGAAACTATTCTAACCATAACATTTTATTGCATAAGAATTCTATAAAAACTTTACTTCAATCTTTTAATCCTAATCTCAATACTTTTTCACCACTGTTTCATAGTTAAAATACCGAAAGGTTTATAAACCAGGAAAACAAGAAATATACTGATTCGGATGGGAAAGTATCTAAATATAGCTATTGGTTTAGCAGCCGGAGCTGCTGTCCTAGCAGGACCCAGCATCAAGTATGATTCTAGAAGCGTGGAATCACCTTTGGAAGTAGCTTGTAGTACACAATCCTCAAAACCTACTAGACCTGTTTCGATAGCCTCTAATGAGATCTACAATCAAGCAGATTGTGACACTGTAAAACCAGAAACTTCTCAACAAACACAACCATCACTTCTTGCAAGATTAGATGTTGGGTTTAATGAAGCTTATGCAGGCGCAAACTATCCCTGCGATACATCAAGAATAGACCAGACTACAAGATGGACTCCTGAGAAATTTAAAAGAGATGTAGTATATTCTGGCAAAACTAGTTTGGTACATTGGAGGATAGAAAAATCTGTAATTAAAGAAAATGATCTTGCAGATAGTTTTATGTGTGACCTAATAGAAAGGTATGGGGATGATATTGATAAATTTATTTTAATTGATATAGGAAATTATTCACAAAACGGAAAGGATTTAAGAAATATTATGGCTAAGAATCAAAAAGAAGGAATTGTAAGCAGAGTACCTGCTTTTAGCTTAATCTATCCAAATAGTAATGAAACTAGGATACGTGGACCTCCAAGAACAGATTTAGAAAAGTTCAATACTTATTTTCCTTTTTTAGATAAAAAATTTAAATAAGGTTTATATAATTAAATTCTTTTATTAACAATATGCATTTAAAAAGAGGTATTTTACAAGTTTATATCCTAGTTATTATTATGATTTCTATTCCAGTTCTTGCGAAGAATAACGTTGCTCCGGATGATGGTCTCGGCACACCTTCTAGTTTTAACCTGGATTCCTTTGATTGGCAACACGGAGACCTATCTTCAGTACCTAATGACCAACTAGACTTTGACCAAATTTCCAAGTTCAATCGTTTGGGTGAGTTAAAAGCTGACCAGTTAGCATTTAAGAAAAAAGATGGTTCTGTTAACATAGACAAAATCCCTAAAGAAAAGTGGAGTTCCTTAAACCAAGTTGAGAAAGACAAGGCTTTAACACAACTTGGCAGAGGGGAAGATGTTGAAACTGCACAAGATGATTCTGAGACTCAAGTTACCAGTTTTGATGATGGTTTTTCTCTAGATGCTATTAAGTTCATCAGGGTGGGTGATGTTCGTGTTAATGATGGTGCAGGTATAGCTTACCGAAATGGTATCTTGTCAGTGGATAAAGCTTCCAAGATAGAAATCAAGGATGGATTGCTAACAAATGTGGAAAACTTTCAAGGCAGTTTTATAGAATTCAGTGTTGGCAGTGCAGAAGATGTCATAAATGGTTGTGTTACTGCAAGAAACGTTAAGAATTCCAAGTTTAAGATAACAGATACTTCTATTGAAATAAACCCAGAACAAGTCAAAGGAAAAATAATACCCGCAAACAACCCAACAAAATACCCAAAAATATTCCAAAATAATTTTTGCAAAAAATATGAAAGTTAAAGAAATTTACAACAATCAAATAAGCTTATTTTACGCCTCAAAGCTCCTCACTTCTTTCTTGAATTTTTGTCATCCACCAAAATTATTTAAGAAAAGTTTAAATGGTTTGTATTGCATTTATATGACAAGATACTAATTCTAAAAAAATCAAAATTTTGTTTACGCCAAGAAATATCACAAAAACGTGCCAGGTACAGTCCCGGCGTTTCTCTTTTTTTTAAGTTAACTTTATATTCTCGTCTTCTTTCTTTTTCTTTATGGAAAAACTTGAGCGTGTTCAAAAGCTGTTAAGTAATTATGGTTTTTGTTCTAGGAGGAAAGCTGAGGAATTAATCAAAGATGGTAAGGTTAGAGTTAACAATAAGACAATTACTATTGGTGATAAGGCTTCTGGGAAGGACAAGATCTATGTTGCTAACAAGCTAGTTGAGAAAGAAGAAAAGATCTATATCATGTTCCATAAGCCGTTAAATTGTGTGACTGCTTTGAATG
>JADHVG010000040.1 GCA_016784105.1 Candidatus Woesearchaeota archaeon
CATCAGCTGTTGCCGCTATCTTCTCCTTGAACACGTCATTATAGAAGGGGAAAATCCCAAAAATAGGAACTAGGTACTCTGCACCTCTTCTGACTTCCGGTTTGTCTGCAAAGCTTTTTGCTTCTTTAATTACATCTTGAAGTCCTTCAATTATTGTTTCGAGTTTCATAGAAATATGGAAGTAGAGCAAATATATAAATGTTTCGGTTATTCTAGTAAAATCGAACAATAAAGTTTATATAGGAATCTCGAAACAATGAGGGTATGCCTCCGCTCCATGATGAAATATTTCATAAAGCACTGTCTTCAGACGTAAGAAGAGAAATACTCCTTTCTCTATCAAAAAAAGAAAAATATCTTAGCGAATTATCCGAAGAAATAAAGAAAAAACCCCAAACTGTAGATTTTCATGTAAATGTCCTTCAGGAAATAGGGCTCATAGAAGGAGAGTGGAGAGAAGGGAAAAAATATTATGCTCTCAAAGACAAGAAAATTCTGGAATTCATACAGGAAGGCAAGACAGTTCCACCTCATCTCAGACACAAACCCCCTCATGAGATAGTTGCTGATTCCATGAAAGAGCTAACAAAAAGAATGGAGAGAATAGAAAAAAAAATCGATGCACTTTCTAAGAAATAATCACTTGTTAAACATTTTATCAAATTTTTCTTTTGCTTTATTTTCTTTCCAATAAACAGCATGAGATGCTCTTTTCTCAAACAAGGCAATAGCAACGTGCATAAAATCAGTCTGATAATCCTTTAACTCTTTGTCTTTAACTATTGATTTAGCATCGTCAATACATTCTTTCATCAAGTTTATATTCTCAACCCTTGCTTTATCTTCTTCAAGCTTTTCTTCCGCATCGGTTAAAGAGACTTCTTCCCAATGAGGATAAGAACTTCCTTTCACTTGTTTTGGAAAAGACTTTGAAAATGCCATAGGAATTAGTAAGGGAATTACCTATTTAAAGTTTGTTGAAAAAACAAAAAACTATTTAAACAAAGTTTTCTAAAAAAGTAGTATGATCTTTGATACTGAAATAATATTAAAATTGTTTTTTGCGGCTTTAGCAGCAAGTTTTATCGGTTTAGAGAGAAAAAGTGTACATAAACCGGCGGGGATAAGAACCCACATGCTTGTTTGTGTTGGCTCTGCATTATTCACAATAATCGCAATTGATGTCATAACTCAAGATGTTCCAAGAGTCATGGCAGGAATAATAACTGGAATAGGTTTTCTTGGAGCGGGAACCATATTCAGATCAGAAGACCATGTTCAAGGCTTAACAACTGCAGCTTCCGTATGGGCGGTTGCTGCAATAGGAATAGCAGCTGGATTAGGAGAATACTTTATTATGATAGTGTCCACAATCTTGGTGATAACAATTTTGCAGTTAAACCAAATAGGGCTATTTAGAGACCTTTAAACTTCAAAAATCTTTTTCTTCTTTAGAATTATAGATGGGGTATCTCCTCCGTGCCAGGTGTATCTAGGTCTAACTCTCATAGAATAAATTTTCTCGTTAATATCATCAAATATCAATGCAGCCCCTTTAACCCTCGGTAGATAATTAAGCTGTTTATCTAACCCTTCTCTCATGTAGCTCTGCATTAAATTACCCAAAGCTTGAGTATCGACATTAGCGGTAACACGATGTGCAATAACAACATCACTTTGAGTAATCACATCAGTATGAATCTTTCCTGGTTGCTGAGATGCGAGAACTAAACTTATCCCTGGTTGCCTACCTTCCCTTAAAATAGTAATTAATGGATGGGTTGCAACGGTCTTCCCAGTATTAGGAAGAAACTCATGAGCTTCATCTATTATTAACCATACCAACGGATTCTTTTTTTTCTTTTCTTCATCACCAGTTAAATGAGTTTCACGATATATAGAATCATATTCCTCCCTTTTTCTAGCTATCATGCGTTCCGTAAAAAGTTTTTGGGATACTAATCCAATAACCAATGCTCTTAAACTTTCAGCCCCAGCAACATAAGCATAACAACTAACATCTAAAACCGTAACTTGTCCTGGAATCACAAGATCTTCCAGTAAAGTGCCATTTTTGCTGAACAAACCCCATTGTTTTGCAGACATAAACCTGTTTTCAGCAGATTCTTTAGCTTCCTTTGAGGCGCGATCATCTTTTTTTATGGCCTTTACAATATCATCAATATCATAATCCTTACCAGAATCTTTTAAGTCTCCAACAATGCGTTCAATAACCGCTCCGGTAGGACTGTTAAGTTCTATACCGAAAGATTCTGCCCATTCATAAGCACTAAGTTCAGAAGTTCTTATAGAGAACGGAAAATCTGTCGGAATACCTTCATCTTTGAACTTCTTATAATAACCTTTAGGAGTGAAAATGTTAATATTAAGAGGTTTTGACTCTAAGTCCCATTCCTTCAGCAACTCGCTTTCTTGTTTATTAGGATATTTCATGGTCCAGTATATGCCCATAGTATCCAGAATTATGATTGAAAGATTATTCCTAACCTCTTCTGGAAGATCAAAAATTGATTCTGCAATAACTCCCATGCTATAAGACTTACCGGAACCTCTTTTACCACAAATAAAAACTACGTGAGAACGTGCAATATCCATGTATATCTTGTTGGATAAAGAAGTGGTCTGGCCCATCTTCACATAATGCTTTCCAAGGTAAATAGTTCCCAAATTACCATATTTTTTGGAATCATCCTGATTTCTACCAAGAACTATATCATACATATGCTCCAAATGCCCTAATAGATATAAAAACTTATGGTGTTATTTCATAGTTATTACCCTTCCAAACGAAACATTTATTTAGAGAAGTTTTCTGCATATAGGAAAAGAGGTGGTAGTGACATGGTGGTGTTGCTATTTGACAAAAAAGAAAAAGAAAACCTCGAAAAATTCTGGAAAAAGAAAAAATAAGAAACAAAACAAAAATCAATTGTTTATGTTTTCGGTTTTTGCAATTATTATTGTAGGAATTATTTACTTCTCAAATATGGAAGAGGATTCTGTAAGTACAATAGTGGCTGAAATTAACGGACAGGAACTATTAAAAACTGATCTTGACTGGTGGTATCGAACGGCAGTTCCTGAACAGCACAGGATTATTATATCTAAAGAAGATTTTTTGGTGCAATCATTGATACCTCAAGAACTTTTGCTACAAAAAGCTGAAGAAAAAAAGGTAATTGTTTCAGAATCCGAAATTGAAAAACTTATAGGAATTTTTATAATAAATAATGGGATGACTTTAGAAGAGTTTGAAGAAAATCTCAAAGAAAAAAAGGTTACGATTGAGGATGTCCAAAGATCATTTAAAGCTAACGCAATTGTCATGAAATTTGTGGAGGAAGAAGGACTTATTCAGGGAGAGGACGAACAATTCTTTGTCGATAATAACAAATTTGAGAGCTACATGGAAACTCTGATAGAGGAATCAGACATAAAAATTTACTGGGAAAACATAAACAAATTAGTTTTAGGAAATTTCAAGAAAACAGATGAAGAGTCATGTGGACTAACATTAAGGTTGTATACTGCAAGCTTTTGCAATAATTGCGAAGAAAGCAGAAATGTATTTAAGGAAGTTATTGAAAATTTTAATGTTAATGGTGTGGATGCTGCTATCTGGGATATTGATACCGGAGATAATTTACTGACAGCAAAAAAAGAAACATTGCTACCTGAAGAAGAATTCAAGATGTTCAAAAAATATGGGCAAGACAACCTTGTTCCTCTTACGATATTAGGATGCAAATATAGGCGGTTGGGAAACTTTAATGATAGTATTGAAAAAGAGCTTAAACTAATAATAAATGATCTGGTGAGAAATGTTATCTGAGAAAGAAAAACTAGAAGAAGAATTAAGATTTCTTAAAGAAAGCTTCGACATAGGAGTCATAACTGAGAAAGAATATGAACGTGGAAAGCAACAGATAGACTTGAAGCTAAAAAAATTGGATGCTGATGGAGATACAGAATCAGATCCCAAGGAAGAACCAATAATCACCGAACTCCCACAAGACAAAATTAAAGAGGATATAGCTATAGAAGAACCCGAAGAGAAACCTAAAGATAACCTTGAAGAGATTAAAGAAGAATCAGAACATGATCGAGATTACTATGAAGACCAAAAAACTCCAAACGCATCAGAAATCATGGAGGATGGATTTGAAAAAAATGAAGATCAAGAGGATATAACTCAACAAGCAGACATGCAAAAAACATTATCTGATTTAGAAAATAAAAAAGAGATAACTAAAAAAGAAGATCCAGAGGAAAAATCAGCAGAAGAGAAAGAATCGAAACCAACAAAAGAAGAAGAAATTTCTGAAGAAAAAAAGAAAACTGCTCACGAAATATTAAAAGAAGCCTCTAAAGAAGAAGAACATGAAATGCCTAAAGTTGAGGAAGAAAAAAGCAACAAAAAAATATTTTATGCTATAGCATTAACAATCATCATTCTTGGATTAGGATACTTTTTTTTGGTGGGAGATAACTTACAACCGGACATAGAAAATATCATAACATGCTCCTCAGATAATGATTGCAAAGAAGAAAATATGTTAGGTACATGCACAAATCCCGGACAAGAAAACGCAGAATGCTCTTTTATGAATGATGCTAGTATCAGTTTGCAGATTCTGAACAGTAAAGAATGTTTTAATTGCAATCCTGCAAGAGTCTTAGCAATATTAAAAGAGTTTTATCCTAATCTGGAAATTAGTTCAGTAAATGTAGGCTCAGAACAAGGAAATCTTCTAGCAGAAAATTTCAATGTAAAAGCATTGCCAACATTTATCTTAAACTCTAGTTTTCAAGAATCACATAATTATAAAAAATTATCAAACGCATTTACTAATGTAAACGAAAACTTCCTCATGAAAAATTCCGTTTCAAATGCCAATTTCTTTTTTGAAAGAGAAGAAACTCTTGGAACTTTAGATTTAATTGTACAAGAAGATCAAGAAGCAAGCCAAAAAGCAGAAGAGAACCTACAAGAATTCCTTAAAGCTTTTGAGAGTGAGGTAACTTATCAGAAGCATAATGAAAAATCAGAGATAGCTACTGAATTAGGCATAAAAAGTTTTCCAAGCTTCTTGATAAACAATAATAACAAATTTGATGGAGTTCATGCAGCCGATAAAATAAAAGAGAATTTTTGCTTCTTAAATAAGTTAGAAGAATGTAATCTAGAGCTTTCTAAAAGTTTGATATGAACTAGTTCTAAAATAGATCTAAAACAAAAAGTATTTGTAGGAATAGCAGCTTTTTCTCTGGGTGCTTGGATTGCAGGACAAACTTTACCTCCTAAGATCCCTACTTTGGAAGATAGAGGGGGATTTCAAGGAAGTTTTGATGCTGTTTTGATACACGGATCAGATGAAGAATCTAGATTAAGTGTATTGGCAAAAGTAATTAATTCAGAGGGGCAAGACTTCGATTTTGTATTTATGTATCCTTCTAACAACACCACAGAAACTAAAAGACAATTAACAAAATCATATGCAATCTTTTTAGATGATTTAAATCCAGATACAAAAAAACCACAGCTTGAATTCCTGAAGTTTAAATGCACACTCCCTAAGAATAACCTTGCTCTAACAACATATGCCGAATCAGGAGGGTTCATCAAATCAATAGCACGAAATTCTGAGATATATGGATCCAAACATATATTATGTTTAATAACTCACTCAACACAATTTTATGACACTTCTTACGGTGCAATTTTCGCTAAAAAATTTGATTACTCTGATAAAAATTTAAATGTAAATTTCAGGTTTGATGATCGAAAGGTGGATAATAGTTATTCTGAAAATGATGGATACCTTGTTTCAATGTTAAAAATAAACGTAAGAAAGTTTTTCAATTCTCCTAATGGGGTCAATCTGGCAGATTGGACTTATGCCATGTTAAAAAAATAAGAAAAAAAATAAAAGAGATTAAAGTTCTTTTGTAGTAAGAATTGGAACTCTAGATTCATTAGGTTTTAGCTTTGAATCCATTCCAACAAGAAATTTTACATTAGCAATTTCTGCTGCTTTAGCTAAATCTCTGTCTACAATGCCATCAAACACAACTGCATAAGCAGTGTTGTTAAGACTTTTTATTGTACTTTGGAGTTCGGTAACGGGAACCTTGCCAAGAGTATTCATCTTTTGGTCAAGAACTTGAGCCCCTCTCGTACCTACAAGATTTTCAAGCATTTCCTTGAACTTCTTTTTCTGGTCAGGAGATACTGCCATTGGTTTAGGTGCAGGAGGTGTCCTCTCTCTAGTGTTGTTGAATCTTGGTGCAGGAGACCTTTGCTGTCTGAATGGTGCAGGCTTTCTGTCAACTCTTGCATTAAGCCTCTCACTTTCCTTCCCAAGCTCATGTTTAGCTTGTTCTCCAGAAATCCTAGACCTTAAAGCCTTATGAATCTCCTTCTTGGTTATTTCCTCAACTTCTTTTCCGTCAGGAGCTCTCGTAACAAAATCTATATCTGCTACTTCACTAAGTTCCTTAATTATTAGATTTCCCCCTCTATCTCCGTCAACGAAAGCAGTGACCACTTTCTTCTTAGAAAGTTCTTTTATGGTCTCCGGAACCGAAGTGCCGTTCATCGCAATAGCGTTTTTGAAACCATGTTTAAGTAAGTTGATGACGTCTGCACGTCCTTCTACTATGATAATTTCGTCTCCTTCTTCTATTCCAGGACCTGCTGGCAATCTATCGGTGCCGTATTCTTGCACTTCCATGACCCTAACAGAATATGTAACTTCATCTGCAAGTTCCTGAGAATCTGGCATCGAATTATCCATTAGATGTTTAAGAAGTTCTTTTGCACGTTCAATAACAAAAGTTCTTTTGCTGACACGAACATCTTCTATGTTTAATGTCTTGATTGTTGCGTTGCACGGACCTATTCTTTGGATTATTTCCAATGCTGCTGCTATGATCGCGGTTTCTGCTTTATCCAAAGAAGATGGAACATCTATCGTACCAGAAGTTTTCCCGGAACGAGTATCAGTATTGACTTCAATTCTTCCGATTCTTCCAGACTTTTGTAACTCTCTTAATTCTAAATCTGCTCCTAAAAGACCTTCTGTTTGGCCAAAAACGGCACCGATGATGTCTGGCCTATCTACTATTCCTTCAATATTTATGTTTGCATGAACAATGTATTTAGCTGCGACAGGACTAATTTTTCCCATTTTTATTTCCCTCCACTATAAATTTCTTCTCAGAACAAGCTATTTAACTGTGATTGTCTTAATCAGGCCTATTTCAGCTCTTACTTCATCCATAAGCAATAATTAAGTGATAATAGTGAATTTTACGTTAAATGCTTGTTCTATTTGTGTTTTCAAGCCTATTAAAGGTATTGTAGCCCGTTACACTAACTCCCGGGTTCATCGCTTGCATTTAGCGACAGCTCCCACGGGTACTCTCGTGACGGGCTTTAACAATGATGTTTAATGATTAAATAAGCTTGAAACAACTTTACTTTTTGATAGCGTTGGTAAGGTATTTGTTCTTTTAATACTTATGTTTTCTAATCATTTTTAATATTGGAATTTTTAATATTTACTTAAAAAAATTCTAGTTTTTCTTTGGTAGAACACGATAAAAACCCTAGCAAGCTCCTAACTATTTTTTTTCAAACCTGAAACTTGCCAGGGAGAGGTGTTTAGGTAAGTATAAACCCCGACAAGTCTCCGAGGAGACTTGAAGAGGAAAAAGAGGTGATTATAAACCCCAGCAAACCTCCGAAGAGATCTGAAGGGGAAAAAGAGGTGATATTGTACTACTGTACAGTAGAACTAGTATATAAATTTTTTGTTTTGTTGTTATTTTAGAGTAGTGTAAAATGGAAAGATTTATAAGTTATAAAATTAGATAGGATTCATGAACATTATAACCTGGTGGAATCAAGGAAATGAAAATGATTCTTTAGTTCTTACCGGTAATTTTTTGGAAGATTTAGTTTCTGATCATGCAAGAAACAAATTAAGATTAGATCATAATCCAGAAAGAAGCAAAACACAAAATTTATACACAGCACTTACAAAAGGGATACCTTCAGGTCTTACTCCTGCAGCCAGAAAATATGGCCAATTGTTGATTCCATTAACATTTGCTGCAAATTATATTCTCACATCTCAGATAGTAGAGTATCTTAAATAGCATAAGATAACTGGGTCATAATTTATAAACTAACTTCTATTCTACACTTTAAATGGCAAAACCCGGAGAGAAATTCAAAACAGAGCATAGTGTGTTTGATGCTTTTACAAATAGAACTCTGTTTAAGTTGATAACAGCGGGGCATTTCCGCGGTCTAGAAAGTCCGATAAGTGTTGGGAAGGAAAGCAACATATTTTCTGCACTAAAAGAAGACGGGACTAGAATAATCGTCAAAGTTTACAGGTTAGAAACTTGTGATTTTAACACAATGAATTCTTACATAAAAGACGATCCAAGATATGAAAACTTAAGATTATCAAAAAGAAAAATAATTTTGGCGTGGGTACAAAGAGAATATCGAAATTTGATGCTTGCCCGGGAAGCAGGAATAGTTGTGCCCTTACCCATAACATTTCAAAATAATGTGCTGTTACTAGAATTTATAGGGAGGGGAGACGAAATAGCACCTAAACTCAAGGATAAAATTCCTAAAGATAAAAAGAAATTTTTTGAAGACATAATGGACAACTTAAAAAAACTATATCAAGCAGGAATAGTTCATGCAGATATTTCTGGATTTAACATACTCAATTTTGAAGAGAATCCAGTTTTTATAGACATGTCGCAAGCCACAACACTAAAACATCCTGATGCAGAAAGATACCTAAAGAGAGATGTGAAAAACTTATGTGCTTTTTTCAAAAAATACAAGGTGGATGTAGATGAAGAAGAAACATTAAAGAAAATCAGAGGATGAAGAAACTTTTAAAAAACAATTAACATTTCGAAAAATATGGCAGAATATTCTTACGAGCTGAAGATTACCAAGGAACGAGTAGCGGTACTTATAGGCAAGGACGGAGAAGTCAAGAAAAATCTTGAAAAAGAAACTAAAACAAGAATTAAAATAGATTCAAAAGAAGGAGAGATTTTTATCTATGGGGAAGATGCTTTAGGGCTTTATACTTGCAGGGAGCTTGTGAGAGCAGTAGGAAGAGGTTTCAATCCGGAAATTGCAAAATTATTATTGAAACAAGATTACATTCTTGAAATATTATCTCTCAGTGAGTATGTAGGGAAATCAAAAGATGCAATGATTAGACTTAAAGGCAGAGTTATTGGCAGAGAAGGTAAATCAAGAAAAATAATAGAGGATCTAACGGAATCTTACATTTCTGTTTACGGAAAAACGATAAGCATAATAGGAGAAACCGAAGGAGCATCTATGGCAAAACGTGCTGTGGAGAACTTGCTTAAAGGAAGCACTCATGCAAATGTTTATAAATGGCTTGAAAAGAGAAGACGAGAGATAAAAAGACAGAGAGCTAGTGAGATGGTATGATGGCAAAACAACCAATAGCAATAGAATTGGCAAAAAAACAACAAGAGATTTCTGTCGCGAGCTTTTTTGAAAAAAACAGACACTTACTGGGTTTTGACAACAAAAGAAAATCACTTCTTACAACAATAAGAGAAGCAGTGGATAATAGTTTGGATGCTTGTGAAGAAGCTGAGTTATTGCCCGAGATTTCTGTTGAAATGATAGACATGGGTAATGATAGATTTAAAGTAACAATAGAAGATAATGGTCCGGGAATCGTAAAAAAACAAATCCCTATGATCTTTGCAAAGTTATTGTATGGAAGTAAGTTCCACAAATTATCACAAACAAGAGGCCAGCAAGGTATCGGAATCTCAGCAAGTGTATTATACGCACAGCTCACAACCGGAAAACCTGCAAAGATAACTTCAAGAATAGATGCAAATCACGATGCACACTATTATGAACTAAGAATAGACACTCACACTAACAAACCTGAAATACTAAAAGAAGAAGTTGTAACATGGAAAAAAGACCACGGAACAAAAATAGAGATGGACCTTGAAGGCAGCTATCAAAAAGGAGATCAAAGTGTCGACCAATACCTAAAACAGACCGCTATAGTGAATCCGCACGTCACAATAATTTATACTAATCCTAAAGCAGAACAAATAATTTTCCCCAGAGTTTCTGAGGAATTGCCTAAGAAGCCTGAAGAGATTAAGCCTCATCCGTACGGTGTTGAAATCGGAATTCTCATAAACATGCTTAAGGTAACAGAAGCAAGAACACTGCAAAAATTCCTGACAAGTGAATTTTCAAGAGTAGGACCAGGAACTGCGAAACAAATCTGTGAACATGCTGCTTTATTACCTAGCATGAAGCCAAGAGATGTAACCAGAGAAGATGTTGAAAAATTAATCAAAGGAATAAAAGAAACCAAAATTATTTCTCCTCCAGTAGATTGTATAAGTCCAATAACAGCAGATTTATTAGAAAAAGGT
>JADHVG010000041.1 GCA_016784105.1 Candidatus Woesearchaeota archaeon
GTTTGGTTTTATGGGCATGTAAGTATTTTCATAAAAAGCAGTAGTTATTGTCCTTAATAATGGAGCATACCTGAAAGAACCTTTTGCATAAATACAATCATACCTTTCCAAAGATTTTCCATCATGCAATATTGAAAGGTCTTTGCCACCAAGCTTAGCTTCCATGTTTTGCAAACGGATATCGTGAACTTCATCAAAATACTTTTTCATGGCTTGTAATGTCATCAGGCTGCTCTTGCTTCCCTGAGACATAATTGCTGCTTTCATTTTGAATTATCCACCATTTTTATTGAAGGATCAATCAAAAACCTTTTTTCTAGAACATTAACTCCTAAAAGCACTTTATAGCGCATATGAGACCTATCTGCTAAAGTAAATTCTTCCTTCATGTCTTCATCTGCCAGGTGCAGGTCCACTTCTACAACCGGCCTAAGCTTATTTCCGTGGGCCGATTTAACTAATTTAGATTTTAATATTGGACCAAGATTTAGCTTTGTTGCTAACCGATCATCTATCGAACTTTTTGTGGCACCGGTATCTATCTTAGCTATGACCTCTTCCACAATACCATTTCTGCCTATGACTCTTATCTTTTCCGTAAGACCAATTACAATTTTGCTCTTCATTTGCTCATGTTCCATAAACTAGAATGAATAAAAACCTCTTTTAAAAGGTTTTCTAATTAAATAAACCATTAGAAAACAGCATTATTAGAACCAAGTATTTTATTACTAGTCCCAAAATACTATAAAATAAAAATTTTCTGAACCTATATTTTAACATGCCTGCTGCCAACGATAAAACAGATGATGCTAAAGGTAGTAAGTTGAATAATAAGATGGCTAACGCCCCGTATTTCCAGATGTACTTCTTGAACCTGTCATACCTTTTTCTGTTAATGATTTTTTCAATAAAATGCTCACTGAGAAGCCTTCCAACTATATAATCCATGATCTCCGCTAAAATTGCAGTAAGTAAAGCAACAAAAAGAATGAGGAGAGTATTCATTTCTAAGGATAAGTAAAAAGCAAACAACACCTCAACAGGCATCAACATAAAAAATAAGTATCCAAAAAAATTAATAATAGAAAAAGAAATTATGTCCGGTTTCTTGTTTTCATAGATCTGATGTCCAATTGTTAATGAAGAAACCAGCATGGCTATTATGGAAAATATAAAAATAAAATAATGCAGTTTTATTTTTTGATTAAATTTTTTCAAACAAATCAACTACTTTTTCCTTGCCTAATGTCAACATAAAAGGAGCAAGTTTTGGACCTCTATCCTTGTCCAAAAGTACATTGTACGCTGCTTTAAAAAAATCAGTATTTTTAATTCCAACTTTTTCACAAATAGTATAAAATTCATTAAAAAGCTCATTTTGTTCAAAATCTTTTTCTTTCAACAAAGACGCAACAAGTTTCAGTGCTTCTTTCTCCTTCTCGCTTAACTTAAGATTCTCCGGAACATTTTCTTGAACAACAAACTTAACTTCATCCGGAGCATGCTCTCCCAACCAATACTTTGCTAATTCCAATCTCTTAACCAGTTTTTCCTTGTCAGAAACACCAAGAGTCTTTCTTTGTATCCAGTTGTTAGTGTTCAAGATATCTATTAATTCTCCAAGGGGTTTATTGGGAAAAGTTTGTACTATCATCGCAGCATTAGAATAATTTAACTGCATAGGAATTTTTTCCTTGATTTCCTTAACCTGAGAAAATTCATATATCTCTGTTAATTGTACTTCTCTTTTGTTCTTTTCTTCCTTTTGAAAGAATGCTTGTTCTGCTTTATCATACCTATCTGCTAAAAGGAAAAATTTGTTTGAATGAAGATCAAAATTTATGACGGTGTTCTGCTTATAGGATATCATCATATATCTCAACAGTTCTGGTTCAGCAAATTTGGCCCAGTCAGTCAACGATATAGTGTTTCCTGAGCTTCCGGATAATTTTGTGTTATCCACTAACAAAAATTCTGTTGGAGTTTGCATTGGACCTTCTCTGCCAAGAATTTCTTTAATAAATTTTTGACCAGATTCCACGCTTCCTCCTGCAGCAAAATGATCTTTCCCTCCACTCTCATAAGTAACTCCGTGAATAAACCAGGTTGCTGCCCAGTGAAGTCTCCAATTTAATTTTGCAGCTCCTTTTTCCGGAACAATTGAACCTTTGTGTCCGCAAGGTTTTGCATACTCTCTCTCTTGAGTGCACTTGTACTCAATCCGTTTTTTGTCCCAAGATATTGCTTTTGTTGTTGCACTTCTTCCGCAATTCTCACATACAACCATCACTGGAAGCCATCCTTTCTGCTTTTTAGCTCCAGTAACATCATTCCAGATTTTCCTTACATCTTCTGCCTTGTTCAAGAAAATTTTGATGACATCATCATACAACCCGTTTTTATAAGAGTCATAAGAAGACAATACTTTAGGATTTAAACCAAATTTTTCCAGATTATCTTTTATGTCTTTTAGAAAATATGCGGCCCAGGAATCATAACCCTCCACCGGAGAAGGAACTTCTCTCAAAGGCTTTCCAAGATAAGGCTCGAAGTCCTCCTTCTTTATATCCAGACCTTTAGGTATCTTATCGAAATCGTCGAAATCATCAGCGATAAATTGTTGTTGTGCTTTTATGCCCCTATTTTTAAGGGATTTAGTGATAAAAGCAGGATTAAGCAGTTCTGCACGAGCATTCCCAATATGAAAAAAACCGGAAGGAGTCCACATGCCATGAATTACATGTTCTTTTACTTCTTTTTTTGATAATTGTTCCGCTATCTTATCCGCCCATACATAATGGTCAAGTTCAACATCTTTCATAACAAGAAAAAAACTCTAAATTTTTTATAAAGGTTATGGAAAAATAAAATAAAAATTATTTTTTTGGAAAGTACCTTGCGTGTAGATTTCTGACTAAAGACTCTATTTTGTCTTTCGGGACAGGGTAGGTTATTGAATGGTCTCCATTAAAAGGTATAGATTTTTTGACACCTGCTCTACCAATATAAAAGCTTAACCTTCTTTGCTCCTCGGTATCAGTTCCCATGTCTTGTCCTACTACTGTTATCAGAGAATGTCCATAACTGACCCTTAAGCTTTTTTGCGGAACTATCCCCGATTCATTCAAAGAACTTCTGACGTTGTTGATCTTTGCCCTGTTACCCTTTGATTGCACTACTAGGTAGATGTTCTTTCTAGAAGTAGCCACATAGTCTATGGAAAAATTTTCATCTAAAAATTTACCAGTCACAGCATTAAGATAACCTACTTGGTTATGGATTCCTGACTGATCTATCTCTATCATGGCATATGGGCCTTTGTCATGTGCAATTATCTCTGCTTTTTTGCCGTTTTTTGGAACTTCTGGAACTATCAAAGTACCCGCTCTCTCCGGATGAAATGCATTCCTTACTCTAACAGAGATTCCTGCTTCTCTCACCGGATTTATTGATTCTGGCTGCAACACAGATGCCCCTCCCAATGAAGATTCTTCTTGAACATCATAAGACAATCTAGAAATAACTTCCGGCTTTCTTCTTCTTACAACATTAGGATCAGCCTTGAATATACCATCTACATCAGTAAAGTTATGATATTCGTTAGCACCAAGGTATCTTGCAATAAGAGCACCACTTTGATCAGATCCTCCGTTGCCTAGTGTAATTCTTTCTCCATCTGGAAGCACAAAATAATAACCAGGGATCACTGGAGTAATTCCATCTTTGTTCATTTCCTTTAAAGTATTGCCCCACTTTGGTCCGAATCCTTCAATAGCATGCCCTTCTCTGAACTTTCCTTGCGCATACATCCCTATATCCTCCGGTAACACTAATCTTGAATTTACCCCCAGGCTTTGTAGTTTATTATCCAGAAGGACAGCATTTACAACTTCTCCTTGTGGTTCCATCTGATCCAGAGTCATGTCAAGGCTTTCCCATCTTTTCCTTCCCAAAATTTCAAACTGATGAAAAACATCATCTAAAATGTGGGGGTTTAGTCCAAGGTCTTTAGCCGCTTGTGTGCTTCTCTGGAAGAATATCTCAAAAACTTCCGACCTGTAGCCAGAATCTGAACCATGGAAATCAGTTACCCCCTTCCTTATGTATCTGGTAATTTTTGTATCAGTGTCATGTCTTTTACCTTGCGCCGATATGACCACTGCGCTGAATTGTTCATCCCTTATAATCTCCGCTATATTGGATACTCTGCTACCATTTGCAGATACTTTTCCCCCAAATTTTGCTACGGTGACCATTGTTACAACTCCCACCCCAATTTTTTAAAATTAAACAAAGCAAGAACTAGATCATTTAGCCTTGAATTCTTCCATCAACTCATCAAAACTAGAAAATTCATTATCAACAAATTCTTCTTCTTGTGAGTGTATATTATATTCGACCATTCTCATAAACCTTTTCCTGAATGTCTTATGCATCTACACAGAAAACTTTATATAATATATAAACATGATGTTATTATAATAACAAAATATTTTGTAAAATGGTAACAATAAGTCATTTAGTAAAAAAGTCGGTAAAGGATAACTCATTTCTTGTTGAAGCACTGGGAAATGACCTGATAAGCCACGGCAATCTTGCAGAGAAGCTCAAACCCGAAATCGAAAAAGAATTAGGTAAGAAAGTAAAAGAATCTGCCATAGTTATGGCGCTAAGAAGATACTCTGAAGAGTTAAAAACCATAAACAAAAAAACAACTAAATTGAATCTTGAAGGAGAAATAATCCTCAGGACAAACGTGATGGATTTTAATGTGGTTAAATCCCCAGCGTTGCTTGCAAAAATAAAAAATCTTTACAACCTTGTTGATTTTAGCAAGGGAGATGTTCTCAACATCATACTGGGTAATAATGAGATAGCAATTGTTGCAAATGAAAAGTACAAGGACAAAATAACAGAATTCCTTAAAGGAGAAAAAATAGTTACAAGAGAATTCAATCTTGTTGCAGTCACCATAAGCTTTTCCACAAAAGACTTTTTGAACACACCAGGAATCATCTTCACCGCTGTCAGGAAATTAGCATGGGAAAACATCAACATTTACGAGATAATCTCAACGATGACTGAACTCACATTCATCATAAAAAACAAGAATTCTATGAAAGCATATAATGTGCTGCATGAATTGTTTGGAAAATAAAAAAAATTAAGATAAAATAGATAGCAATCCTTCAGTCTCTTCTTCAGTCAGCTTTGCAAGTCCGTCCCTTAGGGTGGTACTTTCACAATCCATAACTGAATCAGCAAAGTAGATGAACCTTCCACCTTCCAGATTGAAAACCCTTACTCCCGCTTGTTCCCAGTCAGGAGATCCCTTCAGAATATCAAAAGCATCTTCATCCAACCCCGCTTCTTTTCCCCGATATGTATGGGAAGGGTCCATGCTTTCTATCAAAGCACTAAATTGCTCATAGTCTGAATCAGGACTTTGCAAAGCTTTCCTAAAAATTTTGAGGTTATCCCCATCTAAAGATAATCTCAGCGGAATCTCTGATTGTTGTTTAAGTTCGGATTTGCCAAAAGACCAACTTTTGTCCCTCACAGGCCCCTCATAAATTAATTGACCAGGGCTCTGGACCATTACATCTCCATATCCAATTTCCCTTAAACTTAGTTGTTCCATTTTTATTACCTCCAAATTTGTCAAAATAAGGATATTAAGTATTTATTTAAACATTACGTTATTATAATAACAAATTGATATTCTAGTTAAATAGAGATGAAGTGGGCCCAATTGGTTTGAACCAACTGAAAAATCAGTTGACACTTTTGAAGGTTTCATTTCATTCAACCATTCCAGGAAAAAATAAAATGGGCCCAAGGGGATTCGAACCCCTGACCTATTGGTTTCTTCTGATACCAATAAGAGCCAATCGCTTTTGGCAACAATTGTTTCTACCAGACTGAGCTATGGGCCCATAAAGAACTTATAGAATCAATATTTGGTTTAAAAAACTAACTATAACATCTTAAGATTGCCAGTTATACTATCAATTTTCTCAACTTCATCCGGTCCAATGCCAACCGCAGTTTTGGTACCTGGAGCGACAACCGTTTTACCGGCATCAGTAATCAAAGAACAAGTAATGCCTCCATCTTTAGCCTGCTGAAAATACTTGATTAATTCTTTTTCATCATCAACCTTAAGGACTATCTTTGCCTGACCTAGATCTTTCCACGAACTCAAAAGAGACTTATCGGATTTCAAAGCAGCTTCAATAGAGGCATGAGCTGCTTGAGCGCAAGCTTTCCCTTTAGGAAGCTTTAAATCATTCCTAATCAATATAACCTGTTTGTATTCCATTTTTGCCAACAATCTTTTTATAACTTTACCTTCCCAGATGGATGATAGTAAAAGAAGACTAAGCGGCTCTCTGATCCTTGTTTTCATCAGAGATTATTCTTTTTAAAAATTGTTCTTGTAATTCTAGTCCGTCCTTAATTCTTGAAAGGATTTTTCCAACAGTTTGATCTTCGTTTTTTATTAAAACAATCTTTTTTCTGATTTCTTCAATTGCTTCAATAGAAGGGACTGAATTCGGCGTAGGAAAATCAAGAATCTGTTTAATCCTGCTTTCTATTCTCAAATATTCGTTAAAAACTTCGTTAATCTTTCTAAGTTCCTCACCAAGATTCCTGATTTCTTCTGAAAGTTCTCCTTGAACTTCGTCCATCAATCCTTTCAACTTCTTTTTAGAAGATTCCTGATCATTACCTAATATCCAACTCATAATCGTCCTAAAATGATTCCAATTTAAATAAATTTCCAAAAAAATAAACAAAAAAGTTAAATAATACTCATAATTCTCAATTGAAACATTTAAATGAGTTCAGCTTGTTTAATATTGGAGGTAAAACATGACAATAAAAAACGGAGATAAAGTAAAAGTTAATTATACAGGAAGTCTAGAAGACGGAAAAGTTTTTGATGATTCTGAAAAGCATGGAAAACCATTAGAATTTGAAGTTGGTGCAAAACAAGTCATTAAAGGGTTTGAAGATGCTGTTATGGGAATGAAAAAAGACGAAGAAAAAAACATCACTTTGAAACCAGAAGAAGCTTACGGACATTATAATGAAGAACTGATCAAAAAAGTTCCTAGGGAAGGTTTACCAAAAGATCAAGAACCAAAATCAGGAATGATGTTGATGATGTCATTAAGCAACGGCCAACAAGTTCCAGCAAAAATAAAAGAAGTAACAGAAAAAGAAATTAAAATAGACTTAAATCATCCTCTTGCAGGAAAAGTTCTTAATTTCAAATTGAAAATAGCGGAAATTAACTCTTAGAGTTAATCTCTCCTAGATCCTCTTGAAAAATTACTTCCGGACCTATTAGAGTCACGTGAACCAAAACTCCTATTTGAGGAACCACTTCTATTTCCGGACCTATTAGAGTCACGTGAACCAAAACTTCTGCTTGAAGAACCACTAGACCTGCCAGAATCTCGTGAACCAAAACTTCTACTTGGAGAACCTCCTGTTCTACCTCTTGGCCCGCTTCCACCATATCTTGGTTTGTTAGGATCTCTCCTTCCGCCAAAACCTTCTCCGCGGTATCCTCTTGAACTTCCAGAGCTTGGCCTGCTATTTCCGAAACCAGAGCTTCTCCCTCGCTGCATATCCCTAGAGTCAAAACTTACCTTAGGATAATCACCAATGGTTAACTCTTCTATCTTTACAGGATATCTACTCAGAATAGAATTAAAAGTGTCATGATCCCTTTGACTGAGTAAAGTGATTGCTTTCCCACTTTCTCCTGCTCTTGCAGTCCTTCCAATTCGGTGAATGTACTCCTCAGAATCCTGAGATAGGTCATAGTTGATGACATGAGAAACATTCTCTATGTGTAAACCTCTAGCCGCTACTGTTGAAGCTACAAGTATCTGCACATTACCATCATTAAATCTCTCAATGGTCTTGATCCGCTTGTTTTGTGGCATCTTCCCATGAATCCTTTCAGATTTTATTTTCTGCAAATGTAAATTCTTTGAAACAGTGTCTACCCCAGCACGCGTCGAACAAAAAATTATTCCACGCTTGATTTCTTCGGTCTTCAACAAATGAACCAAAAGTGAAAATTTTTCGTGAGGTCTGACGTTGTAATAAAACTGCTTTAGAAGATCTTTCTCAACATGAATCTTTGCCTTAACCGTAACCGGATCATTCATGAACCTTCTCTCAATTTCTTTTATCTCATGAGAGATTGTAGCTCCAAAAAGCAACACTTGTTTTTCTTTGGGAGTACACTTAAAGATTCTAGTTATATCGTCTATGAATCCCATATCCACCATCTTGTCAGCTTCATCAAGAACAAAACACTTGATTTCGGACAAGTCAACGTTTTTTCTTTCAAGATGATCCAATAATCTTCCAGGTGTAGCAACAATAACATTTGTTTTCCTCATGCTTTTAACCTGAGGTTCTAGAGAAACTCCTCCATAAACGGTTGTTACATGAAACTTGATGTTTTTTCCAAATTTTTTCATCTCTTTAGCTATCTGTATAGCTAATTCTCGAGTAGGAACTAAAACAAGAGCTTGTAATCCATGTGGTTCTAATGTTTCCAGAATCGGAACACTAAAAGCTGCAGTCTTTCCGGAGCCAGTCCGAGAAATTCCAACAACATCCTTCTTTTCTTTAATTAACGGTATTGCTTTTTCCTGTATTTCTGTTGGCTTATCAATGCCTAATTCCTTTAAGGCTGAGCCTATCTCTGGCCTGATACCTAGTTTTTCAAATAACATATTTTTTTCCTCCTTGGAATGTACAATAAAATGTTTATTTTTTACACAAAATTGTTGAAACAGAATGAGAATATTTTACTATTACTTTCTGTCTCGTCTCCAATAAACCAAGATTAGTTCTTCCATTTATAAAAGTTTGTGTTTAAGAAATGTCGACCAACTTTCCATCAAAATAAACTTTAGGATTCTTAAAAACCTGATCAAGATGAATGATTGCATAGATTGTTCCACCGAACCAATAATTGCTCCCTATCCCGATGTGTGCAGTTCCAAGAACCTTATCATCCACGATAGTAGCCCCGATTAGTTGTGCTTTGGGGTTAAGACCAATTCCTAGTTCGCAAATTCTTCTCACACTTCCAGGATTTTTAGCTTGGGAGGCTGCCCAGTCCAGCGTTTCCTGTAATGCTTTTGCCTCTTTCCCACCCTCAATACTCAGAATGTTACCTTCCCCTATCTTCAAAGTTATCGGATCATTTACAAGAATAGTTCCTTTTTGTACACGAGAACTCCCATCTATTACTACTTTGCCTTCAACCCTTTTTCCGTTTGGTGGAGCGTACACTTCTCCAGCCGGAAGATTTCCTCCAGAACCAGGCAAAGTATAATTTCCATCTGCAGATATTCCCTCGATTCCTTTAATGTTATAAGTGAGATCAGTTCCGGCATCAGTTGTTATGCGTATCTCATCAGATTCATCAAAAAGTTTCTTTAAACGTTCATGAGACGCCTGGAAGGGTTTATAGGAAATGTCCATAGCTCCGACAATAGTATTGATTTTTTCAGTCTCTAAATCTCCTAATGACATAGCAGAAACAAAACGATGATTCTTTTTCTTAATCCATTTCCTAAAACTCTTTCCTAAATCCCCCATACTCCCGAGTTTATCAGACATGTTGAGAATAATGACGTTCCCTTCTTTAAGCTGCGATAAAGAGCTTATTATTTGCTCTTCTGCTTCTTCTCCACGGCTCTTAGGCTTTTGAAAAATTAATTTGCTGTCTAAATTAAGTTGTTTTGCAGCCAAGTAATAAGCTCCAGACATGACCG
The DNA here is from genome assembly GCA_016784105.1 of Candidatus Woesearchaeota archaeon. GTDB lineage: Archaea > Nanobdellota > Nanobdellia > Woesearchaeales > GW2011-AR4 > JADHVG01. The sequence continues at coordinate 9,819 of JADHVG010000041.1, forward strand.
CAGCAACGTTCTTATTCTCAAGACCAGTATCACCAATAACAAGAATTTTTTCGTCTTTTATTCCTAAACAAGAAGAGAAAACTTTTTTTATGGATAACGAAACACGCTCTGCTTCCGAATAAAGGTTGTTTTGTCTCAACCAGTTCAAAGATTCAACGGTCTCCATATAATAAACACAATTTGGGATTATTTTAAAGGTTTTGGTTTAAATCTAAAAGAATTATTGCATGCTTGCAGGCTTCCATAATCTAGCTATTTTATCCTTTTCTTTCCACTTTTTTATGAAGTTTTTAACTCTTAATGGAAGCACTGTTTCCAAAAGTTCGGTTCTTTCTGTTAACTTACTCAGCTCTATCTTTAATTTGTTGCTTAGCTCTTTATAGAAGCTTGGATCTGAATAAATAAGACCTTCTTCTATACGATGAAAAGCTGTTGTTCCTTCAGGAGCAAACACCATATAACCTCGCTTGCTTTGCAAGTACTCAGAATAAGTATTCATACCCCTAAATACCTTGTCAGCATCGGCAAGATATACTCCCCCTTTCTTTCCGCTAGGATCTAATATGACCAGCTCATCTCCTTCAACCGCAACACAGACCGAATAATGAGCTTTCTT
>JADHVG010000042.1 GCA_016784105.1 Candidatus Woesearchaeota archaeon
AAAATGAGCAAGATAATCATCAACGCAACTACATAGTACCTGATCCAATTAGGAGGAAAAGGATTTTTATGGAAAGATATAGTGAAATGTATAAATAAAAAATAGACTGCGTGAGCTCCTGTGAGGTAAAAGATGACATAGCCAGCATTTTGTATCCATTTCCATGCAGACCCTCCCAAGAATTTCAAAGCGCTGTCTGAAGAAGTTGCCAACAATATTACTGTCCAAAAAAGAGCTATAGCTCCTAAGATGTTCGCAAGACCGAATCCTGGTTCAAGACGGGCATACCTCCCTAATTGAGGCAGATATTCGTACCCAAAAAATCTAAGCCAATCCCATTCTATCCACCCATCTAATGCAAGTATGCTGTGGGCTATAGCTGCTAATGCAAACCAGATTCCTGCCTGCCTTCTCCATGGCAACAATTTAGTTGCAGGCTTCCAAATTTTTGCTAAAGGACCTATAGCTAATGTTGCGAACAACAAAATAAAACCCAAGTCTCCTGTTGCACGTAAGATTCTATGCAGAGACGCTAGGTCGGATCTGCTCACATAAAACAAGTAGTACAGGAAAACAGAGATTATTGCAAGTACTACGTGCCTGACAAGCTTTTTCTTTGAAAAGAGCATTTTTATGAATAATCTAAATTCAAAAAAAATTAGATTGATGAGATAACTTTCTCCATCTTTTCTTCTACTTTGGATGCTAGTTCTGCAAGCTTCTCATTTTCTATCATGCTCATCGCAGCGCTTGGCCTCACACCAGAAACATAAACCTTGCCGTCTTTCTCGTAAACTATCACATTACAAGGTAACATAAGTCCGATGTCTTGTTCCGCTTCCAGTGCCTGATGCGCTAGCGGTGGATTGCAAGCCCCAAGTATTATGTAGTTGTCCATATCCAGGTCCAATTTTTTCTTTAGTGTTGCTTTCACATCTATCTCCGTAAGAACTCCAAAACCTTCTTTTTGAAGTTCTTCTCTTGCTTTTTGAACTGCACCCTCATAACTTATAGAAACTTCTTTCTTTATTCCATATTCCATTTTATTCACCTATTTTCTTTTCTTTATCTTTTTGTCAACTAACCAATTATGTGTCATCCAGAATATCACCGAGAACACAAAAGAAGCCACAACAAAACAAACTAAGTGGTAAATCATACTCCAATTTCCATGCATCATCCCATAACCCATTTTTTTACCTCCAATTATTCAAATTCGTATCCTTTTTGTCTCCAATCGTTTGTTCCTCCAAGCTGATTGAAAACGTTAGTGTATCCTAACTCAACAAGCTTTTCGCTTGCAATCCTACTCATGCTTCCGGACCTGCAATACAAAACTATCTTTGCATTTTTATCCTGTGGAAGTTCCCCAAGATAATTTTCTACCCTATCATAAGGTATAAATGTATCCGTTCCCTTGATGTGTTCCTGTTCAGGAATGTGTGTGTCTACCAAAAAAACATCTTCTGAGCCCATAAATTCTTTCAACTCTTCGCTGGTTATGTCTTGATAATTGTTTTGTTCTAAGTTTTTTTGTGAACATCCCATCAAAAACAGGATGAAGAATCCTAATATTAGTTGATATTTCATTTTTTGCCTCTTGCCCGTACAAACATCCAGATACCTAAAACTATTGCTCCCAATATAAATACTGAGATCAGGTTGGATACTGCTATGTTATTCAAGATCCAGTTCTGGAATGTGTAAAAATAATTTTTAAGTCCAAAGAACGTTATTCCATTCACTATCCATGTTCCCCGATATATAATGAATACCAGTCCCAAAATTATTAGCATTGACCCAGCTATTATGTTGCTTGAATGCAATTTGATTTTTTTCCCGAATAATTCTATGTTAAATTCTTTTCCTTGCATGAACTTTGATTTTTCAAGATGAAGTTTGTCATAGAAGAATGAAAGCAAGAATAATGGAACAAAAACTCCGAACGAATAAGATAACATCAGCGTAACTGCAAACACATAGTTTTGGAAGATGCTCGCAGCGAGTAAAACACCGGATAATATAGGCCCGGTACATGCTATCCATCCCAATCCAAATAACGCACCATAAGCAAGTATTCCTAAAATCCCCTTCTTATGAGCTCGTGCTTTTACCGGGATCAACGAAAAACCTTTTCCAAAAAAGTAAAAGATTCCCATGGTCAAAAGCAAAAATCCTGCTATCATCACAAAAAAGTTTAAGCTTCCTATAAGCACAACTAAAGATTTTCCAGCTGCGGTAGCTACTATGCCTAAAAGTGCAAAGACTGGTGCAAAACCAAAAAAGAACATCAAGGTCATCTTTGTTATCTGTTTCCGTTCTTTGAAAGTGTAAGCAAAGAAAGCCGGAAGCAATGGAAGTATGCACGGTGACAGAACCGTTGTTACTCCTGCTAAAAACGCTATCAGGAAAGATACTTTTGCAACTGTTTCTGATGCTATGCGTTGATTTTCTTCTTGGATCTTTAGCAATCCTATGGGCAAGTGTGCATCCGCATACGCTAATGGAATTACTAAAAACAAAGATAATGCGAGTATGATCAATATTGTTCTGTTCATTTTATGTTGTATCTATATTTTCTCCGTAAGGATGTATCATCTTCCATCCAGGAACTTTATCATTTTCTCTATATTTCAGGGTAAAGCTCCCGGCAAAAGGTATCTTGTTTGTGGCTGTATAGAACTCAACCGCATATTCAACTACTGCTTCCTTTCCGTTGTTTGATTTTTCTTCCACATTAGGTATGCTTAATTTAGTTATCCCTTGAGAGCTTGCATATTTTTGAAAATCTTCTAAAGATGCTGCGGTTGGCTCTATTGCCTTAAACCCATCTGATATAAAACCATACATGGTTGCGTAATCTTCAGTTCCCCACGCCAAGAAGTATTTCTCCACAACTTTTTCCGGTTCTGAGACCGCTTTTATGTTATCAGAAGTATTGCTGCATCCTGTCAAGATTACCAAAATAGTCACGAATAAAAAAAATAAAGAATTTTTCATCTTAAACTGTTTGTTGTTCAGGTATTTGCGTTGTTGGACTGGTAACTTCTCCAGTTGATAAGTCCTTGTAGATGATTTGTTCTCCCAGAACCTCTACATTTCTGAAAATGTAATTCCCATCTGTTTCTATTGTTCCAACCTGCTCCCATACTTGTGCAAAGCTAGGGTATGCTTCCACATCCCCAGATATTACTACTGCAGGAATTTTTTCAATATCATATTTATCCATAAGAGCATTTCCTTCTTTGGAACTTATGTCCAATTTTTCATCTTCTCCTACAAACATTCCGAATCGTGCAAGAATTTGCCGATGTATTTCTACATTATAACATTCCACACAAGTTGGATCTTCCAACATCGTTAATTTAACTAGACCCCTTATCTTCCCTGTGTCAACTTCCACATATGGAGTTTGTGCTTCTAAAACATAATAGTCAGCATTTTTCTGTCCGACTTGTTCGAGGTTTGCTGCTAACTCCGTGTAAGCATCAAAGTCTCTCGAGAGTAATAAGACCGGTAAGGTTTCTATTCCTGATCTTTCGACTAAATCCCGTGCTCCTGCATCAGAGATGTCCCTAATTCTTTCTGAGTCTATGAAAACTCCAGTTTGTTTTAGGCCTTCTATCATTGTAGAGAAGTCTGTGCATTCCGCACATTTTTTATCCCCTATAACTATCGCAGAAACTTTTCCAACAACTTCATTTGTTAATGCATTTTCATATGGTACTGCAACTGCGTCAAAAACCAAAGCTCCGTTTGATTCCTTGAAACTTTGTATAGTTGCTTTGGCTATTTCCCCTTCCAGAATTATTGTGGGAAGTTTTTCTATGCCGTGTTTTTGTATTAGTTCTTTGGCTTCTTGAGAGTTTCCTGATAGTGATTTTTCACCAGTGATTTCTAAGTCTGCTTCCTTGAGAACAGAAACAACAGAATTAATATCAAAACAATCTTCGCAAGAACTTCCTAAAGTTATTATTTCTATTTTGGCAGGTCTTGCAAGTTCTTTAGCTTCATCTACCTTATCATTTATTTTATTTCCTATACTAAAAACATTAAATGAGTTAAATATCATTATTCCTAACAGTACTAATACTCCTATAAATAAAAAAGAAGAAAAATCTTTACTGTTCATCTAACATCCACCGACCATTGAAGGTAAATTGTTTAAGTTATCTGTTAGATCTCCAGAACTGTGTCCTGTTGAGACTGTTTTTGTTGTTGCAGCTAAATCTGCAAGGTCTTCATTCATCTTTTCCTTTAAGCTTGTTAATTGCACAGCTTGAACTCCAGATATTGCTATAAGCAAAACAAGAGCTATTGTCATTATCAACATTTTCATGTTTGAATTATCTTTCTTTGCATGATGCACGTGTGCATGTATTTTTTTTACTTCATGATTTTTTTCCATTTTAACATCCTCCTACCATTCCAGGTAAACTTTGTAATTGTGATGGGTCTGTTCCCGCAACTTCCATCGCAAGAGAAACCATATTTTTTGGGAAGAACATTGTCTTCCATTTCATGACCTCTCTAAGAACTTCTGCATCTGAATAATCGGTATTCTGCATAAGACCCATTGTTAATGCTAATACTGCCGGATTATGTTTACATCCACATCGTGATTGACCATCAGCAGTTATTCCTTGAGGCCCTACCCCACAACAAAACTCGCAAGATATGCCTCTAGGTGCAGCAGCTAAATTCAAGTATCTACTCCATGTTTCAGGATCGTTATTTTTGACATCTTCATTTAATGAATAATACCATTTTGCTAGGTATTCCATTGAGTTTACTGGATCATCAAAGTTTATTCCACCAATAGATTCACTATAATCTGGAATTCCTGTTGGCACCATCACCGCGATAGCGTCCTGATCATTTTTTATGTTGCTCAATTCAGGAAACAAAGTTGCAATAGCCATAGCTGTTGAAGTTATGCTCTCTACATCAGCCCCTGATAGATCAACTTGACCAGATTTTGATCCAAAAAATATTGAGCTTTTGGATGCTGTTCCTGTTAAAGAATCAAAAGAGTAAGCTAAAGCGGAAAGCTGGACTTGGTTAAAGAGTATTAAAGCTCCTGCAATTAAAATAGCTGCTAACACAAAATTTTCATGTTTTTTTTCATTCATCATTTTCATTTTAAGCAAAACTTAGATTGTTAAATTGGTGTTATATAAATAGGTTATCCTATTAAAAAAATTCTAAACAGCCTTGTTTTTTCTAAATAAGCCTTATTTATGTTCATTTTCGTTCAAATACTTTTCTTTTCTCTTTAAGCTTGTTCTTCTATAGGGATATCATATTTCTTGGAAATTATTTGTTTTAATGTTCCAAGATGTTCTTCTCCAACTTTTTCAGCTATCGCTTTTGCGAAATATTCTGCAAGGTATTTATTTCCATGACCTTCTAATATTTCTCCAATGCATTCTCCACAAGGATGGACTCCATTAACAACATCCGATAAACAATCACACTTGCTTCCTTCCCCATGTCCAGGAGTCTTTTCAATACAGTAAGTGCAGGGTTTTTCTAAACAGCACTTGTAATTGTGGTTTTTTAGATTATGTTTGTGTATTGATTCTTTTAATGTTATCAATTTCTCTCTTTTGATTTCCACATCCATAGGTCCATGATGTGCAAAAAAGAATCCTGCGTAAAAAGAAACAAAAATTGAAATTATTAAAATTGAAAAAAATAAAATATTTTTTTTCCGGATTTTGCCCTGTTCTTTTTTCATCATTCAAACCTCCATAAACTCATCTATTTTTCCATCAGATAACGAAAGTATTCTGAATGGTTCTTTCTTGATTCCAGGCATTCCTGGACTTCCTGCTGGCATTCTTGGTAATGTGATGCCATCTATTTGTGGTTTTTCTTCCAGTAGTTTGTTTACTGCTTCTATTGGAACATGTCCTTCCACAAAATAATCTCCCACAACTGTAGTATGACAGCTTTCCATGTTACTTGGAATGTTATATTCTTGCTTCACTGCTTGCATGTTATTTGTCTCCACCACTTCTACTTGAAATCCATTTCTTCTTAGTTCTTCCACATACCCTACACAACATCCACAACTAGGAGACTTAAATACAGTTATTTTTCCAGCTTCTTTAGCAGAGTTAATCTTATCGGAAACATTATTAGAACAACCCATAATGAAAACAGAAACCAATAATAAACCTATTACAAAAAAAATCTTAGTATGCTTCATTCAATCACCTCAACCATGCTAGAATCAATTATTTCTTTTTGATATATAATTAACCTAAGAAACTATTACGATTATGAAGAATTTTGATGTTCTTTTAGAGCTTAGAAAGTTTCTAATAGTTCAGAAAAGGAAAACAAGAGACTATGGAGCTTTTTTCAGGAAAACATTGTTTATTTTGCCTTTTTTTATTTTAGTCAATAAATTCTTTTTCTCTAGTTGAGATAAAACCATAGATAATTTTGATTTCGACATATCTATCCGATATCTTAAAGTTGTTTGGGAAATTCCATCTTGTTCCTTTACAGCAAGCATTATCTTCTTTTCATCCTCATCCAACCCTTGTAATAATATGTTAAATTTTTCTTTTACAATTTCATTGTCTCTTGCAGAATTTATGCTGCTCAAAATATTTTTTTGAGTTGTTTCTATAGACGTCATGGTCCTTGAAAAATAAATAAGGTATATGCCTAGGCTTATTGTAAGAATTACTATGCTAAAACCAAAAATGAAAGGTAAATTATTTTGTTCATGTATACATTTCCCGCTTTCCAGAAAACAGCTCCCCCCACTTAAAGTCATCAAGGAATCAGTCATCTGACCGAGTTGTATCTTGAATATAAATAATATTATCAAAAATATTATTCCAATAAAAATTATTAATATTCCTAGTTTTTTGTTGTCCATGTTCTTAGAATTATCTTAGTGTATAAATTATTTTTTCTTATTGTCTAAACTAAACTTTCCGGCTCCGGAAAAAACGAGAGATAACAACATTATTGATAATCCTAGATCTCTAATCATCAGGTCATTGTATCCCAAAGATAATGCTATTAAAAAAAGATGCAAAAAAGTAACAAACGCAATTATTCTTGTATAGAATCCCAACAACAAAAATAGTCCAGCTATCGTTTCAAAAACACCATTCCCCATAACTAAAAAATGCACTGAAGGTTTTTCTATATTGTGCATCATCTGTAAACTATGTTCGTGCATCATCTCAGTAGGATGTTGATACAATGCTTCTGGAACATAACTCAAAAAAGATTCTGGGTTTATTAACTGATGAATCCCGAACCACAACAGAACTAATGCAATCCCTATTCTGATTATTGTTACCGAATACTTTTTATTATCTTCAAGAAACAATTTTATTTTTTTTATCATTTAATCATATTGTTGATGCTTTACTGGTAACTGATTCCATCTGTTTTCTGATTCCATCTTCATTCTCGGTTCCAAACGTAACTAAAATCCTCTCATAACTTTCAAATAAATAATCTGCTGGATAAAGTATTTCTTCCCATTCACTTCCTTGGTTTTGCACATAAACTCTAAGTTTAGCATTCCCATCAGAACAATATTGATTTCCATTATCCAACTTTAAACAATTATCATCTATACTCATTCCGTGTGAGAAGAAAAAATATCCCAGAGTTAGTCCAGTTGCATGTGTATGTAATACCTCTCCATCTCCATTCTCAAAATGTGTTGCAGGATGTCTTACCTGGAATTTACTAACTGAAAAGTCTATTGGTTTTCCAAGAACATAAACTTTTATGTCTACATGTCCGTGCGTGGATCCTACAGCTCCTAACGTATTTTTTTGTGCTGAACATCCTGCTATTACAAACAAGAAAGCAATAAACAAAATAAATTTAATTTTAATCTTCATTTCTTTAGTGCTCCTTTATTTACTTGATATATAAAAATTAATCCAATTATAAATGTGATAACACTTAATACTTGTCCCATGCTTAATGCTCCTAACACAAATCCCAGCTGTGCATCCGGTTCCCTAAAAAATTCGACGAAAAATCTCAAAGCAGAGTACATTGTCACAAATGTCCAGAATAAAAATCCTGCTGGAAGTTTTTTGTCTTTTATGCTCCAAAGAGTAAAAAATATTATCAAATTTTTTGCAGACTCGTATAACTGCGAGGGATGTCTAAATCCTTCTGCATCCTGGAATTTCATAGCCCAGGGAACTTCTGTGATCCTTCCAAACAGTTCTCCATTTGTAAAATTACCTATTCTTCCTAGAGCCAGACCTAAAGCAAGAGGCATGACTGTCAAATCCGCCAACGTGTAAAAACTGATATTTTTTTTCTTACAAAAAAGATACGCTGCTATTGAAGCCCCTACCAGCCCTCCATGAAAAGATAGGCCTCCATTCCACACGGCAATTATCTGAGAAGGATTTATGGAATAAAAACTCCAGTTGTAGATAAAAACATAAAATATTCTTGATCCAGCTATAGTTCCTACAATCAAGTATAGTAAAAAATCAGCAATGTCATCTTTTGTTAGTTTTATGTGCCTTTTGCTTACAAGATAATTCAGCATGAAATACGCTATAACAAATCCCAACACAAAAAATAGCCCATAATATCTTATCTCTAAAGGTCCTAGCCTTATCAAAACTGGATCAATATTATGTATAAACATTTTTTCAGTTATTTTTTATTAAGAAAACTTTTCCTCACAATATTATAAAAGTAGAATCTGTTAAACAAAATTGCAAGATAAAAGATTATGCCCATCGAATGTACAAACAGTATTGTGTACACATCTCCATACCTTAACAATGAACCATAATCTTGAAAAAGTGTACTCTTTAGGATGTTTCCAAAAACTCCGAACAAAGATGCAATAATTCCTACTGCTACTAAGATAACAAGAAAAATTCCATAGTATGATTTAAAGTTTTTTAAGGAGCTAAAAGATATTGTAAGAGATTCCTTAGTGGTTTTTCCTTCAAAAAACAGCACTTGACTTATATTCCAATATAGATAAGAAAACAGCAAAAAGAAAGCAAAAACAAATAGCGAGATAAATGGGCTTACTGCTTCTCTAAGTCCTGCTGTGAACAATCCAGCCACTAAAGATATTACAAAAAGGATTCCGAACAAAGACAAATTAAGTAAGTAAAATCCCCCTACTTTGTTAAGATTAATTTTTGTTTTTGTATAAGCACTTTTTACCAAATCCAAAATCCAATATTTGAAAAAAGAATGTACAAGAATTATAAGTGCATAATACAATAATATCAGGAAAATGATTATTGTAGGATTTTTAGTGAGGGTTTTTGAGGCAACTCCGCTCAATATAATTCCCAAAACATACAATGAAAGCACAAAAAAAACATCTAACAGGAACACATAAAAAAATTGTTTTTTATTTTCTTTAACCGCTGTAAGAGTTCCTGAAAAAACCTCTTTTTTTATCTCAAATTTCATTTTGATTTAGTTGATGCTACATCCTGTAAGTTTCGATAATGTTTCAAAACTTTGAGCATTCTCATAATATTTTCCCTCAATTTTCCAAGTAGGAGTAAGTTTAATGTTTGAATCTTCCGTGAAGTCCTGATAATTGATGTGTTTCATTGAATTTCCGAACATTCCTTTCTGACCATGAGTGTACTTGCAAAATGAAGCCCCATACATTACTGCTCCTTTTTCCGTTAAGCATTTAGCAAAATCATCATAGATTCCGGGTTTTGTTGATTGCACATACCCGTATACAGATCCAAAAATGATTAGGATTCCTATTAAAGAAAAAACCGAATAAAGAACTAGTTTTTTGTTGGATTTCTTTTCTTTAACCGTTCCTATTTTGTGCTCGGTTTTAGGAGCATGCTTAATATTTTCTTTCTCCTTCTTGCTTAAGGCCATTTTAGGCTGCTACACTTGCTGCATCAACTGCTAATGAAGTTGTTGGTTCTGCTCCAGAAACTGAACAGCCGCCTCCAACATATCCTCCGGTTGGTTGTTGTCCGCCTGCGGTCGCATACCCGGTAGGGTACTGGTATTGTTGCTTAGCACACCCAAACGCTACAAGTAGTGTCAAAGCTAATATCAAAAATAATATCGTAGTTTTGTTCATTTTTTTCTTTCCTCCTTAAACTTATAAAAAATGGGGAATAAACCAGTATTTATTAATTTTACTGGTTTAACTCCGCTTCTATCACCTGTTGGAATGCCTGGAAGGGTTGTGCTCCTACAAGCTTTATTCCGTTTATGAAAAATGTTGGAGTTCCTGATACTCCTACAGTGGTCCCATAGCTAAAATCATTCTGTACTTCTTGCCTATATTTACCGCTATCAATACAGCTATTG
>JADHVG010000043.1 GCA_016784105.1 Candidatus Woesearchaeota archaeon
ATAGGTCATGTTTTGGCTGTTAATACAATAAAGCAGTATCCTGATGCGGCTGTTGTGTACATTGACACCGAAAATACTTTTAGACCTGAGAGAATTATTCAGTTAGCTAAGGGGGCTGATTTAGACCCTGATGATGTGTTGAAAAAGATAAGGGTGGCTAAGGCTTATAATTCTGACCATCAGATGCTTCTTACTGAGAAAGTGGAAGATTTGATGAAAAATGAGGGATTAGATGTTAAGCTTGTTATCATTGATTCTTTAACTGCGCATTTCCGTGCTGAGTATGTTGGCCGCGGAACACTAGCCGAGAGACAGCAGAAGATTGGGAGGCATATGCGGGATCTCTCAAAACTTGCACACTTACACAATATTTGTGTGTACGTTACCAATCAGGTAATGGCAAAACCGGACATGTTTTTTGGAGATCCTACTCAGGCTATTGGAGGTCATATAGTTGGTCACGCTTCCACTTTCCGGATTTATTTAAGAAAAGGTAAGAAAGGTTCTAGGGTTGCAAAGCTTATAGATAGTCCTAACCTACCTGAAGGAGAAGCTTCTTTTTATGTTGAGACTTCTGGACTAAAGGACATTTAGTCCTTTCTTTTATTTTTGTAAAAACCATATAATCTTTTAAACTCTTTCTTCCTTCTAGGTGGTATGGTGAAGAACTTTACGAACAAATTACTGGCAAAATTTTTTAATCTTATTTTTATCAAAAAGATTAAGGGATTACAAAACATTCCTAAAGGGGGGTTTGTTGTTGCAGCTAACCACGTAAGTTATTTGGATGTTTTATTGCTTGGAAGTGTATTATATGATAATTTCTCTAGATACCCTAGATACTTGGCAAAAGCAAAGTTAAAGAATGATAAGCATCATTCAATCGCGTATTCTCTTTTCGGAACGGAAGAAAATATTCCTATTTACATAGATAAAAGTAATCCAAGAACTGCTCTTGATCCAGCTATTTCTCTCCTAAAAAAAGGAAAGGTAATAGCGATATTCCCTGAAGGGGGGATAATGACCGATGGAAAATTACATAAAGGAAAAACCGGTGCGATAAGATTGGCTTCTAAAGCCAACGTTCCGATAATACCTTTAGGAATTTCTGGAACTGATGTTTTGATGCCACGTAAAAAGTTAGTTCCTAAATTCAAGAAATCTGTTATTTTTAATTTCGGAAAACCTATAACGGTTAGCAAAAAACTAACTAAGAATCAAAGGCATGAATCAATAAAGAGAGTAATGCTTAAAATATCCGAACGTTGTAACAGGAAGTATGAAGAATAAAAAACCTTATGATTGGATAAGAGGAGTACAAATCGGGAAATGGGTAATTCGAGCAATAACCTGCTTGTGGATAAAGAAAATAAGAGGCATAAAAAATCTACCAAAAGATGGACCTTTCATTCTTGCCCCTAATCATTGCAGTTATATAGAACACCTATTTTTGGGTTCGATAATTACCACTAAATTAAACAGAAAGCTACATTTCATAGCAAAAAAAGAGCACTTTGAATCAATATCTCAGAACACTTGGCACCGAGCCTGGGGGAAGTACGTAACTTACATCCCCATAGACAGAAATAAAGGCGAGAAAGCAATTGACACTGCGTTAAGAGACTTAAAAAAAGGAGCAATAATTGTTATTTATCCTGAAGGAACCAGAAGCCTTAACGGAAAGATACAAAAAGGAAAAACTGGAATAATCAGGCTCGCACTAGGAAGCAAGGTTCCAGTAGTTCCTGTTGGGTTCAAAGGAACTTTTGAAATATTACCTAAGGGAAAGAACATTCCCAGATTAAGGAGAGCATCTATCAATTTCGGAGAACCTATCAGTTTTAAAAAATATCAAAACGAAAAAATAACAAAAAAGCTTTTAAGAACATTAACAGATTCAATCATGAAACAGATAGCATTTTTATCAGGGCAAAAATATAATTTTTAAGATGGCAAGGATAAGCATTATCGGAACTGGAAGTTGGGGAACGGCTCTTGCAACAGTGTTAGAAAGAAATCAGCATGAGGTTATGTTATGGTGCAGACGCCAAGAGCTGGCGGATGAAATAAACAATAACCATACTAACAAGAATTATTTGGAAAATATTGATCTTAGTAAAAACATCAAAGCAACGATAAAAAAGGAAGACACGAAAAACAGCAACCTGTTTATTTTCGCTGTACCTTCACAATTTCTTAGGGAAACAGCGAAACAGTTCTCAGATATAATAACTAAAGATGCTTTGATTGTTCATGTTGTCAAGGGTATTGAGGGTACCGGAAAACTGATGTCCGAGGTACTTAAAGAGGAATTGCAAGCAGGAGTTAAGATAGCTGTTCTTGCCGGTCCGAATCACGCAGAAGAGGTTGCTAAAAACCTACCGACTGCAACCGTTATAGCCTCTGAGGATGAACTTGCTAGAGATTCTATATCCAAATTGTTTGACACAACTACTTTCAAAGCATACCCTCTGGAAGACATAACTGGGGTAGAGGTATGTGGGGCTATCAAGAACATAGTTGCAGTGGCGATGGGAGTTTGTGATGGGTTGAAGTTTGGAGATAATGCTCAGGGAAGTATTTTAACTCTTGGTTTGTCGGAAATGAGTGCGATAGCAAAGACCTTAGGCGCGAAAAAAACTACTTGTTATGGTCTCGCGGGAGTTGGAGACTTGGTTGCTACTTGTTACAGCAAACATAGCAGGAATAGATTAGTTGGAGAACGGCTTGCAGAAGGAAAAAACATGAGTGAGATCCAGGAAGAGATGCATGGTATGATAGCAGAGGGTGTAAAGAATACTAAAGTTATCTATGATCTGATGAAAAAGCAAGGGATGGAAACTCCATTGATAACACAAACTTACAAGGTACTGTACGAGAATTTAGACCTAAAAATGGCCATAAGCGGCCTCTTAAATAAAATATAAAAAAAAGAAGATTATTCTTCCGTGAAGTCTTCTATTTTTTCTTTGAAGTCTTCGTTTTTTTTGATCATTCCTTTTTCTTTTAGGAATTCTCTTGTTAATATCCAGAAAAACAATCCCAAGCTTTTTTTCCCTTTATTGTTGCAAGGAATAACTAGGTCGATGTTGTTCGCTTGATTATTTGTATCGCATAGCGCTACAACCGGAATTCCCATCTTTGAAGCATCCATGACTGCATTTCGGTCTGGCCATACATCCACTGCCAGCAAAACTTTAACCTCGATAAAATTATCTAAGTTAGAGTTAGTTAATATTCCTGGAGGATATCTCCCTGGAAATACTTTTGTTCCGGTAAGCATTCCTAGTTTCCTTAATGGTTTCCATGCTCCTTCTCTCCTTCCAACAATCATTATGTCTTCGGGGTTGTATTTTGCTAAGAACTTTGCTGCTAAGGCTATACGTTCATCTATTTTTTGTAAGTTCAAAACCGAAAGTCCATCCGGTCTGGTTTTGTAAATGAACTTTTCCATGTATTTTGTTTTGTATTTTGTACCTATATGAATTCCTGATTTAAGATATTCATCTGTAGCTACCAAAAATTTTTCTTCTGCCATATTATTTCCTCCAAATTTTAAATAATGAACAGTCCAAGAAGATGAACTGCAATTTTTATTACCTCATGCAGTGATACGCATCAAATGTGCGCTTTGGTAATACTCTTAGAAAGTTTCTCCCATTTAAAAAGCTTTGGTAGCAGCATAATGGAAATATTTATAAAAAAAGGAATAAGAATCAATTTATGGATTTAAAGAATATTGAGTGGAAAGCAACACTTTTTGTTTGCACATACCATCTAATTTTGTTGGTTTTTCTCCCATTTTATTTTATCAATAATACTCCTAGCTGGGGTATTGTTATGTCTGCAATTATATTGATGGTTCTTACCGGTCTGAGTATAACTGCAGGGTATCATCGATTTTATTCCCATAAGTCATATTCCGTGAATAAAGTTGTAGAATTTTTTCTTTTGTTTTTCGCCACAATGTCATTTATGGGAAGTGTTTTTGAATGGGCATCTAAACACAGATTACATCATCGCTTTGTGGACAAAGATCAGGATCCTTACACCGTGAATAAAGGATTTTTTCATGCACATATTTTTTGGTTTTTTCAAAAAAGCGGACCTTTAGACAAGAGTACAATCCCAGATTTAATAAATAATAAGCTCTTAAAATTTCAGCATAAGCACGCTAGTTTTTTATCTTTTCTAGTAAACATTATGGCTTTTCTTTTTGTAGGTTATATCTTCAATGATTATGTGGGTGCGTTAGCTCTTGCTATTGGTTTAAGAATTTTTTTAGTGCATCATTTCACTTGGTTCATCAACTCAGCAGCACATTATTGGGGAGAAAGAACATATTCCAAAGAGCTTACTGCGGTAGATAATTTCTTCCTTGCAATATTTACCTTCGGAGAAGGATATCACAACTACCATCACGTTTTCGCGTCAGATTATAGGAATGGTGTGAGGTGGTATCATTATGACCCTACCAAATGGTTGATATGGACATTAAGCAAGTTAGGTTTAGCTTCAGACTTGGTAACAATTGATAGTTATATCTCCAAAAAAAGATTAGTTTCTGAAGACAGAAGAGTTTTCCTGAACGCACTCCAAGATGTAACTTCACTTAACAAGCAAGCCCTACAAGATAAGGTAAAAAAAATTTCTGATAAGTTAGATGAAAAAATTATAAATCTCAAACGGTTAGTTAATGAGTATAAAGAAACAAAGAAAAAAATTTCTAGGATTAAATCAAGACAATTGAAATCAAGAATAAAACAGACAAAATCTGTGGTAAGGGAAGAATGGAATGATTGGTTAAAGCTGGGGAAAGAGATATCTAAGTTAGCACCTTTACATACTTACCATTAGAACACTTCTAAAATAAATAAAAACGAAATTAAAAAGTAAGAATTACTTATTCTTGTTTTTCTTCTTCACTATCTTGAGTTTCAGAACTTTCTTCTTCTCCAAAATCTTCACTATCTTCTATATCAGAACTTTCTTCGCTCTCAGCTTGATCCTCTACCGGTTCCGGTGATACTTCTCCAGCAGGAGTTCCAGTACTTTCAGATCCTGAGTTACCTTCACTTTTACCTATGACATCAGCAAAACCCACATTTCTTAAGACTCTGGTCACTCTTACTTTAACCTTATCTCCTTGTTTTGCGTTAGGAATAAAAAGAACAAAACCTTCTTTCTTTGCTATACCGTCTCCTTTTTCTCCAACAGCTTCTATTTCTACATCTAATTCTTCCCCTTCTTTAACAGGAGACACATTTTGTCCAAATCCTCTTTCATTCATTATTTACTACCTCGCATCGTTCTAGATATCAAATTCCAAAAAAGAAATCATCGTATCTTAGACCTAGAAATAGCTGTTTTATTTATAAATATATCTCTTATTCTTGTTTTTAGAAAGCTAAGCCACCATCCACATTTAGGACGGTTCCGGTGATAAAGCTGGCCTTGTCTGATGCCAAAAAGGCAACTGCAGCAGCAATTTCTTCAGCATCCGCTTCTCTTTTTAACGTGGTCATATAATTTATCACTTTTTTCTTTACAAAAGGAATTCCTTTAGTTATGTCTGTTTTTACGAATCCAGGAGCTACAACATTGACAGTTATGTCTTTTTTTCCAAGTTCTTTAGCTAAAGATTTGGAAAAACCGATGATTCCTGCTTTTGCAGCAGCATAGTTACATTGCCCAAAATTCCCATACAAACCAACTATTGAAGAAATGCTGACAATTCTACTTCCTTCTTTCAGCAGAGGAAGAGAAAGTTTAGTGGTATAAAAAACGCTGTTGAGGTTGGTGTTTATAACATCATTCCACTCTTCCAGTGTCATGTTCTTGAGCGATCTGTCCTTGACAATTCCCGCATTATTTACTAGAATGTCTATCTTGCCATATTTTTCTTTGATATTATTGATCATAATTTCAACTTCTTCATATTTAGACACATCAGCTTTGAGGCAGATGCTCTCCACCCCTAAAGATTTTATTTCTTCAACAACTTTTTCGGCTTCTGTTTGGTCACTCCTGTAATTAACGATAACATTCACACCATCCTTTGCAAGTTCCAGAGAGATAGCTTTCCCTATACCTCTTGAAGCTCCGGTAACCAAAGCAATCCTTCCTGAATTGTTCGAAGGTTTTGGTTTTACCGCTTCAAAATATGCCCACTCCCCAAGATAGCTTTTGTCATCAGCAAACTTGTTGTCCGTTTCAAGTTCCTTAAATAGAATCTCGGCAGACTTTATGATTATGTCTTCTCTGTCTTTTGCTTCTTCTGGACTGGGGGTAGTTCCTCCAATTTCCGGCAAGATCCCTGCTTGCAATCTTCTTATTTTAAGAAATTTTATCCAGTCACTATACTTTAATTTGTATTGATGATAAGTGGTTTTTACATCTTTGAATCCTGCTGCCTTAAGTGCATTTTCATAATCTTCTTTTGGTCTTGGAAGAGGAAAAACAAATTTTCTTTGTGTATCAAAAAATTTTACTTTATCATCGATATTTTTTCTATACTTTTCAAATTCGTCATTATTTTTTATGAGATCTATTGCAATATCATGCACTCTGTATACTGTTGAGTCCAGCATCAATATTCCTTCATCACGACCTTCTCTAAGAACGTTTCCAGTATTGAAAATAAATTTTCCTCCGGGACGTATTGCTTCCTGTATGCCAGTAAATGCTTCCTTTAAATTAGGAATCAAGTGCATAGTATTCGCAGAAAGAACATGATTAACAGAACTTTTCCCAACAGTTTCTGATAATGTGGAAAAAATATTTTCTTTTTTTTCTAGGAGAAAAAAATCAACGTTTTCTTTAGAACTCAAAACTTCGTATGCTTTCCCAAGCCATGCAGGAGAATTATCCACTAACCATAAATTTATTTTATGATTTATTTTTTTCAATAATTTTTCTGCTGAAGTTCCTGTTCCTGCTCCGAAATCAACCAATATGTCTCCATCCTTAACAGTATTGTTGGCTATTTCTATTATTGGATCTAAACATTCGTGATTCCATGATGAGTCTGCAACCGCTTCATGATAGTCTGTTGCTCCTCTGGAAGTTGGTTTGTTTGGTTTCCAGGATTTTCCGTTTTCCATGTGTTTCAGGCTAAATCCGGGACTTATTTAAATGTTGCTAAATTGGAGTTACTACACTTTTCCTATTATTGTAAACCGTTACATTTATTAATGGAAACAAAACAGATACTGCATGACAGATTACGGTAAAGTAGAAGTTGTGGTTGTAGGGGCAGGTCCTGGAGGCTACGTTGCAGCTATACGAGCCGCACAATTAGGAAAGAAAGTAGCTTTAATAGAAAAAGACCGTCCTGGGGGAATTTGCTTAAATTACGGTTGTATCCCTTCTAAAGCAATGATTCACGCTGCGGATTTTCTGGATAAGCTTAAGGATGCTTCCAAACTTGGAATAAACGTAGAAAATGTTTCTTTAGATTTTGCAAAGATGCAAGAATGGAAAGATGGGGTGGTATCTAAGCTAACAAATGGGGTTAGCATGCTATGCAAAGCAAATAATGTAGAATTAATAAAAGGAACAGCAACCTTTGAATCTTCTAATAAGCTTAGGATAGATAATGATGAGGTGGTTTCTTCATTAGAATTTGATAAAGCAGTAATAGCTACGGGTTCTAATCCTATAGAGATTCCTAGCATGAAATTTGATGAACAAACAATCCTAAGTTCAACTGGAGCACTGTACCTTGAGAACATACCTCAAAATTTTGTGGTGGTTGGAGGAGGATACATAGGTCTGGAGCTTGGAACTGTTTATGCCAAACTCGGGAGTAAAGTAACCGTTGTTGAGATGGCAGATCAAGTGCTTCCTGGTTTTGAAAAAGATACAGTGGCCGTTGTCGCTAAAAACCTTAAGAAGATGAATGTCGAAACATTTACTGGAGCTAAAGCAGAGTCATTTAGTGAAAATAAGTTAGGTATAGATTCTAAAGAAAAAGGAAAGGTAACTTTGGATGCAGATGCGATTTTGGTGGCTGTAGGAAGAACACCTAACACTCACAACCTTAAACTAGAAAATACGAAAGTTCAATTGAATGAGAAAGGTTTTGTAAAAGTAAATGATGCTTTACAAACAGATGATGAGGGCATATATGCTATAGGTGATATTTCTGTTGGTCCAATGCTTGCACATAAAGCATCGCATCAGGGAAAAGCGGTTGCCGAAATAATTTCAGGAACAAGACAAGATTGCAAAGGTATAGTTGTTCCATCGGTTATCTTCACCGATCCGGAAATAGCGTCTGTGGGTCTAACAGAGAAAGAAGCAAAGGACCAAGGAATGAATATCAAAATTGGAAAGTTTCCATTTACTGCATTAGGAAAGGCAATAGCAAATAACGAAACTGAAGGATTTGTTAAGATGATTTCTGAGGAATCAGGAAAAGTCATAGGTGTTGAAATTGTCGGTCATAACGCTTCTGACCTGATAAGTGAAGCTGCCTTGGCAATAAAGAAAAATGCGACCGTAGAAGATATCTCTGAAACAATTCATCCTCATCCTACCATGTCAGAATCATTAATGGAAGCTGCTGAAGCAACAATGGGTAAAGCAATACATATCCTTAACCCAAAATAAGATAGAATTCTAAAAAAATTAGGTAGCTTTTCTTAATACATGTACTGAGGTAGTGCTTCCAGCTCCTCCGATGTTATGTGCTAATCCTACTTTAACATTATCAACTTGCCTGTTCTCAGCTTCTCCTTTTAATTGTTTAAAGAGTTCGTAAATTTGTGATAGTCCGGTTGCGCTTATTGGGTGGCCTTTTGCTTTTAGGCCTCCGGAGGTATTAACTGGCATTTTCCCGTTGATTTTTGTGTATCCGCTTCTTATGAGTTCTTTTCCTTGTCCTTTTTCCGCAAACCCAAGGTCTTCATAGGATATTAGTTCCACTGGTGTAAACGCATCGTGTATTTCTACTATGTCCACATCTTTGGGAGTTATTTTCGCTTCTTTGTATGCTATTTTTGCTGCTGTTTTTGTGGAACTCCAAGATGTCATGTCTTCTCTTTCAAAACTTGAAAGTGCGCTTGTGCTCATACCACTTCCAGTTATTTCAACATCTCCTTTGTCATTGCTTATTATGCACGCTGCCGCTCCATTACAAGGTATGCTGCAATCGAACAGCCTTAAGGGTGATGCGACAACAGGAGACTTTTTTATCATTTCCATTGTTATTTTTTTCCCATAAAATCTTGCTTTCTTATTATGAAATGCATTCTCGTGATTTTTCAAGGCAACAAGTGAAAGATCATCCTCATTTGCGCCATATTTCATCATGTATTGTTGTGCAACCAACGCATTTTGTGCTGGAAAAATAACCCCTTCTGCTTGTTCGTAGATCCTTTCTCCTCCCATCAACATCTCATCAGTTGCTTTTTCTGATAAATTAGCTACCAACTTTTCAAAGCCTATTGCAAGAATATTATCCACTCCATTCTTTTTTTGGTAAGCTATGGCATTCCACAAAGCTGCCCCTCCACCACCACATCCTGCAGGAACTGTGATAACAGGTATTTCTTTTTTGAACATTGTACTCATCATAGGTCCAACGTGCTTTTGTCTTTCTCCATTGGAAGGGGCTTCTCCATTAGAAACAAAGATAGCTCCTACATCTTCAAGAGAAACATTCCCTGTTTCAAGTGCTTCTGCAACACATTCATAAACTCTTTCGTGGGAGCTTCTTGCATCTAGATCGAACTTGGTCATGCCTGCTCCTTTAAGATATGTCATTTTATTTCAAAGCTTTTTTGATATTAAGGCCGAATTTTGCCATTTTGGATTTTACTTTATCGACTCCTGAAATTTTTTCTTTGTCAGGATTTTCTATTATGCTTTTTATCATCATTAACCCTTCTATTGGATCTGTTTTTTCTGTTATTTCTGCGGCTGGAGTAATCCCTAGTTCTTTCATTTTGTTTATTGCATCGTTTCCACATGCAATTATTCTCTTTTTGTTTTCCAGAATTTCTTTTTCCAGTTTGTTTCCTATTGCAATGTTTACATCTCCCCCTAATAATCCCATAAGCTTGCTGCTTGATTTTAGGACGGTCATAAACATTAGGGGATCTGCATTTCCGTTAATTATGTTTATGTTTGTATGCGCGCTACTTTCTTTCCTTGCAGCATTTAGTCTGAATTTTATTGCCATAAGTTCATCTCCAACAACTTCTATTTCAGAAATATTTCCCCCAGAAAGATAACTTGGAACATCAAACATTCCCATTTCCGTAAATATTCTGTCCAAATTAGAAGCATCCTTGCTGGTAAATATCATG
>JADHVG010000044.1 GCA_016784105.1 Candidatus Woesearchaeota archaeon
TATAAGCCTTTGCAAACTTGCCACGGGTTGTGAATCTAGGTCTGCCTTTAGCGACTGGTTGCAAGTTAACACGAAATTTCATCATAATAAATTTTAGAAATTAAAGATATAAATAGTTTGCTTTTGATATTCAAAATTATTAGAAAATATGAACTGAGAAGTGAAAATTAGTCGGAATTTTTGGCAGCATATTCTTCTTTCAGTCTTGGAAGGTTCCTTTGCTGCCACAAATAAGCAGCATTAGCATAATTTTTAGCACCAGATTGCATACAATCACTTGGAGTTAATTGGTGTGCAATTTCCATCATTCTGTCTGAAGGCATCCCTGCAGACCTATACGATTCCGATTTTCCGCTCATAACAAAATCATACTGTGCATCTCCTCCAAAAAGTCTTACTAAATCCTTTTCTGTAGGAGATTCTGACTCTAGGACTCTTTCTAACAATACTTTATGTTTCCTTGCACATTTATTCGAAACCATGATTCTAGTGATAACTTAGAACCATATAAAAATCTTTCTAATTATTCACTACTTTCAAGAAACAAAGAAATATAAAAATCCCTGCGCCCGGATTTGAACCGGGAACCTCTCGGGTTCGACTGAGTGTTTTTCATCCAAGTGCTCTGCACAATGTCTAACACTTTCTACAGCCGAGCACTCTGCCGTTGAGCTACGCAGGGAAATAAAATTTGATTTTTTCCTTGATTTAAAAACCTTACGTAGAACTATTCATCCACATTCAATCTATTTGAAGAAGATTTGTGTTTTTTCCCTAGACATTTGAAGGTTGATGAAGCTCCGGGTAGACTAAAAGAACCTAGTATCGGGAGTTGAGTTTTTATTCGGTAAGATAGGACTCGTTCTTCGGTTACATCCAAACTATCTATGTTCCATTTAACAACCGTATTTCCTTTCTTCTCATGTTTTAATACTTTGTTAGGTTGCAAAGCTCCCAGTGAAATATCTTTTTCTATTGATACTAGACTAGGAATACATTCCGTAACTTCTATGTCTTCTAATTTTTCCTTTCCACGATTCTTTAAGTGTAAAATAACAGACATTTCTGATACACCCCCATCCCTCTTGGTAACATTGGATGTTTCTTTTCTGATTGTCATCGGTGCTCTTAAAACATAGTAAGCAATTAACAACCCGATAAGTAAAATAATCACCACAAATAATGGAATAAAATTTTTCTTCACAATAACCTGCATGGAATTGTTTTCCAGTTCGACATCCCACACTAAATACTTCTTTCCTGATTCTGTTAGAATATCTGCTTTAGGACTTTCTGAAGAGAATAATGAATTAAACATTGTTGTTTCTATTTTTAGCTGACCTTCATAATCTGGATCGTTAGAGGTAACTTCATAAGTTTTCTTGGACCTCATAAATTTCTTTTGTTCTTCAATAAGTTCATCATTTCGGTAGGAAACTATTTCTATCTTCCTCACTACTGGGTTTATGATACTTTTATCTTCCCTTAGAACAGCAATCACCACATTCATATCTCCTGGAGCTGTTAGCGGATCAATTTTTTTTGTGAATTCTAATGTTGTCTCATCTTTAGGTCCCAGCTTTGTTGTTATTTCTTCCATTATCAGGTCACTTTCAACCTTGACTTTGAGTTCTGGATAATCTATTATGTTTTGATTATTTAACACAACTTTAATTGGGATTTCATCTCTTGGGTCTATTTTACTTGGAATTCCAAGACTTGTTAGGACTGTTGGGACATACCCCCCTATAAGTCCTTCCGCAGACATTATTGTAACTTTTATAGGCATGTTTTGAAGTATGTTAGTGTTCTTAGACCTTACATTGATATTTATCCCATAAGTTCCTATTTCTCTAATTTTTAGAGGATCCACCAGAATTTTTACGCTACCTTGCTCTCCTGATTGTAGATCTAAACTTATTGGATTAATAATTGGGTCTGTACGCACATCCCATGTCGGAAAATTAGAAGTGTAAATACGAAATTCTTCCTGGTCTTTTAAGTTATTTTTTACTTTTATCTCAAATTCTGCAAACTCATCTAATGCTATCTTGCTGTTTATTGGAACTGCTTCTATGTCAAATAATGCAGCATTTGCAATAGAAGCAACTACTAGAAATATCAGTGTAAAAATCAAACTTTTCCTTAAACCAAACATAAATCCACCTTTTTTACACTTTACAAATTAGTATACTCCTATATAAATGTTTTTAATAAACAAAATGGGGCTGCCCGGATTTGAACCGGGGTTACCAGCTTTTCGTATCATCAAACCAGATGGAAACTCAACGAAACGAGTTTAACCCCGAGCTGGGATACTAGACCAAACTATATTACAGCCCCATAAATTTTTTTGTTCTGAATAAATGTTTACTGTTTGAAAACCCTATTTTTTTCAAATATGTCCTAACATCTTTCTTTTTGTATATACTCACAACAAAAGCATTATTCCTCACAAATCGGATGTTAAAATATTTAGCCATTTTTTGCAAATCCACCAGGAGGTTGGTTGACCTACTTGTAAATGAAATGTACATCTGTTTATCACGTTTGTGAAAATATACTCCTCCATCTGTGTCTATCATTCCTCTCATACAATGCTTTGAAAAATTTTTGCTTTTTACTATCCAATCAGGAACTTTAATATTATTTTTAACTTTATTTCCAGAACAGAGTCCATATTTTTCTAGAAGTATTCGTAAATCTTTGCTATAAGCATATAAGCAGAGAGATTTAGATTTTTTGTATTGATACGATTTTGGCTTGATTTCAAATAACTTTGAAAACAAGGCCAGGATATGTTTTTTGAAATCTTGTTCCTCGTTGCTTATGGTGATCCTAATAGTGTTTCTGTATATATTCCCATCACCCAACATTATTCCAACAAACTCTGCAAAATCATTAGATTTTCCTTTAAACTTAATATGGACGGGTTTATAACTGGCTCCTAAATTTTTAATTGAGGTTAATTTTGAAGGTCTAATTTTTAGCGATTTTGCAGAAGTTTTACTGATTTTTAGGAGCGCTTCCAATTGAATTCCGGAAATCGACTTATTTTTGTAAATAAGATTCTTCAAGTTTTGACGTAGCGAAGTTTTGGATAACTTTTCATAATGTTTTCTTAACAGATTTCTAATCAATAAATTAAGTTTATATCTCATATCAGTACCATTAATGAGATTAAACTATATAAATTATTTGATAGCCAACCTACACTACGGCCCCTTGAGAGAAAGAAGAAAAATAGTTGAATATAAATGTTTAGGAATTAGTTACAAAAGCTAAGACATAACAAACTTTATCACCACTGATAAATAGTATCAAACAGGAAAGTTTATAAAGAACAAATTACCTACTCTTCTAGAATTGGAATGAAACGTTGGGGGATTGTTATTTTTATGCTAATTTTAGGCTTAAACCTAGTTTATGCTTTGTCCATTAACCCTTCAAGCATAAGGATAGAATTTGAATCTAATTTTGAAGGATCTTACACTTTTAAAACCGACTCTTTGGAAAATCTTAGTGTGTCGATTACTGGAGAACTCTCAGATTATATTTCTTTAGAAAATAATTTTATTTCTCAAAATGGAACCTTTGTTGTTAATGTGAGTTTACCGGAAACGTTAGGAGAAGGTACCCATCTAGGCTTTGTAGGTCTTGTGGAAAACGGAGGATCTGGAACAGTTTCTGGAATTGCGTCAATTAAAGCTCCGATAGATGTTAGAGTTACCTATCAAGAATATGATGTTTCAATCCTATCCAATGTAAGTGATGTTTCCAGTAACCAAATGGCAAATTTTTCAGTGAATCTTGCTAATCTTGACACCAGAAACATCTCAGAAAGCAATGCCACATTTACCATCCTAGATTCTAGCAACACAATTGTCAAAACTTTGTTCACAGAAACAAAACAGGTTATTACCTTTAGCAATGAGACTTTCAGTGCCCTATTTGATGCAGCTCAACACACTCCAGGGATCTATAATGTGTTAGTCAACGTAACTTATGGTTATGAACACCAAGTTTCGGAAAAAGAATTTAGGATAGGAATCTTTGGTACTGTGGGAAATTTTAACTTGGGACCAAGAATCGGAGATACTTTATCTATAGCCATGAACTGTTTGGATGAGCAAGGCATATCCTCAATATATTATGCGAATAACCTAACAGGAAATCTTGCAAACGTATCTTCTTCGAACTTTTCCGATACTCCTAATTCAGGTTCCTACATCATAAACCATTCGGTTGTGGAAGGGACCATCTTAAACCAGTTTTCTTGTCTGGACGTAAATGGAAATTCATACCAAACAAACCTATCTACGAACATTTATACTTCTTATCCTGATGATGAATTGTTTTTTGATAACGGGCAGATAGATGGTAATGGTCTCCCAGTTTATTTGAACAATAATTTATCTTCCCATAATTGGACCTATCAACAACATTTCTCTGCAGATGATTGTGGAGATTCAGCAACGTGCAACACCAACTACAAAGAATTAAGTTCAGACAATCAAGCTTTACAAGTAGATTACAACAGAAATTTTGGAGTTAGCACAGGTTCCAGAGGAGCAAGATGGTATTTAGATCTAGCAGATTACCTGAACTCAAGAAAAGCATTCAGTATAGAGCTGGATGTTGCTCCCTCTGATTATTGCAAGAACCACGCTCCTTCATCATTTGCTCCTACTGGAGGGGATTGTGAAACCGACCTGAGCATAGAACTTATAGGAGGCTCAATCTTTTCTGACTCTACAAAATCAAACATAGAATCGCAATCAAATTGTAAGCTTACCTTCGATGTACCTACCTGTGAGAATGGAAAGCAAAGCTGTGATAACAGATTTACACCTAAACATCTTTATTCTTCATGTACAGGCAGCGAAAGAGTAAGAAGCAATGAGACTTCTTTAGGAAATTTTGAATACGACATGTATTCTGAAAGTAACAATCTACATCAAGTGAAAGGAACTTATCTTGATGGGAAGATGACCTGGTACGTTGACGGACAACATTTTTTTACTCATAATTCAAGTGTTGAAGATCCAAAAACCCTGATGTTGAAGTGTGGAAGAGATACTTCTCTGGACAAAAAAGGATTTAAGCATATGCAAACCTGTTTGTTCGATAATATCAGAGTATGTAGTGGACCCAATAATTGCACAACTTCCGATAATAGAAAACCTATCCTTGTCAGCAGCTCTATCAACAGCACTTCCGTGCAAGAAAACGAAACTATCCAAATTAGTTATCTGGCCTCAGATTATAATAATATAACTTCTATTTTCTTTGCAGATAACCGATCAGGACAATACGAGAATCTCACCTCAGCCAGCAACAGCTTTTCTTACATTAACTATTCCATAAACATAACTAACAACCTTAGCGCTGCCTCAGTTGTTGGCAATATAGTAACATTTGTTGATTCAAGCGATAACAGCATCCAAGAAATTATTTTGTATGAGATAGCATCCCCTCCAACAGTGGTTGGCACAGTAGAAAATGTTAACACTAATCTTCAAAACTTGGCATCCAACATAAACTCGTCAGAGAACCTGACTGGTGTTCAGAATGTAGAGTTCACTCAGGAAAATAAAACAGTCCTGGAATTTAATTTCAATTTCTCAGGGGATAAGGTATTGGACTTTACTAACATAACCATATTTAACGCTTCAAATTCAAGCAATGCTGCTTTGATCGTTTCCGGAATAGATCTTAAAAATACCAGTTTCACAAAAACTGTGTATATGGACAGGTTAAACCCAGACCTGACTGGGATATGTGTCCGGGATGAGGAACTAGAATCTATTGTCAACATAACCCAAGATTGCTCTGGTACTAGCGAATTCAAAATAGAATGTGATGGAACCGATCAGGATGGATACGCGTGCTCTTATAACTCTTCAACTAACCTTTATACAATCTCCGGTCTCAAACATTCCGGAGTTATTCAGTTAGATTACATTAAACCCTCTTCTTCCGTTGAAGCTTCAACCATCAGCTCCAGTGGAAGTTCAAGCGGTTCAGGTTCAGGAGGAAGTTCAGGATCTGGAAAAGTATGTAATCAGGCTTGGGAATGTGAACCTTGGGGCAAGTGTGATGGAAAATGGCAAATAAGAGAATGTTCTTTAGTTAAAGTTAAACAGCATTTTTCCAATTATGAATGTCCTTCAATTGAGAATAGTCCTAAAACTTCAATGCAATGTACACTAGAGACCCTTCACAAAGAACCTGAAGAAATAAAAGTAGCAGATACAAAAATTGATGAAACAGATGGAACAATTTCAGAATCCGAGAAACCCAGCAAGATTACCGGAATGGCGACCTTACAAACAGATACCCCTAATAAATTTGTTAGCATCCTAATAACTTCTTTAACAATCTTAATAGGTTCAATTTTTTACTATAGAAGAACTTAATTATCTTCTTTATATAGGTACGAGAAGTATGAAAATAAACCTATCCCCATAATAAATAAAATCACAAAAACTCCTGTTGAAGGTTTAGCATCTTCTGGTGGTGCTAATAAGAAACCAGTTATAGAAGGTAATGAAAATTTGAGTTCATTATTTTTATTATTTATTTTCTTTTTTAGGGTATGTTTCTTTGTCAATATTTCTTTTGCGACTTCACAATCCTTGCTTTCGATTGGTTTATTAAATTCTGTTTTGCAATTATTTTTATCATAGCAAGTTCTAAACTGAGATTTATTTTGACATACTGGCCATTCGGAACATTCCCAGTTTTCTTTGCAGCTTCCTCCGGATGAACTTCCACTACCAGAGTTAGACGAGGTACTTGAAGAAGTTGTTTCAGAGCTTGTTGCTGCTTGTTCATACTCTATCTGTTTTACTCCAGAATTCTTCAATCCAGATACTGCATAATTTGAATTTGAAGCAATGTAAGCACAGTTATAACCATCCTGCAAAGTACCATCACATTCTATCTTATGTTCATTTTCTGAGGTACAAGAAGAACTTACTTCATCGATACTTGTTATCTCTGCATCTTTTATGTAGATTCCATTCTGGGATAAATTCAGCTTGTCAATATAGATAGTTTTTGTAAAATCTTCCGGAAGTGAAATGTTTCCTATGTTGAAGATAGCAAAGCCAGTGTCATTTCCAGATTGCTTTTCCATAACTATCTTGCTTAAGTTTAAGGAGTATAGTGAAAAATTGAGGTCAAATTCTACTAGGGTTGAGCTTTGCTGTTTAAACTCAACTGTTTGCTTTCCTTCAACAATCCTTGACAAATTTGTGGAATTTCCAATAAAAAATCCAAGATCTTCAATAGAAGTATTTATTGATTCATTATTCCCAAAAACTTTGTCTAATGAATCATTTATTCCGTCATCATCTAAGTCTATAGATTTAAGATCGAGTATTTCTACCCTAAACTCTTTTTTATCTGCAAGAAAACCATCACTAACATTTAATTTAAAGGAATAGTTTCCAGCATCCATGGTTGTTGTCTTCCAAGAAAAAACATTGTTGTTTTTAGAAAAATGAGAATTGTTCATTGAATAGACTAAGACCTCATCATTTTTATCGGATGCTGTTGCATTGATTGTTATCAGAGAAGTTTCATTCACAGTTATGCTGCTGATATTTTGCAAACTAGGCGCAGAATTAACAACAATTGTTTCTTTAACTACATTGTTCGTTTCATCACTCTCCTCCACGAAATCTTCAAAGTCTGCTATAGAAATGAATTCAAAATCAGATATGTTTTGAAAAGTAAAAGAATAAACTTTTGAATCTTCTTTTTGTAATATATTAAGAGTTTCATTTTTTGAATAACTATTGTTATCAAAAGTTTCCAAGAACACATTAAACGCTACCCTATTACCTATATTATTGAGACTGATGTTTATTTCTACATTATTTATTCCAAAGTTATGTTCATCAGAAATTGTTAAGGTTAGATTAATATCTGGTAACGGGGGTTTTTCAAAATTAGTGTAATTATATCCAGTGTCAAAATAAAATTCATCAATGATGTCTAAAGTTTCATTATTCTTAGATAGCTTTGCATTTTTTATAACAAAAGGACCATTAAGCTTTTTTTCATATATCTCTGTTCCATTTACATACAATATGATGTTTTCTGTCCCTTTATCCAACGTTTGATTTTTTTCTAATTTAGAAAGGTACTTATCAAATAGGTCATAAACGTACATTTCCAGATTATATATTCCTGATTCTTTTGAGTCAATCAATGCAGTGATTTCCAAAGAGTCATAGAGCGCATTGTCATTATTGTCTATGCCATTTTCCGAAAAACTTGCTAGGTATGAAGTTGTTGCAAAATCTTGATAATTATAGCTAGAAGTGGAGTAGTTAGTCCTGATTATTTCGTGATCAAACTTGATTGCAGTAAGATTAAAACTCCCAAGGTAATGTGTTTTCTTTATTGTTTCATTTGAAAAATTGACTAAAACCTTATTCATTCCAGAGCTTAATGAAACATTTGTTTTAGAAAAAATAACAGAATCGTTGTATCTTAAGTAAGCAACAAACTCATAATCTTTTTCTTTTGAAGTGTTTATTGTGAAGCTTAATTGCAATCCTCCAGTTAGGGATTCATTTATTGACAATATTGAGATTCCAGTTTCATAGTTAGAATATGTTTGAGTCTCTATATCTTCTTTGGAATATTTGAGACTATAATTACTTTCATAAATTTTTATTGTGTAATTGAATTTGTTTTTTGTGAAAAAATCTGTGGGAAATGTTATGTTGAATTTGTTGGTTCCAGAATTCAAAGTAAGGTTTGTCTCATTTGTTACTATGTTGTTGTCATGTAAGTCTATTGAAACAAGATACTCTCCAGCGTTTCCATCGGTTGTTAATTCAATAGCTAAAGTGTCATTGACGCCATTACTATCTTGGTCAAACATCATATCATTGTAACTTGTTACATTTATTTCACTTGTAAAAAAGTCGA
Organism: Candidatus Woesearchaeota archaeon; assembly: GCA_016784105.1. GTDB lineage: Archaea > Nanobdellota > Nanobdellia > Woesearchaeales > GW2011-AR4 > JADHVG01. Next base: position 8,950 of record JADHVG010000044.1, read on the forward strand.
AATTGAAGAAATTGATAAGGTCTTGCAACGATATAGCAAAAGAAACAGGAATTAAAAGTAAAAAAATCAAAATTAAGAAAAATTTGTTATTCATAGTCTAAGAATCTGGAAAGTATTTAAAAAATTTAGCAGAAAATAATAATTATTAAGACAAAGTTGCAAAACTATAAAAATCAACAGATAATTCTTAAAATTATGATTAAAGCTGTTCTTTTTGATTTGGATAACACGTTAGTTGATTTTATGAAGATGAAACATCTTAGCTGTGAGGCTGCTATTGATGCAATGATCGGTGCGGGATTAGATACCAACCATCAACACGCAAAGAAAATACTTTTTGAGTTATATGACAAGTATGGCCTGGAAGAAAAAACTATTTTCCAGAAATTCTTAAAAAAGGTTGAAGGTAAAATAAATTACAAAATATTAGCTTCTGGAATCGTTGCTTATAGGAAAGTACGTTCAGGTTTCTTGGAACCTTATCCTAATGTTGATTATGTTCTCCTAAAATTAAAAGCTATGGGACTAAAAACTGGAATCATAACTGATGCTCCTAGACTAAAGGCATGGATTAGGTTAGCATCTATGCGTTTAACTAACTATTTTGATGTGGTCATAACGTTTGACGATACTAGAAAACATAAGCCTTCGAAACATCCGTTCCTGGCGGCATTAAACAAACTAGAATTAAAACCAGAAGAGTGTTTAATGATTGGAGATTGGCCAGAACGAGATATAAAAGGAGCTTCTAAAGTTGGTATGCAGACCTGTTTTGCTAGCTATGGGAACTTAAAAATTAAGAAAACAAGTGCTGATTTTAAGATTAAGAATCTTAAGGAATTGTTGAAGATAGTAAAAAAATAGTAGTTCTATATATGAAAATAAACAAACATTTAAATATAAGAATGCTAGAAGTAATACATATTTAAGAATAAAAATCTTTTAGGAGGCTAAAATGGCAGAAGGAAGATGCATGAAGTGTAAGAAACAAGTTGAGATTCAAAATGGTAGCGAAGTTGTCATGAAGAATGGCATGAAAGCTATGAAAGGAGAATGCGGTAAATGTGGTACCAAAGTCTTCAGGATCTTAGGCAAAGCCTAATTTTCTTTTTTTCTTTTTCTATGTATAAGTTATATAAAGATTATATAGGTTAAAATTAAATAGTTATTTCACAATACCCTCTAAAGTGGGGGGTGAATATAACACTATAAAACTAGCTCAGATAAAATATTGAAGCAACCATGCGGAGATATTAGAGTTAGAAAAAAAGCGTTATATAACCCCACAGTTATTTCTTG
>JADHVG010000045.1 GCA_016784105.1 Candidatus Woesearchaeota archaeon
ATTTAGACAATCTACCAACCAGGAATTTGATGCCCAATTTGATCTTCTTGATGCAAGAACTTCCCAAAAAATGGAAACTGTACAAAAAGATAGGTTAGTTGCAACATCCGTTTGGTTGCGTGCAAAAGAAGACCATCAAGGAGAAGATACGGAGGGTAGGTCAGTTTTGATAAAAGCTAATGACTATATTGATTATCAAGGCAGAAAAATTCCGGAAAAAGATTGGTATGATTCTGTTAAGGGACGTGTTCCGGAGTATGATGGAAAATCTGGAAGGTTCAAGATAGATATGAAGCATTTTGATTATTTCAAGCATGAAGCTAAAGAAAGAAATGACTGGTTCAGAGATGTTAATGGTCGCGAGCCAAATTTTTACGAAAAATTGTATCCCGAAGAAGCTTTTCTCAGAGCAACATTGGAAAACCAGGAAGGTCACTCAAGAGGGTGGGCATTGCAGTATGGAGAACGTGTTGATTCCCACATAAAAAACATAGAGGGATTAAAAAAGGCAAAAGAGTTTTATGCCAAGCTTGATTCGTCCATTCCTGAAGAAGATAAATGGAAAATAATGATGCAGGATGGTGCAGCACAAAGGTTCGGCATACCTCCAGAGTTTATTCCCCCTACAACTAAAAATCCTTTGGCAATAATTGGTGATTTAATAAACAGTGAAGAAAAATCTTTAGAATTTGCCCGTCAGTCTTCCGCTTCTCAAGAGCAGCAGGCAGAAGATACTAAGGAAACTAAAGAGAACTTGATAACTCCTATCAAAAGACTTGAAGTACACGGTACAAGAATGTATGCGGAAGCTGGGATACATGCTATGAATAAAACAAAAGATCCTAACAATCCTGTCGTGGTCGCCATAGAAAATTTATTTCCAGAAAGATTTGGTGGAAATATTGAAGAATTAAAATGGATAATAAAAAAGTCTAGAGAAAAGATGGTAGACCTATTAACTAATCCTAGGATCCAGATGGGAGTGAGTAGGCAACCTACTGACATGACCGAAGGAGCTCCAGAAAAACAGGACAATTTGTGGCTTCCTGGCAAAACCGGAATGTTACAAGAAAATCCTAACTATAAGGGGATGGGTAGAAAAGAAGCAGAAGAAATTGCAGCAAAACACATCAAAGCTACACTTGACACTGGACATCTAAACATGTGGAGGAAGTATTGGCAGGAAGATCCTAAAATTTCAAAAGAACAGAATGATGCAAAATATAAAACATGGTACCTCAAACAGATAGAAAGCCTAGCAAAAGAAGGCATGGTTGGTAATGTACACCTGGCAGATAACTTCGGTTATCAGGATGATCATACCTCTCCCGGTCAAGGAAATGCTCCGGTAAAAGAAGCAGTAAATATACTAAAAAAATATGGTTATGATAAGGCTATAACAGTAGAACCGGGTGCAGATGCAACAACTGACTTAAGTGATTTTCATGGGCTGATGAAGACTTGGAGGTTATTTGGAGGAGATGTTTCCGGTATGGGTGGAGGCGGAATTTCTGCACCATCTCAACAATGGGGAAACGTACAAAATTCTTATTTCGGTCAAACAAACCCTCCTTATTTCGTGTTTGGAGGTTATGCTCCTAGTAATGACTGGACTCTGTGGAGTTCTGTCCCTATGGAATAACTCCCTATTTTAGCAAAAATTTATATTCTCCTCGAAGAATTCTATGTATATGGCCTTTGATAAAGACATGGAAGAATTTAAAAGAGAATTAAGTAAATTAAGCCCTGTTGAACGGGTAAAGAAGCTTAAGGAGCTTGAAGAAAAAAGGAAAGAAGAAAATGATGAAATAGGGGATATGATAAAAGACTCTGAGAAGAGCATCAAAGCGAATAATATAGCAGAAGAAATTGCTCCTGAACAAAACCCAGTGAACATTAATGATCTTTTTTCAGAAGAAGAACCTTCTTTGGAATCTGCTGTCAATGAAGAAACAAAATCGGATGAAGTAACCGGAATAGGATACCTCTCCTCTCAACAAATCCAGGAAGATTACACTGAACTTAGAGACCTTACCAATGCTAGTCTTTCTGGAACATTAGAACAGTCCCAGATGCAGTCCATTGATAAGATTGGGGAGCGTTTAGAAAAGATAAAGTATCATTCTGCAAGTGAAGAAGTTGCTAACATGCTTGTTGCGAGCAGAGCTGCATTATATAAAATAAAGAAGTATGCTGGACTTGAAAAATAATCAAGCTGCTTTTCTCATGAAATTTTTGCTATTATCTATAGAGTATTCAAAAGATACTATTTTTGAACCTATCTTATCACTAAGTCCCATAGACCTACCACCCATCTCTCCCTTGATGGTTTGAATCGAAATATTTAATGCTCCTGAATCATACATCTTATTTATTTCCTGGTGAGAATATCCTTCCTCAATCAAATTTTCTCGGATTACATCTCCCAATTGCTTTCCACTAAATTCATCCTCTACTCTTTTGGATTTGACATCACAATATTTTTTCTTTTTATTTGGATCGTTATTACTTAATTTTTTTATTTCATCTAGATCTCTATCGTGCGCAATGACCTGGACATAATCACCTAAGTTTGCTTTTTGGGCTAGTGGGCTTTCTTCATCGCCTTGACTGAAGTCTGGAAGTTCCCCGTTGATCAACACATGATAGAATCTTTCCGAGTTATCCTTATCTACTAAGATTGAGCCTGTTTTGTATTCTCCGGTTTCGGTATCTCTATAGGTAACTTCCTGCACACCCACCCTGTATCCTGCCTTAGTAAGAAGATTTTCCAGGACTTTTAGATAATTGTCATCCCCCATATCTTCTTTACTTATTCTTGCTTCTAAAGCGACATATGCTTTATTAGAATCTATTTTTAATTTAGAATAATCTTGAATTTCATTATCATTAGCGGCAATTTTGGTTCCAATCATGTTTTCAAGATTAATAGAATTATCAACAACAATATCTGTGAGGATTAATCTTTGTTCTAAAGAAACAATATCTGGAAAGCTAGTATCTTCTTGCTTTTGGATTACTGGTTCTTGATTAAGATTAGATTCAATAGCGGAATACTCCTCCAGACCAGCATATTTTGGCAAAGACCTGTTGTCATTTGAAGCTACTTTTGAAATCTTTAATATTTTTTGATTTGGTGCATTATACTCTGTTTTAGCATTATTTTCTGTTCCTAATCTACCATATTGAATTTCTAAACTTGAAATTGGTGTCAAAGTTTGTTTAGGGTGTTCTTCTTTTTTATTGTTGTAACTAATTCCAGTTTCTGATTCCTTGAAGTGCACCGTAGAAGCTATTTTTATGTAATTTATTGGACTGGTAGATTTTAAGATATCATTTCGAGCATAAATTGGTATTTCAAAATTGTTTCTTGGAATTTCAAGATTATAATTGGTTTTAGGAGAAGCATATTCCATTTTTGGTATTTCAAAATTGTTCGTAGGTAGAGTGTATGATCCTTGAAATATGTCAGAGGGTGTGTTTTTTTTGGAATAACTTATATTAGTATCATCTGGAGAATAAAAACTTGGATTACTACTATATTTTTCTGAATAGTTTATTGTGCTACTTTCCCAATAAGCCACAATTTTCGGAGTTATCTGGTAAGGTGTTGGTTGGGACTGATATTGAACGATTAATGGTTTAGGTTCGTCCAATTGGAAGGTTATTGCTTCTTTTCCGGTATCAAGTATTTTTTTTGTTATTTCATCTCCTGTTGATGCTAGTTCCTCTTCCAAGAGTATTCTTTCAAGGCTAAACTCTTCCTTATGCTCTTCTTCTATTTCTTCATGAAAAACCCAGTCATTTACTGGCTCTTTATCAAAACTATCTCCAGAAAAAAATTCGTCAGTAAAATCAATCGGTTTAAATGTAAAAGAATCCTCAAATTCTTGTTTTGTTTGTAAAGCTAACATACACACTCCTTTTTGAGTTTTTAAAATGTAATTTAAATAGTTTTCTATAAAAAGATTTAAAAACAATTTGTCCCATAGTAAAAATATGAATGACCAAGCTTTCTCTGAAATAAAAAATGAATATGATTCTTATTACAATGAGCTATTAAGAAACGGGAATCTTCCTTTAAGGTCAACAGGAAAAGGGTTTTGGGGGCACGTGCCAGCTATTGACATCTACGAGGCTTTTAGCAAGCTAAAACTCCACAGACACAAAACTTTCATTGATCTTGGAAGCGGAGATGGAAAAGCTGTCCTTATAGCTTCCTTGTTTTGCAAGCGGGCAGTAGGCATAGAATCTGATAATGAACTTTTTAAGAAATCTATGGAAATGCAAAACCGCCTTAAATTGAGTAATACCATTTTTTTCAACAATGATTTTTATGATCATAATGTTGCAGGGTTTGACATTGTTTTTTCATATCCTGATGAACCTATGCATCGTAACCTTGAAAAAAAACTCTCAAATGAGCTTACTGGAAGGCTGTTGCATTGCGGACATCATTTCCACCCAGAATCATTCTCGAAAGAAAAAAGCATCTTAGTTAATGGAACTGCATTCACACTATATTCTAGATAAATGTCATAAACCCTATATCTTCCAGAACTTCTTCTCCAATTTTTATTTCGTTCTTACTTACTACCTCCATTTTATTATTTTTTCTCAGAGTCCCAAGTAATTGATTGTTTACTGTTCCTAAAATTTGCTTATATTCTAAACTATTATTTTTCAGGTTATAGTCTTCAAGTGCAAAAATTCCGTCATGTTCCGTGTACAGTACTGCACACTTAAGTTTGCTTTCAAAATATTCTGCGAGTTCTTTTGAATGTTTTTTTATGCATTCCAGATTTTTTTTTGCTATGTTTATTGAGTCCTTGCAAGAAAAATTATGGGGGAAGTGGCTTAATAAGGTTATATCGAAATATCTTACTGCATAATTTGCATGAAAATCAAATTCCATTCCTTCGGAATTCTTTAAAGCCGGTAGTATGTAGTCATTTTGCATTCGCTGCTGAGACTCTTTGTTCTCAAGGAAAAAATCTATGCAACATTGAGGATATCCTAACATTTCTCCAACCGCCGCATCATCTCCTTTGGTTTCCATCATTTTAAGAAAAGTTGCTTTATTTTTATTTTTAGAGATGTACAGATGAAAAAGTCCCTCCTCAGGGTAATTTAGTGGAACTTTTCTTGCAGTATTTGAGAAAGCTCCCTTCCCTTTGTCTGTTTCTTTAATAATTTTAAAATCCGATATTTCTAAAAATAGTCTTTGTTCATGGCAAAAATTCTTTATCTTCTCTATTTCTAACTGATTAGCATCCATCCTCACAACATCTTTTAAGTTTTCAAGAACATAAAGAACTTCAAGAGATCTAGTAGTATTATGAAAAATTTCCTTCAAAGTGTTTATCATAATCTAGGATTAAGGTATCAAAATAAAATGTTTTTGTTTATCATTTATAAATAGTCATAAAGGTTTTTAAATTTACTTAGCGACTTCCTACATAATGAAGTTTGATATTCCTAGGAAAGAGCATCCTAATCTTGAAAGATATAATAGACATGATGTAGATATAGCCCATAGGTTCGCAAACGAGATATACAAGGAAATGGGTGCTATCATCAAAGCAGTCATAATTTTTGGGTCTGCTGCCCGTAACAAAACCACACAGCAAAGCGACATAGACATTCTGATAGTTATAGATGATGTTAACATAAGTTTAAGTCCCGAGATGGTTAATGCTTATAGGGTAATAGTCAATAAATCTATTGTTAAAACTTCAACAAGGCTGCACATCACAACTTTAAGATTTACTGCTTTCTGGGATTATATGCGAAATGGTGATCCTGTAGGAATAAATATTTTGAGAGATGGTGTTGCTCTCATTGATTCAGGATTCTTTGACCCTTTGCAAGCTTTGCTAAAAAAAGGTAAGATTAGGCCTACAAATGAAAGTATCTGGACCTATTATGTAAGAGCTCCCAATACCTTGCATAATTCAAGATGGCATCTTTTACAAGCTACAATAGACTTGTATTGGGCTGTGATAGACGCATCTCATGCAGTTTTGATGAAGCATGGCTGCATCCCTCCAACTCCTGAACACGTGGCTGATTTACTAGAAAGTAAACTTGTCAAGAAAAAGCTTCTTGAGCACAAATATGTGACTACCATGAGACATTTCTATAAGCTTATGAAGATGATAACTCATCGCGAGATAACAAACATAAAAGGAGAAGAGTACGAGCAATACTTTGATTCTGCAAAGAAGTTTGTGGATAGGATGCGAGAATTCATTGAATAGATAATTTTTTTAAATATAAGATTAATTCTGTCCATATGGACTTTGAAAAGGAGAAAAAAGAATTTCTGCATAGAAAAGATAAGAGTAAAAAAGGAAGTATAGATAAAAAAATAAGGAAGTTAGTAGATAAGATAAATTCTCTTGAAGATTTTTTTACAACAAGCAGCTGTGCTGGTAGAATATTGCTAATAGAAAGACATCCTTCCGGAAGGAAAGACAAGTCTAACTGGTTGTACTTAACTCATGATAAAACCTCCTTTGCAAAAATAAAAAAAGAAAATGTATTAAAAAATATTCCAAAAAATAATATTTGGTTTAGAATGGAGCCAGTAATATTGCATGTTGCCTGTCAAGATTTAGAGAAAGCAAAGAAATTCTTAAATGTTGCTCGAGACTCTGGTTTCAGAAGATCAGGAATCATATCTTTGGGAAAGAATAGGATTACTATGGAACTGGTAAGCACTGAATCAATATATTCCTTGATTTCAAAAGACAATAAGTTGTTAGTAGATGGAACCTATCTTAAGGTATTAATAAAAGAAGGTAATGATAAGTTAGGAAAAACTTGGGAAAAAATAAATAGATTAAAAGAAAAAATAAGTTCTGTTTTTACTTCTTAAGCAATATGAATGCTGCTCCCCCTATGAAGATTACAGTCCCTAGGAATATCACTAAGAGTATTGCTATAAGAGTACTTTGAGATATTACTCCTTGAGGAGATATTTCTATTTCCTTTTCGGGTGCTTCATCCACAACAGTTTTTGGAAATGTGATTTCTACTTTTTTATCTGCTGTTAATTCTTTCTTAACAGTCTTTATTCTTTCGCATCCCTGAACTGCGAGATATGCTGTTCCGGTTCCGCTTAACTTATTATCATAATATGAATTCATTATTATCGGATAGGTTCCAGGAGCGACATCTTCTGGGATGGTAGCAGTAACTAACTTAGTGTATCTATTATCATCTGTTCCTTCATCCAGTTCTATATCTTGAGTGATATCATTTATTCCAAGCTCACTGCTTAATATTTCCAGAGTGACTTCTTCCTCATCACTTGAGCCAGTATTAACTATCTCAGCATTCACTGAGATTGTTCTTTGACATTGTACAGTATCTGGAGTTGTTGATGCTCTTAAAACTTCTACTTGGTGGTTTTCTTTTTCGACTTCCAGTTCTAGTTCCCACCTAATGTAATGCATAGTACTATTATCATCTTCCCCTTCCACTAAAATGATAACATCGTAAGTTCCTTCTTCAACATCGTAAGGAACTTCAAATTCTATTTTAACATCGTCACTATCTCCTTGGTCAAGATCAAAATCGTCCGCTTCCTCTTCTAGATTGTCTCCATCATCTATGTCTTCTATTGTTATTTCAACTTCTATGTTATTTATTTCGATATCATCTTCATTGGTAAAGAAACTTTCAATATCCATCTCAAATTTTATTTCTGAACCTGGTTCTGCTTCTTTGCTTATCTTGGTGTTATTATCCAGATTGCTGTCTTTCTGATTGTCCACTCTCACATCTAAGTCTGTTATCCTCAGTTTAGGAGCTTCCCCCACTGATACGTTGAATGATTGTATGTCTGTTAATGAACCATCACTAACTTGTAAGGTTACGGAAAAATTTCCAATACTTGAAGGAGTATAGCTTATCGATCCAGAACTGCTGCTTATGCTCATTCCACTTGGAGAACTTGTTAACGAATATGTTAACGTGTCTCCATCCGGATCGGTTGCGTCAACATTATAGCTAAAAGCTTCATCTTCTACTGCTCCGGTTGGTGCTGTTGTGGTTATTACTGGAGCTCCATTAGTTGTATTGGTTTGTGTATAAAATGTGGTGAAGTGTGCTACGTCAAAATTCAGTTTTCCTGTTGAGTCATCGTAAGTTACTCCAGTACATACCGTACTTGAGCATAATGTTCCTGATGAAGTGCTCTCAAACCCTGATGCAGTGTAAATTAATGGTGCTTTTGTGTAATTAAGATTTTTCATGACCAAAGATGCTGATTTATTCAATCCAGGATATGTATCAGTATTCACTGAAATAAGTCCGTTGCTGACATTTATTGCATCTTCCAGATTAGACACTCCGCTAAAGTTTAAGGTACTAGCTCCAAAGTCTATTCCTCCAGATGTTGTTTGGTTTATTGCGACACTTGTAACTGATTGTCTTTCGGATTCATTCAATGAAAGAACTGGACTTGTCAATTCGGAGGAAGTAATGCTTCCATTTACAGTTAGTGTCCACTCATTTCTTGCAGTTGAGCTTGCATTATCGGTAACTAAGGCAGTTATATTATACACTCCTGAACTTAGATCGGTAACAGTAACATTTGATGAGTTGCTTGGAGCTATTGAAGTTCCGTTTCTATACCAAGCTGCGGTTGGAGTATCACCAGCATCCACATCCGAGAAACTTATAGAGAAGCTTTGGCTTCCTAATTGGGTTGCTATTGTGGTATCTGATGTTGGTGAAAATGAATCTATTGTTGGAGCATCATTCGTGTTAGCTACTGTCAACGTTACTTCATTGCTTGTTGTGTTGTCTGTTCCATCATTAGCAGTAAATGTTATGGTGTTTGTTCCTGCAAAGTTACTGCTTGGAGTTAAGGTAACAACTCCACTTGATATGCTAACGGCAATGTTTGAAGGTGTTGTTGATGAAAATGTCAAAGCATCATTGTCTTCATCTGAAAAATAATTATCTAAATCTATTGATGTGTCTGCTGTCTCTTCTGTCAAGGTTACATTAGGCACTGAAGCGTTCAGTACTGGAGCCCTGTTATTTACTGCAGTAAATTGGTATGTTGAACTATTTGAACCGTTCAGACTTCCATCTCCAGCAATGATCATCCAATAATAGGTTGTTCCTTTTGTCAAATTGTTCAAAACAACATTTGTGCTTGTTGTTGATTGGTTAAACCCTAAACTGGTAGTGTTTGAAAAGAACACGTGATAGGTTATGTTATCACTTTCAACATCTGTTGATGCACTCCAAGTAAGATTTGCATAAGTTGTTGAGATATTTGAGTTGTTTATTGGACTGCTCAAGCTGGGTATTGTTGGAGCATCATTTACCGGAGTTACGGTAACAACTAGTGTATCAGTATCTGTGTTTGTTCCATCGGATGCAGTAAAAGTTATGCTTTCTGATCCGTTGAAATCTTGTGCAGCTGATACATTCAGTATCTTTGTGGTCTGATTTATGTCAAGTTGAACGCTGCTGTTTCCAAAAACTGTCCAGGTTATGTCCCCTAAAGCGGTGTCTAAGTCCGTAACGTAATTGCTTAGATTTACTGTTGCGTTATGTCCATCCTCACTAATGGTTATGTCTGGTAGTGAAGACACGGATGGTGAAAATGAGCTTATTGTAATTGTTAATAATTGAGTGTTGTTTAAATTTCCAAGTTCATCATAAGCAGTTACCCCTAATGTGCACGTTGAATCTATTATTCCAGAACAAAGTTCGCTTGTGGGGTTTACTGTTCCCCAAACTCCCCCAGTCAAATTTTCCAAGGCAGTTCCATTCAAGCTAACATTAGTTATTGTGTTTGTGTCAGTAACGTTAACAGTTACATTCAGCATTGTGATGTTCCTTACTGTTCCGGTTTCGTTGATGCTTATGGAAGTGGTGTTTGGTGCAACATCATCTATTGTTAGATTTATGATTTCCGAATTATTGATGTTATTAACAATGTCAGTTGCCGTTATCCTTAACGTGCATGTTCCGTCTGAGTTTGTGCATCCTAGCGCGCTTCCGTTTGTTGTTAATGAATATTGATAACTATCGTTTCCGGATGATTGTAAGCCCATTGAAACTTGTGTTCCATTTCCTATTGTTACTGTTCCTGAACCAAAGTTAGTATCATTTACTGTTAAATTTATTTGAATAGAGTCTGTGCTTCTTAATTTATTATCTGCATCGTTATCTGCTAAATCAAAGACCGATGGACTTATACTCTC
>JADHVG010000046.1 GCA_016784105.1 Candidatus Woesearchaeota archaeon
CCTTTCACGAACTGGGACATGCGCTAACTGCACAATACTATGGGTGTGAACACACAAAAGCGGTTATCTATGATATCTTAGGAAGCCCCCACACCGAGATAGAGTGCAGTTCTGAATTTAATGATGTAGTTCTTACTTTGGCAGGATTATTATCTACATTAGCAGTTTCTGGAATTTTTTTCCTAACCGGGGGAACTTTCACCTCCAAACTGTCTTATTTGTTGTTAGGGTTTTCTTTCTTAATTTCCTACGGTGACCTTTCTGATCTAGGAATTTCTAAAAACATAATCTCAGCATCGATATTTCTTTCCGTTATTATCATAGTTATAGCTGTTGTAAAAATATCCAAATATTATCTTGGGCAGCAACATATTTTTATACCTCATCATGAATATGGAATAACTAGGGAAGAAACAAAGAATGAACATGAAACAAAAAACATCGATATTCAAAAGAAAAGCATAGCAAAAGTTAAAAATAAGAAGAATTTTTAAAACCAAATAAGGGACTTAACAAACCATGGAAAAAAAGAGAAATCATAGAACCTTTTTCATATTATTGCTTTTAGCCATAACTTTATTTTTGCTTTTATTCAATTTCGCATTCAAAAAAGAGATTTCATTTGATATTCAGGATAAATGTGGGGTTTTTGTCAATCTAATATCTCACACGATTGTGGATGAAGACGCATGTGCTTCAAGATGTCGTGGACAGTGTGTTAGCCAAGATAACAAGTTTTCAAAAATAATTTTTGAGGAAGCAGAAAAAGGATGTAACGAATGTACCTGTTTTTGTAAATGATAATATGGACCAAGAAGATGAACTAAAGTTAAAAGCTGAATTAAGTCTTGTTAAGGCAAAGTTAGATGCACTGATAAACTTGCTTGCAAAAGAGGGAATCTTGACTCATGGAGAGATAGAAGAAGAAGTGAACAGAGTTATAAAAAAAGAATCGGATGAATGATGTAACATGGATGGGGACGAGATAGAACAGTGGTATGAAGATGAAAAACAGATGCTTATGGAGAAGTACACAACTGATCTTGAGAATAAGAGAAACCGGGATGAAGCAGCAACAGAATTTAATGCGAAAATGGACGAACTGATGCAAAAATATAAAAATTCGATGTTTGAGAGCATAGCTAACAATGGAAAAACAAATAAATTGCAGAGTTTTTTATTCAGTATCAGGGAGAAGATACCTTTTTTAAACAAAAAATGAGACGTACAATAATTGTGATGGTTATTGCTTTGTTTTTGATTTCAGGATGCTCTTCATTATCAAAAGAGCAAGCAGAACAAACAGCGTTGAGTTTTATAAATTCTAATGTGAAGTTTTTTGCGAAAGATCAAGAAGAACGAAAAGACCTTCCCCAGTATAATATAGGGAGCATGACCAGTTACCAAGAAGGAAGTGATTGGGTGGTTATTGCGCATATTTCGGCTGAACTGGAAGATGAAGAAAAGACTAATGACCTTTCAGTGAGGATTAACAGGGAAGGGAAGATTATAGAATTTAATGGAAGGGAAGTTCCTGTTGACAGTAATTAAATTGGGTGGTAACGATAAAAAATAAACTTTTTATGCTATTATTTGTCTTAATGATAACGAATTCTACCGGGATTGTGAGCGAGTATGAACCGCAAGAAGAATTGTCTTCCGGAGCTGGAGTCTTGGTAAGGGCATACATTGAATATCCTAATTTTGATGTTTTACATGAAGAATATAATGGGGTGATGACCTTAGTGAAGGGAGCAGAACCTGTTAGTTCTGAAGGTTTGTTCATAAGACTTCATTCTGAAGAGATGGATTATGTGAAGAGGGTTATAACCAATCTGGAAATAGAAAAAATAATTATGTTTTCAGAAGATGAAACTATTGCAGATTCTTTGAAAAAAGATGGGTTTAACGTAGTTTTAAATTAGTTGTAAATCTTATTAATGAGTTCTATTAACATTGCACTGCTCCAGGCCTGCATTAAACATCCTTCACTCTTTAAATTAGAAGCTGAGCTTAATTCGGAATGATGCCCTATTGCTCCAGACCACAAGAGTTCCTGGCAGCTTGCTTCTAAAATTTTAGTGATATATTTCTTAAATTTGGTTTGGTTATTGTCATGTAAGCACATAGCTGCTAGATTGTTTATCCAAAACCAGCTGTCTCCATTATGGTAGCTGTCTGGAATCTCTCCTGAATGATTTTTATGGAAAAGCTGATTTTTTTTGTCTATGGTAGAGATTCCTCCCCACACAAGGTATGATGATTGTAATGAATTCTCAAAACAAATTTCCCAATCTTTTTTTGTTAGTAATTTTGGATAAATATAGTATGAAACAAAAATATTAGGCCTTATCGTTTTATCTTCGAGACCATCATTTAGGTATTTTCCGTTCCAAAATTTCTCTAAAACATTTTTTCTTGATGATTCTTCTAGAGCTTGATAAGTCTTGTTTTTAGTTAAAGAGTGCAGGACTTCGTATATCTTCAATCTTAACGCTTGTATTTCTATTCTTGCTCCTTCTCTGGGGATGCTGTCCATCCAGGTTTCTTTGCTGTTGGTAGGTTCAAGATGATTTACGGTATGATGTTTTATTAGTACGTCAACAATTTTTTTTAGTTTATTTTTGTCTTTGAAGTTTCCAGATAAAGAATAATCTTGGATTCTTTTAAACATCCACCCTATGCTATCAGCAGACTTTATGCCTCCCAAGTTATTGTTTAATATTGTTCCGTCTTCTTTTACATTTTTTAGGTCTCTGTCCATAATTTTTTTTGCATCTGAGAACTTGTTCATCTGCATTAATCCTTTTAGGGATATTAGTTCATCTCTTGCCCAGTTCTGGAAGAACCAAGGAAGTCCAGCCAGGATGTACTTTTCTTTATCCATACTGATTGTAAGATTGTCCAAAGAATTCATTGCAGATATAATGGAAAATTTCTTCTCTTTATTTTTTATTTTACTGATTATTTTTTTGTTCTTTTTTATTATTTCATCCTGAAAATATTGTTTTTGTTTATTTTTTAATGATTTAAGATTATTATATATTGATTGACATTCTTCAATTGCTTTTTTTTTGTTTTTTGATACTGAGAAAACAAATTTATTTCCATTTAGTCTCAAAGCACCAAACACATGTCTCGTGTACGGTAAAGAGTTCCTTTCCTGATCAAGTTCGTATGTTCTTTCTTTCCAATTAGAAATTTCTTTATACTCCTTTTTGTTTGATTTTATTGCCAGATAAATTTGATATTCTTTTTTCCCATGAACATTATCTTCTCGATAATTTGTTTCTTTTGTAAATTCAATAACAACCACATTTTTTTCTTTGGATATCTTATAAGATCTTCCCCATTCCCTGCTATCGTAGGATTCCTTAACATCCAATGCTATGTCTATGTTGTTTTCTTTGTCAAGTTCATAGGCTAGAGAATTATGAGAATTAAACATTGAAAATGTTTCTTTTATTTTAGGATACGCCCGTTCTATATTGAAAAAATTGTTTTTGATCTCTGTTAAGTTCCCAGAACCTACAATGCTTATGTTTTCAATAGTCTTGAACATTTTGAAATTGTCAAAATAGAAAAACCCCTGATATTTGCTTCTTGGTTTATCAGAAAAGTGAGTATAACTTCCTTGATTATTAGTAAGAATAAACGACGTACGGTTCTTAATGTTTTTTGATATGCAAGAACTTCCTGTACAATGAGTTACCTTTACCATCTACCCTCTTTTTTTAAATTTTTAAGAAATTTAACTATTTATTTTTTCTATGGCAAGATTATGCGCTTGTATATAATTATCCACAAAAAGCTTCCAGTCTGCTGTCGAGGACATTTTTCTTGCTCGCATCTTGTTAGTTATTCTATCATGCCTTGATAATTTAGAATAAGTGTGCATTGTTTCAGTTAGTTGATCCACAACTTCCCCGTACTTTTTCCCAAGTCTTTTCAAAACATAAATCCCTGGATTTTCTTTCTTCAGATTTTCTTTACAGATAAATCTTCCAAATCCGGCAAGATCAGTTGTTATTGAAGGAACTCCTAAGGCTCCGGATTCTAATGGTGTATAGCCCCAAGGTTCATAATAACTTGGAAAAATCCCTAAATGGGATCCTTGTAATGATTCATAGTAGCTTAAGTTTAAAAGTCCGTCTGCACCACTTAAGTATATGGGGTAATATATTACCTTAACCTTGTCTTCTTTTTCATTCTTCAGTCCTGCTTCCTGTAACGCATTGATAACTGCATCCTCTTCATAAAGATCATGGGTGCATACTTCTGGGACTCCTTCCTTCTTGAATCTTTTTACTTTACTTTCCATCTCCATTATGAATTTTTTCTCAAGAAGATTTTCCTCCGATATGGGTTCTTCCAGGAGTGTAAGGTTTATGATTCCCTTCTTCAGATCATCATTTAGTTCATCAAACAAATCTTTTATGTCTTGGTAACGTATCTTGTTCTCAAGAAGGTCGGATTTTACATTTCTTATGTTTGCAGGTACCCAAATAAAAGTGATTATTGTTTTTTTGCTGTTTTCTTCTTTTAGTTTTTTGTTTAACTGTCCAAGAGAATCTATAAAAACATCCAGTCCTTTATCCCGAAATTCATTCCTTCCAACAATAAAATATGTTAACGTTTCCTTAATATCAAAAGTGTAGTATGGGAAAAAGTAGTATGAGATGAATTCTCTTATTCTCTCTCTTTGCAGTTTATGGTTGATAGCGCTTTCCTCGAAAGTTGGAAATTTGTCTATGTCTAAGCCGTTTAAGACAAGCACATCTGGTTTTCTCCCAAGCAAGTGCTCTGCTTCCATCGCAGTTATTTCACTCACTGTTGTAAATACTTCCGAGTTTAGAGCAGCTTGCTTTTCCAGATGATATTTTGATTCAATCTTATATTTGTAAGCTTCTTTTTCAGCATCTAGGTTTTCAAAAGAATCGTAAAGTTCTATGTTGGAGCTTGCTAAAGTTCTTCCAAGTATGGTTGCGTGCGTAGTAAACACTGTTCCAATATCCGGACTTGTTTTCTTTAGATATAGCAATCCTGCTCCTGCCAGCCATTCATGAAAATGTGCAACTAATTTTTTCTCTCCCATACAATTGTTGAGTTTCTCAATTACTTTTCCAACAGCATAACTCCAGGCAACAGGTTCATCATAATCGTTTCCTGATCTTAGAGAATCTACTTTAAAACTTTCCCAAAGGTCTTTTTTTATGTCGTTTATTCTGCTTTTGAACCCTTCAAAATCAATAAGGATCACATTTGGACTTCCTTCCGCTAACCATTTTCCAAAATGGCAAATTATGCCTTCATTTTTTAGTTCTTCTAGAGCATCCTTACAGAACTCTTTTGGAAGTTCTTCTGAGAATTCTCCTAGGGATTTTGATGCGAAGTAAGGGCCTACCAGAAAATAGTTTTCACCATAGTTAGAAACCATCTGAGCAGCTTTGGACTTTACAACAGTGTATATTCCCCCTACTTTGTTGCAAACTTCCCAAGACACTTCAAAAGCTAAATCAGCTTTGGTTTCCATATTCTATCTCCTCTTTTTTTTAATTTTTGATGATTTTACTATAGTTAAGTGTTATTTAAATGTATTGTCTAAAATTCTTTTATTTTTTCCCAGGAACCAAAACAAGTTTGTGTGGAAAAATTCCAGTCTTTACATTTGTACAGTTCACTTCCTTCTGCTACTGCCGTTAAGGTAGCATTTGAAAAACTTAAGCGAGAAGGGTCTATGGCATATCCCTTTTTAGAAGGCAGATGCTGGGGCGCATTAGCGTCAGAAATAGAGTCTATGCCAAGTTCCAACTCCTCACTTAAATTTAAATCAAAAAAAGTAATTTTTTGTATAGGCAAGTTCTTAGGAATAACTTCTAGATTGTAAGTTTTGTTTAATTGTATTTTTTTGAGTGTTTGTTGAATGGTTAATGTTCCAATGTCTTGTTTTATTTCTTTGTTAAGTATCTTAAACTCAAAATCTAGTTTTTCATCCCTGCTGTTCTTGAAGTTAAGGTAAGATTTGTTCAGAAGAATTTCTTTTTTAGTTTGAGTTGTAGTTTTATTTATTATTGTAATATTTTTTATTGTTGTTTTATTAAGGATATTGATTGTTCCATTCGTAGCATTGATTTTTGTTTCGTTTATTATTGTTTCATTTTTAATTATTGGAATTATTGTTTTTTCTTTATTGAGTGCATCTAATCTTTCCAAGAATAGTGTTGAATTAAATATTCCCCAATCAAAGACAACTTCTTGTTTTACTTCTTGGCCTTCAAAGGTTCCCAGAGCAACAAACTTGTACACATCTCTCGCTATAAGCTCATTTGAAGCTATTCTTACTGTGTATTTGTCAAGTTCAACATTATCCAAGGTTAGATTAAATCTTTCATCTGTTTCATGTCCTTGCACATATCCTGTAAAGCTCTCTAATTTTGTTTCTTTCAAAGCTATTTCCAGAATATTCCTGACTGAAGCAATTTTATCGGTGAAATCAACTTCAAGAATTGCATCTTCTTCAAGGACAAAAGTATGGTTAACATATTGTTTTATTATTGCAAGTTCTTCTTCAAATATTTGAGATTTGTTTTCTTTCGGAATTTCTTTTATTCTTTCTCCTAGCCAATAGAACTGTTTTGTTTCAATTATTTCATCTCCATTAACAGTGATGTTTGCTATTAGGTCATAGCCTTTGGAAATTATTTGAGGGTTGCTTTTGATACTTACTCTGAAATTTTCTTTAGATATTTCCTGAACGGACAAATTGAAATTTGTATCTAAACTATGATTTTCAACGTAGAAAGTAAGTTTTTCCAGAGGGCTTGTTCCGAATAAGAAATTGATGATTGAACGTTTGCTGTCTATTATTGGTTTCAGATCAAAATCAATAACAACATCTTGGTTTATTTCAAAATAATTTTCAGGAATCTCCTCAGTGACAAAAAAAGTTTTGGATAGTGTTTCATTGCCAAAATAAGCGTTAATTGCATAAGTTCCAGATTCATTAGGAAAAAAGACAAAGCTTCGAGATACATTGTGAAAAGTATGGTTTTTATTTATGGAAAAAATATCTAATGTGGTTATGTTTCTATTGACAATTATTTCAACACTTTCCCCCAAGATATAATTGTTTTTTACTAAATTAAATGCTTTTTTTTCTGTTTTCTTTTCAAGAACTTTGAAAGAGTATGAAGCTAAAACCCTCCCAGATTCTTCTACTTTTGCCACATAAGTTCCTAATTCTCTTGGCTGAAAATCTACTTTATCTTCCAACTCCCCGAGAAAGCTGTATATCTCATTTTCCGAGGATATGAAAAAAATCTGGCTGTCTTTTTTTGTGAAGTTAAGGTGTAAAGTTACAAATTCTTCCAAGAAATATTCTTTTTTGTCAGAGTATATTAAAAAATTCTCTCTGTTCTCATTAGTGTTTATTACTTCAAAATCAGCGGTTAAGTTCACATTCGTTAAGGGATGGTAAGCTTGTATTTGGTATTGTCCGATACTGTTGGGTTTGAATTCTATTACGTTTTCAGAACTTAAAAGTAGGTATGTGCTTTCTTTTGAGTTTATTGAGACAGAAAAATTTTCATTAATATTGTTTAAGTGAATTATGACACTTTCCCCAAAATAATATCTTTGTTTATTAGTAAATATACTTTCTTCTTTACTGCTAATTACATCAAAACTCAGATTCCCCAAAGTAATTCCATTAACTTTCAAAAATAGGGTGTAATCTCCAATTTTTTCTGGAGTAAAAAATATTTGTTGGGGATTCATATAATTAAATGAAGTTCCATTAGAAGTAATTATTATTTGAGAATTGTTGATGTTTGAAGTTATGTTGACAGATTCTCCAAGAGTATAAGACTGCTTTCCTATACTAATGTAGTTAGAACTAGATATGTTTAGATAAGTACTACTATTGAAGTCTATACTGTACACTACTTCTAGGGTAGCCAAAAAAATTAAAGCTAAAGCTACCAAAATCACTCTTTTTTTTGCCATCACATTTGCGCTTTGCGCCCCACTATTGAACTAAAAAAATATGAAATGTTATGATCTCGGTCGATAAACTAGGATATGATCAAAATTAAATTTGTCAAAATTAAAAAAATTAGAGCACAACGTGTAAGTAGAACTAAATCTGCTGTTTGCTAAAATACTGTTATCCAAACTTACACCCCTTTTACTTTCCAACTATTCAAAATCCAGATAGCAACACCTATTTAAACTTTTTTCTTAAGGCATTTTTTTTGAACTTACTTTGGAGAATTATTTAGTTTTCATTCTTTACTCATAACAAAAGTATTTATATCCTATCTTGCTTGATTATGTTTTAAGGGGTGATAGATATCAAGTTATTGGAGAATGTTCCTAAAGGTAGTGAGTTTGTATTGAGTAATGGCCGTACTTTAAAGAATCTTTATGAACTTACAAATGCTCTGAATAGCATAGACAATGCTACTTTTTCTCATCATGTAACTAAAGAGAGGAATGATTTCTCTAACTGGATACTTCATGTTTTTCAGAATGAAGCTCTTGCAAAAAAGATCTCAAGGCTAAAAAATCGTAAAGTTATTTTAAAAACAATAAACAGGGCTTTATCGGAGATAAATAAAGAAAAACCAGAAACTAAAACAAAAAAGAAAAAGGTAAAGGCCATAATCGATGAGTCTAAAAAACAAGAAGCAAAAAAAGAGGTTAAGTCAATTATTGTTAAACCTAAAAAAAAGAAAATAAAAAAAGCAGAAGTTAAAAAACCAAGAAAAGAAAAATCCAAATCAAATAAATCTGAAAGGAAGTATAGTAAAGAGATACTTGAAAAAGTGGATGAGATTTTGTTGAGAGAATTGCAAATATTAAAAAAGGAGGAGAAGATAGAGGAGATTGAACTTGATTTGGAAGAAAAACTTCAACTTGTTAAGAATCATTCAACCGGCTCCCACGAATTTTTTTCAAAAGAGTTTGTGCAGGGCATTGCAGCAGGATTCCTGATAACTTTGATAATCACTTTAGTTTATGTAAAGTTTATAGCAATATGAAAAAGGAAGATAACAAGAAACATTCTAAGCACGTAGTAATCTTCTCAATAGTTGCTTTGTTTTTAGTTTTCGCTTTCCTCCTCAACACTTTCACTTCTAAAAGTTCTGTAACTGGGAATGCAATTATGGAATCTGGAAATCTTAATCCTGGAGTTGCGGTTATTGCTTTAATATTTATTTCACTTTATGCGGTAGTAACTTGCACTTACTTAAATAAAAAATATCATGCTTAAAATGGATTTAGACAAAAGATTGGAAGATGTCCCAGAAGACAAACATTTTCATGCTGCTAATGGTACTGTTGTAAAGAATCTCTTAGATTTGGATCTGGCCATAGAACATATGGGGGAAGAAACTTTCAGGATGCACGTTTCTGATGTAAGGAATGATTTTGTAAATTGGGTGATGGAAGTTATTGATGATCAGGAGCTTGCAGCAGAGATATTGAAAGCTAAAAGCAGAAGGAAAACTCAGATACTTATTCTAAGGAGGGTAGTTAATATTCTCAGAAAAAAATGCTAAAGAAGATATCTCTAGAGAGTGCAGAGAAATACCTTGCGGATGTAGCTCCAGATTCAACTTTTTGGGTTTATGAAGGTCCTAAGGTGAGGAATCTGTATGAGCTTACAACTGTTCTTGAGAACATGGATGATACAGCTTTTCATTCTCATGTTCACAATGGTCGGAATGATTTTGCTAATTGGGTCAGAGATGTTATCAAAGATATCACTTTAGCAGAAAAAATCAAAAAAGTCCATGACCGGAAGAGTGCTTTCAAGATAGTCTGGCACAGGGTTGAGCAGCTTGGAAGTGTTATTGATAAAAGCAACAAAAAGCAGTTGGATATTGAAAACACTACCATAAAAGACATTCTTGATGATTTGGACATGAAATCTCTTATCTTTTTTGGTATAGGATTAGCAATAGGAACAATTATTGGTGTTTTAGTAGCAAGTCCTTAGAAAAAATAAAGCCTCCGATGGGACTTGAACCCACGACCTGCGGTTCCTTTGACAGCAGCCAAAAGCTGCTTGCATACAAAACCACCGCAATAGCCACTATGCTACGGAGGCAATAGCTGAAATCTGAATTAGAAT
>JADHVG010000047.1 GCA_016784105.1 Candidatus Woesearchaeota archaeon
TAACTCTCAGGGATTGAACAATTCTTTCATCAATAGTGGATCTATCAAGCATGTCTGCCCAGCTCTGCATTATAGAAGCCCCATTCACAGCACAGTATACAACATCAGATACAGAATTGATGTTCACTAGAGATTTTCCAACATAGTTAGGAATGTCCATGTGAACCCTCACGGTTCCCAACTTTATAAATGTTTCGGAACTATTACTACTAATTAGTAAGAACTAATAATTCCTTAGAATTAAGGCTTGTAACCTTAAAATTCGTAATAATTTCATCCTTTGTTTTGCGAACTTTTGCCGCTGTTTTTTGGCACATTTTATTTTTTCAAAAAATTGCTTCAACAATTCTTCAATAAATTGATTATCTCTTTAAGAGATATATAAACCTTGCTGGAGTTTTGTGAAAAATTGAGACTAGGTTATGTAGTCCATCTATATTTTGGAAGAGAAGAACCCGAGTTTATTATTAATGTGATTAATCTAAACAGAATTCTTCAGGTTTTCGCTCACAATGGCTGGACATGTCCTGGTAACGCCTTCCATACTTTCTATCTTCTCGGAAATGAAGGAGCGGAGATCGTGCCCAGTGTGCATCCATATCTCAGTCATGATGGTATGATCACCAGTGCAGGTGGAAACTGCCTTTATCTGGTCGAACTCACAGAGCTTTTTTGCGACTGAAAGGAATTTTTCCGGCATCACGTCTATTCCAACGTAAGCCACGCTGTTGTATCCTATTTTGGATGGGTTTACCACAGCGGCGTACTTCTGGATTATCCCTTGCTCTTTGAGGTTTTTTACCCTATTGCGCACCGTAGATTCTGAAACTCTAATCTTCTTAGAGATATCCAGGAAGGACGTCCGTGCGTCTTCTTGCAGAATTTTTAGTATATTATCATCTGTTGAATCCATTTTAGTGTTTTTGTCAAGTTATTCAGATTAGCTGCCGGATTCCGCACATTGCACGTCATAATGCGCAGATTTTGTTAAGGCGCCATCGACAGGCTTTTATATCAGTTATCAGAAAACTTAACGATAGTTAAGATTATATAAACTTTTTGAAAAGAGGCGATGAAAATTGAAAGGCAGCGGTAGCTCTATTGAGGTGATTAGCTAATGCAAGCTGCAGTAGCTGCACCAATAGAAAAAAAGGCAAAGGACAATGCAGCTTATGCTTCTTCACCAGCGACTGCAAATCCTTTTGATGTTGGCAACGCTGCACTTGCAAATGATGCACTTAATGAAGGGGCAAAGCAATACACCTCAGAGATGGCTGAAGCTACTTTGATGGGGGGTCATTGCGGGGGTTGCAGCAAAGGGTATTCGACAGCTGAACAGCAGAAGGATATTGTAAA
This sequence comes from Candidatus Woesearchaeota archaeon, assembly GCA_016784105.1. GTDB lineage: Archaea > Nanobdellota > Nanobdellia > Woesearchaeales > GW2011-AR4 > JADHVG01. The sequence continues at coordinate 1,357 of JADHVG010000047.1, forward strand.
AAAAGAGTCGGTTGAAGAAGTTGAACCAAGTGTAGATATCACCGATACTATGTCCTTCGATTTTGCTGATACAAGAAATACTGATACTTTAGAAACTAAGTTTGCCTCAGCTGCTGACAATGACGATAGTTCTGTTTATTCAAGCAGCCAAACAGCAAATATCCATGAACTTTTTTCAGAGTATGGCAATTCAGGAAGCAGAACAAATGGCGCAATCAACACAAAAGAATATTCTACTTCAAAAACTGGGGACATTGCTGATGCTGTTGTTTCTCTAGATGCAGCACGCTCTGACTATGGATCTAAAACTGCTGATACAACTGTGAAAAGCGAACCTTATTCTGCAAAAGATTCTACTGGTGCTGTTACTGAAAAGTATGCAGCAGGCAAAGATAAATCAGCAATTACAGAAACTAATTATGCTAATACAGACTCTTCTGTAGCTGAAGCTGTATCATCTAATTACAAAACAGCAGAGGCAAAACTCATTGTTGAAGAATTTGCTACTTCTGAAGCTAGCCAAAGTGTATCTCAAACTCAAAACATTTCTGATTCGTATGATGCTAAAGTACAAACTACTGTCGAGGTAGATTTAGGTAATGATTTAGTACAGGACAATAACTTAAATCTTGACGGACTTGTAAGTGCAAGCATTCCAGAAACAAAGCAATCTGATGTTTCAATAGTAGCAGAGAGCACTACAAATTATACGCCTAATAGTATAAATTTAGATGCCTCTGTTAGTGTTGCTGGTGATATAACAACTAGCCAAGAAAATGGTGATGCTGTATCTGCAAATTATTCTCCAGCAAATGATAATGCTGTTTCTCTTGAATTAAATGTTCAGCAGTATCAATCAAATTCTGGTGCGGAAGAAACAGTTGCAGCTAGTTTAGCTAAAAGCCAAGCTCTCACCCTTGTTTCCAATTCCTCCACTTTTGATTTGAATACTGTGGCTATTGAAACTCCTGATGCTACTGTCGCTGACTTGAGTGTCAAGTATGATCCATCTATAGCGGCAAACGATAATACTCCACGGCAAACCGAAATCAAAGATTCAGCATACCTGGCAAAAAACAACTCCAGCACTGACTTCTATGCTCAAAATGACCTCCGAGTAAATTTTAGCATGACGCTTCCAAACGGCACTTCCACAATAAATCTTGCTGCAGATACATTCGCTGTGCAACAATCCGATCCATACAATTCTAAATACGGGAAAATGGGAGAATCTTTAGAAGACTATGTTTCTGGAAGACATTCAACAACCTATGAACCAGAAGATTCCGACAAGAAATACAGAAGAGCGCCAAAGCAAAAGAGAAAACCGCAGACAATTCGTGTTGAAAAACAAGCTAAGAAGAATATCACGGAAGTAAAAGAAACTCACAAAAAAAAGCAGGCAATCGAATTAAAATCAAAAATAGGAAAATCCATTAAAAAAATAGCAAATAGGACAAAGAAACAATTCGGGGGCAAGGTAAATGGTAAAAGAAGTATTCAAAGCAAAAAGCGAACAAGATCCAGAAAAGTTTCAAACGGCTGATCAATCTGCTGATGCAGCACGAGACTCACTCTGGCAGGCAACTGATCAGAACGATGCAGCAGGCGATATTTTTTTACTTGTTCGGTCAAACTTACAAAAAGTACTGGGTCTGTACGGTTCAATGTATTCAGGTTTGCAGAACGAAGCTGATTCCTCAGATATTGATAAGCTAAAGGATCATTTAGGAAAGGTAGCACCTGCAGTTAATTACACAAGTCAAATGGTGGGAAAAGGCATTATGCATACTATAGCTAGTGTTAACGTAACGGGCATTTTGGCAGATATATCTCCAGAGTTTGATTACATTGGAGCTAGTGCCGAAGAAAACAGATGGGTGGGTAATCACATCGATGAAATTGTTAGTTCAGCAGGTAAAAGTAATATTTTAGAGAAAGCAACAGCACCACAACACCATCTTGTTCAAAGCGTCACCGACTTACCAAAGTTACATGATTTAGTACAGGCAGGTGCCGCATATTTTGGCGAAGAAGTAAGCCCTGTTGTTGAAAATGGTGTTGTTAAGGGATATTCTACTAACTGCGGCAGTAGAGAAATTGGAATTACGAGCTGTTCCAGCGAAGCAGTCCACTCTAAGGAAACACCTTTTGATGTTGCTTGCGGTTATAAGGATAAACAACGTGCAAGACCAATAATTACAACATCAAAACCAAAGGATGCTCCCTGTGGAGATTGTTCTCATTATACTCTTTGCAGCGCATCTTACGAGCTTGCTGGTGAAGAACATCCATTCTTACCCGAAAGTGCAAGAAAGCAAGGTGTTGAAATTGCAGGCCTGCTTGAAAGCTGTATTGGCTTTCAAGGGGACTTAGGAAATGTCCCAGCAGTTGCAGCACATCTAGGAGTTATACGTGCTTTGGCTGAATCTGGAAGGGAAGTCTATCAATCATTAACACTGGCTGGCAGAACAAGTTTACACGGCCGGCATTTGATGCAAATAGCAGGTGATCCAACTAAACCAATGACACCAGGTAATCTGGATACGGTTGCAAATGCTTTTGAGGTAGTTTTAACAAGACAGCTACAGCCAGCAACATATGCACAAAAGCCAGCAAATGTTTAGGAGATTAAACATGGAAAATAAAATACATGGACATGAAGTAATGAAAATGATGATTGAAATTAATAAGCCACTCACCAAAATAGAGTTGGAAGGGGAAATTATCAAGAAGTTTGGAAAAGATGCACGTTTTCATACTTGCTCCGTGCAAGGCATGACAGCTATTGCACTGATAGAATTTCTAGAGAAGAAAGGAAAATTTACAGAATCGGAGCAAGGATTGATGACAAATCCAAATCGAATATGTTCACACTAAAACTTATTCAACATTAAAATGAGTTGATGTCTAATTCTTTTCTTTCCTTCCTTTTTCTGTCTTTTAAAGGCAACTTTTCATCCCCAACTAATAAGGCTGTTTCCAAAATCCCCCTCTCAAAATTTGTAGCCATTATCCTAATTTTATCCCACTAAAATCCTTCTTAACTTCTTTTTTATCAGAAATGTCTTTTTTTGCAGCTTCTTCAAAAAAAGGAATCTTAACAGGCAATGCAAACTTGGAAAAATTACTTGTTATAAGAGCTTCTCCAATGTCCAGAGAAGCAATAGTACGGTCATCATCCGATAAATCTTGTGATGCTGACTCAATTATGGCAGTTCTTTCCGGTTTCATTTCTATACCTAAAATAATTTTGGTGTTCATGTTAGCAAGAATGTCCCTAGGTATCAGACTAGGAAGTTGAGTTATGGCGGCAAGACCAATCTTAAACTTTCTTCCCTCTCTAGCGATAGTAGAAAAGATGTTAGAACCCCTTTCTAATGCTTCTTTTCCAAGAACTCGAGGAGCTTCCTCCAAAACAATTGAAATAACCGGCTTATCATTCAAAGAACCGTTCATCTTGTAATACTTATAATTTCTAAAAAGTTCTGTTGCAATCAAACTGCCTATCAGAATCTCAACGGCACCGGAAAAAGAAGAAGTATCAACAACAACTACCTGAGAATCTTCTAATTCCTTAACAATATCATAAACAGTATTAATTCCCGACTCAAAATCAAAAATGCCTTTTGAGATTATCTTATCGCTTTGCATCTCCAAATCAAGCAAGTGTAATATCTTTCTTCGAACAACAGAGATAGTTTCTTCACGAAACATAACACCTTCCATCTTCCTCTCAAGAAGGAGAGACTTAATCCAATTGCTTCCAAAATACTTGTAATACAAAATAAGAGCTTGTTTTTGAGGATCTGAAAGTTCAATAACACCTTCAAGATGGTTGGGTTTTAAAGTCTTCAGATTTATCTTCAAAGTTTTTGAACCAGGAGGAGGATTGTTGGGAGTGTAATAGGCCATGTTGCCTGAAGGATGGTCTTTCATCCCTAAACCATTCCTCCCAAAGTATTCGTCATGAGGATCCAATACTAAAACCCCACAATAATTCTCATCAATAAGATTCCACAATATATTAGAGATCAAAGTGCTCTTACCCCTGCCAGTTGTTCCAGCAATCAAAATATGATGGCTTAAGACCTTAAGTCCATCTAGATATATTGGAAAGTCTAACATCTTGCTCCCAGACCTTAAGTTACCAATAAAAAACGGGTTCTCCGGTTTTGTGAGGAAAGAAAGATCTTCCTTTCTTATCTCCCTGATTTCTGAAAAAAAATCAGGCATCTGCTTGTTAACAGTAGCTTTTCCATCCTTTAAAGTTATCAGGTTCTTCATCATGGCAAGCATATAATTCCTCAAATGTTGCTCAAAGAATTCAGTATCAGCATTTTCCTCTAAATTCATCCCAGAAATAAGCTCAAGGTTCTGCTGAGATATCTGAGAACCAAACATAAGATCAAACACCTGCATGATTATCTTATTATCTCCGGATTCTGAGATGAGAAGCTCTCCAAGCTCAAGTTTACTGTCAGACTTTTGACGTGCAAGAATCTTTCCAAATTCTCCCGCTATAACTTGCGCTTTAGTTCCAGAAACCATACAATAAAAGTTTTTTAATATTGTTTATTAAGTTTTTCTAAAAGAAACAGGTTTTGAGCTATAATTTTTTTTCTATGCTTAGAATTCTTTTAATTTCCTGATTGGTAACTGCACATCCACTCAGCTTAACCCCCCACAATAGACCTTCAAGTAAAGTTTCCCTGGGATGAGGTATATGAGCCAAATACCGGTTCAAAAGACCTTTCTCATAAGCTATGGTTGCTAACTCCACAGATCTTATCATCTTAACAGACTTAGTAATTTTTCTAAAAGAATTAATGTTGCTGCGATTTTCATCCACATTCGTATGGAAATTTCTTTTTAATCTCTTATGTAACCTTGAAGGATTTTCAATCAACAATCTTGTTGTTTTTTCATCCACAGCGAACGCATCTGCACCTTCTTGTAAGTAAAGAGCAATAGCCGACATCTCAGCAGCATGCAAAAGGTTCATGTTATGACCATAAGTCCGATAAGTGCTGTTTGCTAATTCCATAAGACTCTCGGTATGCTGCTTAATCTCAGGATTGTCTATTACCTCCAAAGTTCCATTTTCAATATAATGTAACACCTGAAGAGCCTCAAACCTATACTTTTTTGTTTTTTCCAGAGGATAATCTACAGTTTCTTTTTTGACAAGACCAGTTATCAGGAACCTTACCTCACTAATCTCCTTTAATTTTTCAAAAGTCCAAAGAAGATTGTTCATTGCCAAATTTATGATTGGGCCAGAGTCCAACACTATTTTTTTCATGAAAAAAGACCTCTAGCAAGTTTTAACCTTTCCGTGACTCCCACACCTGGAACATCCTCCATGCTGGTGTTGCCAAAATATTTCATGAGTTCCCATTGCGAAACCCCCATAACTTCTGATGCTTTAGCTATTGAAAGACCATGTTCACAAAGTTTGCATCCTTTCTTCACCTGAGCTTCAGTTATTACCTCAGATACATACATTCCCAGCTTGTTATCTATCCTTGAAACCTCAGAAAATGCTTGTTTTATCAGTTCCTTAAAACGCACTTCATCGTTGTTTCGCAAAGAATAAAGCATACGGTCCATTAGCTTAACAATTTTAAGATAGTTAAGATGATTGTCCCTCCGGGAAATCACCTTGTATAATGAATAGATCAAAACCGCAACCGAAACCGAACATTCATCCTGAAACAAAGAAGCATTGTGGATTATTCGGTTGCTCAAGCTTCTAAGTTCAAATATATCTTTATCTTCTTTAACCCTCAATATTTGTGAAGCATGTTCCAGCACACTGGCAGCATCCTCCCTGACTTTTTGATCCATCTAATATCTATTAGGAAGATGTTTTATAAAATTTTCTTTTGAGTCGGTAGTGAAAAATATCATTTTTTGTAATAATATTACTTAAATTATCCGAAAACTATATATATCAAAACTCAAAAAGGACAACTAAGGAGTAAAAAAGAAGGTGTATGAATGATAGGTGTTTTAAAAAGAATTGTCAATAAACTTCTAGGTAATCTATTTAGAAAGAAAAAAGACGTCAGATTAGGACTATATGGACCTCCTAACGGTGGAAAAACCACACTAGCCAATAGAATCTGCAAAGACTGGTTAGGGGAAGATATGGGTACTGTTTCTAATGTCGCGCATGAAACTCGCGAGATACAAATAAAAGAACAGATAAGCATTAAATCTAAAGGAAAAGAATTAAGTTTTAACTTAGTAGATACTCCAGGCATAGCTACCAAGATAGACTATGAAGAATTTATGAAATCAGGCATGAAGGAGAAAGCTGCAAAACAGCGAGCTAAAGAAGCCACAAAAGGAATCATAGATTCTATCAAATGGTTAGATGACATGGATGCAGTTGTTATAGTTCTTGATGCTACTAAAGACCCATATACTCAAGTTAACATAACTATAGTTGGTAACTTGCAAGCCCGTGACATTCCTGTTTTGATAGTAGGCAATAAATCAGACCTTAAAAAAGCTGACATCAAAAAAGTACAGGCAGCATATCCCCAGTACGATGTTATCGGAATATCGGCAAAGTACGGAAAGAACATGGAAAAACTTTATGAAGCACTATTCAAAATAGCAAAATAATCATTTTTTAAAAAAAGAGGATGAGAAAAAGATGGTAACGTTTCAATTTGTACCTTATTACGAAATAGAAGACCTAGGCAGTGCTAGACGTGTTAAGAAACTGATAGACATAGTAAAGCAGAACAAGATTGTTTTGTTGCAAGGGCGCTTGAGAAAAGAAGAGGAAGCCGATTTAATTTCTATAGCCATGGAAGAAATAGGGAAAAAGTTTAAAGGAATAGAATTAGCGGTTATTAACCCTGAAGAACGTGGACAAGAAGGCCTCAGAAAATTAAGAAACAATTTCTTCAACATAGTTCTAGGAGACAGACAAGGCCTTACCATCGTTGGACCAGCATCCGTTGTCAAAGACATCAAAAAAGATCCTAGCAAGATAGAATTACTAACAAAAGAGAGCAGGAAGAAAAAATAAAATGCCACACCAATGTGTTAGATGCAACAACTTCTACGAGGACGGTGCTAAAGAAATTCTAAAAGGATGTAGTTGCGGGGCTAAACTATTTTTCTTTGTCAAGAAAGAAAAAATGGAAGAAATGAAAAAGCTTACCGAAGAAAGCAAGTTATCCAAAAAAGACAAAGAGCAAATAGAGCAGGACGTTTTTGATCTAGTTGGAAGTGAAATAGACAGGGACCAACCAGTAATATTAGATATAGAAGCTATTCGCGTTGCAAAACCCGGAAAGTACGAAGTGGATTTAGTGCATTTGTTTAAAGAAGAGCCTTTAATATTCAAATTAGAAGATGGAAAGTACATGATAGATCTTATCCAAAGCTTTGATAAATTGAAGAAATGATTATTTAGCAGTTGCAATCTCAATAACATCTCCATTTTCTAAGATGTGATCTTTTCCAACAGGTTTTTTTGTTCTAACATTAATAGCTTTGATAAAGGCATTTCCAATATCCGTATGAAGCTTGAACGCAAAATCTAAAGCAGTAGCTTTTCCTTCTAACAAGAAACAGTCTGGAAGCACATTACCATCTTTATCTGCTAGTTTGTTAACTCCACCAGGAAATATCGCTTTGTATTTTAAAAGTTCAAAAATAGCTTTGTCCAAGACATCCTGGACACCAGTAGAACCATATTCTTTCAAAACATTATTTCTTATGAATTCTAAAGCTGATTTTTGTTTTTCATTAAGTTTTTCAGAAACTTTAATTTCAAAATTATCTTCTCCAGGAATATAAAACATAAGTTCATGTTTTGCCGCTTCCTTCAACGCAAGTTCTGATTCTGCGGAACATGGAACAAGTAGATGATCTGGAAAATTATTTTTTAAAGTTTCGAACTTTTCTTTTGCACCGGGAACGTCTGCTTTATTGCACGCAACTATCATCGGTTTTGTTTCTTTTCTTAATTCGGTTGCAAAACTCATCAAAACATCATCATCCCATTTCATGATATCATTTTCTAGATTTAGCTTTTGCATAAGCTCCTTAACCAAATCTTCCGTAACTCTCAAAGAAGAAAGCTGTTTTGCTATCGCTTTATGGAGCTCTGCTTTTTCCTGATTAACGGTTCTGGAAAATTTTTCCCAGTTCTTCTTTATCAATCTCAGATACCACATATCCAACTCTGTTTCAAGAAATTTTATATCATTAGCAGGATCATAACTTAAACTATCTACCGGTTCTCCTTTTTCGTTAGTGCTTCCTGAAACATCAATAACATGAACAAGAACATCAGCCTGATTTAAATCGTCAAGAAACTGGTTGCCCATACCCTTGCCCTCATGCGCTCCAGGAACGAGACCGGCAACATCTAAAAGCTCAACAGGAACAAATCTTTTGTTTTGTTCACAATAACCAAATCTAGGGTTGCATTGCGTATCAAAATCTTTGTCTGCACAATCCACTTTAACATAAGAAGTTCCATGATTAGGTTTTATGGTTGTGAAAGGATAATTAGCTATCTCAACTTCCGCCAGAGTAGCAGCTTTGAAAAAAGTACTTTTTCCTGCACTAGGCTTTCCAACAACTCCGATTAACATTTGAATAAGGGAACGAAGTTGATTTATAATAGTTTTTCTTTGATTTTGTTATCATATTAACATCAAGTTATTATACTCATCGCCGTTTCCCTCATTTGAATAAAAATGGTATTTAACGGATTGGGAGTTGCTATAC
>JADHVG010000048.1 GCA_016784105.1 Candidatus Woesearchaeota archaeon
ACCCCAAAAAATGTTATAAGATTTAATAAAACGATTAAGGAAATGCTTATCACTAATTTTAATACAAACCTAGAAGGGTCAGGAATCAAATAATCAATTGCTGCAACTATCAACAAGGTTCCTGTTAAGTTTCCAACAATCCAAGCTAGCCATCCTATGATGAATGAAGAAAAACGATTGTAAGCCTGTTTAGAATATTCATAAACTCCCCCTGCGGAAGGGAACATTGCAACTAATTCTCCAAAAAAAGTGCTGATGTAAATAGCTACAGCGGACATTATAATCCAAGCAAGTATGGAAGCCGGACCTGAAATTGCAGAACCCACAGAAGCACCGAAAAACATTCCGGTACCCATAATAGATGCTATCGAAAGAAAAAGCACCGTACCAAAACCTAAAGTCCTTTTTAGTTCAGTCATTACAAAAAATTGCCAATTTTCATATATAAATAAGTGTATATACTTTACTGTGGTGAACAAAAAAAAGTAAAAGGTTAAAAGCAACTATAAAAAAGAACTCATAAGAAATGAAAAAAACAACTTCAACAATATTCTTCTTATTTTTTCTGTCTTTATTCAGTGTAAGTTCTCAGGAATGCGTTGTTCCAGAACAAGGAATGGAAATTTCTGAAAATACCCTATTCTGTTCAGGGAACTTCAATTTAGGTGAAGGAATTTCTATAATTTCGGATAATGTTGTCTTAGATTGTGATGGGGCTTCTTTAGTTGGGGATGGGCTAGGTTATGGAATTTTGGTCAAGGCTAATGATGGTTCCATTGAAAATTGTAATTTGACTAATTTTGAAGTCGGAATATATTTAGAAGAATCTTCTAACAACGAGATTCTTGACAATCACATTTCAAAGAATAGGTTTGGGATAGTTCTCTTTGGTTCTGAAGGGAATACTATTAAAGATAACATTTTGGAAGAAAATTCCCGGAGCGATGAGATACAAATATCTCCTTCAAAACTTTTTGAAGAACCTGAAGAAATAATAATAGAAACAGAAGTCTTAGGAGAAGATGAAATCTATAAGAACGTGCTGAGAGTAAAAAACATAGATTTATCTGATGAAGAACTTGCTTTTGAGTTCGAAAATACTTTTTCAAAGTTCTTTAATATTACACAAAAGAATTTGGAGCTTAAAAGAATATACTCATTTAATAAAACTTCTGGAGAAACAAAAATTGTCTTAAGGATAGTTCCAAGAATACCTTTACAAAATTTGAGTGTTTATGAACAAATTCCTAAATGCATGAGCGATCTTGTTGAGAACATTATTTTTGAGTCTGATAATTATGAGGTCATAGAAGAAGATCCATTAATAGTCTGGACTTTTGAGGCATTATCTTCTGAGAAAATTGTTTCCTATGAAATCTTTAAAGAAATCGACGATAAATGTAAGGATCTACTTGTTTCTTTCGGAATAGCAACTCAGTTTGGAGAAGAAATTACGGAAGAACCAGACAATTCAAACCTATTCTTGCTTTTTTTATTGTCTTTGATGGTTGTATTTCTTGTTCTTGCATTCATGAAAATTAAGAGAAATCAAGTGCAAAATTGAACAAATAAGTTTCCCCTGATAATTCTGATTTTTTGTCTTCTATGGAGTAAGTTAAAGTGTTCTTATAAGGGAAGATAGTTATTTCAAGATCATATCCAGATAATGTTGTTAGGTCAGTCCACTCCTCTTCTATCAAGTGGAAGTCTACTATTTTGTTAGTAGCTTCCAAAATTTTTGTTAATCTAACATCTGCTATGTGAGAAAATTCTTTGAAGTTTATGATGGAATCACCCTTTCCTATCCCGACATCGAAATTTAACAATAATGAAATGTCTTTCAAATTTATACTGGTTTTAGTTATTGGATTATCAAAATTAACTTCCCAACCTTGCTTCTTGAAATCATCAAAATTGTTTAAACAAGTTAAAATATTATTGTCTATGTACTTGGAAAGTTGTTCTTCAATGTTTTTTTTTACTTGGAACATTGGTTTCTTCATTTTTGTACAAGTAAGAAATCCTAAAATCGTTGGATTCTAGGTAAGATTCTGGATTGATGTTTCCTCCTTGCTTTCCCAACAAGAAAAGAGCATCTTCCGATGTTTGTTTTAGGCAAGAAGTGATGTAATTATTTATTGTACTTTTTTCAAACGCAACCACATTAGAATTAATGTTGTTAGGAGTGAGGAATATAAAGAAAAATAATCCAAGAACAACTATTCCAAGAATTATAAACAAACTTATTTGTGATTTCTTTTTCATTTTTTAGTTGACAATTTGACTTATTCTTGCATTATTCGGAGTCAAAACTTCAATCTTGTTTTCATTGCTTATTTGAGTTGCAACATTATTGTTAATGTTTAAAATTGGAAAGAAGTATTTGGTTTTGTACTCTTTGATTCTGTTTTGTGTTAGCTCATTGTTGTTTAATTTGTAATTAATTTTAATTAATCTATGAATTTCATTGTTTATTGTTTTCTCTTTTATTTCATAATAATTGGAAGGCTTGGTTAAAGCAACGCCATTTACACTTAAAACATCATTAGAACCAACATTATTTATATTTTCATTATTATCCCAATTATTATTTTTATTGTTTAGATTATCATGGATTATATTGTTTTCCTGGTTATTACCTATTTCGATTAAAGCTATGAAATTAAATTCATTATCTAAAAAGAATTTTGCATTAAAGTTGTGGTTTTCGAACAGGTTGTCCATCAACAAAGAGCTAGGTAAAGAATTCTTGAAAGGATACTTAAGATAATTTACTGTTTTTGTTAATTCTACTTTCCCTTTAATGAAATTAACTAATCCATCATATTCACTAAATTCTTGTATTGGACTTTTCTTAAGGCAAAGCTTGAAGGTTTCTGCATCTTGAGGAATGTTTATTCCAAAATCCTTCTCCAACTCATTATCATTATACCAGTAAGTTCCTAAGGGAGTTATTTGCATGCAGGAAAAACCAAAACTTGGGTCTAGTTCTATGATTGCAGAATTGTTAGCATCTATTCTCTCCTCGTACTGGTCACTGGAGAAAGTTAAAGTTCCATGTTCTATGTTGTAAGTGGTGGGAATTTGTTTGTTTAAGAGAACCTTGCCATCATTACTCTCAAAAGTTACATCGTTTTCGGAACAATCATTAACATTAACAAAGACACCTCTTCCAGCTTTGACCTCAACAGCATCATTAAACAGCGTGAAAGAAGAATCCTTAACATCCCGAATATTAATGCAGCCACTCAAGATGCTATCAGCACTAACAACACTAAAGCTAGAACCTGAACTGGAAAGCCCATCAACATTACTGCTCAAAGAATTTGCTTTAAGAAAACTATCAGCACTATCAGCAGTTAAGATACCATCCGCAAATCTAATACCGATACCATTCGTGATGACGTTACCGCTCTCAGATAAAGTAGAAGCTGAATTAACCTCATAACCAGTAACAGTTTCCTTAAAACCTTTAACACCATCAATCGTTGCAGTACCGAACTGGATAGAATCTGCTGTGATTTCAGAACCGTCAAAATCAACCTTGCCATTAACCGTTACGGATTTACCGGAAGGAAGGTTGAAAGTTGTCGGCTTCTCTATAGTTGTAGAAACAGGTTGACCGTTTGAAATTTTGCTTTGGATTTCTTCTAAATCGGTTTGGGAAGGACTTTCTGTAAATACAATTCCAGTATCTCCTTCAGCTGCATACACTAATGAGATAACTGCTAAAGTGACTAGAACAACACACACCTCTCTTTTCATTGAGAAGAAATATAAACAAACTGCTATTTAAAATTATTCTTTAACATAGGCCATAACCCAATCAGGTGTAGGAATATTATTTCCATAAGGGGTAGCAATATCCAGTTTCCCATCGCCATCAGAATCTATGGCAAAAACTTCAAATCCTGGAACTCTGTCTGTATCCAAAAATATTCCATAACTTTTAATTTCATCTTTAGCATTTTTAACATTAAGTGTATTGAAATATTGCCCATTAGGGGCCCTATAGCCCTTCTGTATAGTTTCGTTTCCGGGAATCTCTATAATTGTATCACTATTACCTTTCCCTAAATACTTAGATTCTGCAACAGTTGGAATATTCAACTCTGAAATATCAATTGATTCGCCTGCACTCACACTAGTTGCTGCTAATCCCATCACGATTCCGGTTATTCCAGCTACTGTTTTGTTGGCTTTCATACTCATTCTCTTGTTTTCTTACTTTATAAACCTTTCGGTATTTTAACTATGAAACAGTGGTGAAAAACAGCTAAATATGATTCAATAGCATTTAAATACTAAACTGGAATTCTAAAGATTATGAAAGCAATATTTATTCCAACACAATACACCGGAAAAGTTGATCTAGAAAAGATAGAGCTAGACAAGTTACCAGAAAGTCTAGGAATAATAACAACTGCACAATTCCAGAAAAAAACAGAAGAAATAATTCAATTTCTAGAAAGCAAAGGAAAAAAAACTTTTATTGATAAGGTAAAGCAAAAAAATGCCGGGCAATTACTAGGATGTGACCAAGGAGCTGCACTAAAAATACAAGACAAAGTAGATGCTTATCTTTATGTAGGCTCTGGAGACTTCCATCCGATGGGAGTTGTCATGAAAACAGACAAAGACGTTTTTTTGTTTAACCCAGTCACAAGCTTATTTGAGAAATTTGATAGAAACAAAATAGGAAATTATGAAAAGATAAAGAAAGTTAAACATATAAAATTTCTTTCAGCAGATAATATCGGAATCCTAGTCTCAGTAAAATTAGGGCAATACAGCTACAATAAAGCAGTAGAAATAAAACAAAAATTAGAAGAAAAAGGAAAGAACGCTTTTATTTTTGTTTTCGATGAACTAAACACGATGGAAATGGAAAACTTCAACTTCATAGAATTCTGGATCAATACTGCATGCCCAAGAATAGCGGATGACCGAGACAAAAAAAACGTTATGGACATGGCAGACCTAGAAAATGAGTTAATACAAATAAAATAATTACTTCTTCTTTTTGCCTTTTTGTTCTTCAAGAATCTTTATGATCTTTTCTACTCCTTGAAACTGCTTCTTAGAAAAATCAACAGCTAAACTCAGAGAAATAAATAAGACCAGAAGCATCAACCAGTTAAAGATAGCAATGATCATCAACCAACTTATCTCTTTCTTGATAATATAAGCCTGATTTATCAAGTTAAATCCAAGAAGTCCAGCAGCAAGACCAACAACTAAAAGGACTGTTTCAAAAGAACTTATCTTGGATTCCGCCATATTACCTCTTTTTACTAATTCTGAGATTTTTACTATATAAATATTTCCTTAATGTTTCTTATGCTCCTTGTGTTTATGCTTTGGATGGTGCTTGTGATGTGTTTCATGATGCTCTTTATGTTTGTGAGGGGCATGCTTAACTTGATGATCTTCCTTTTTGTGGCTATGATGTTCGTGATGAACAGCATGATGTTTCTGTTTCTTTTTAGCAATCTTTGAAAACCTCCAATAAGCAAAAACACCCAAAGCAAGAATCAAGGTAGTGATTATAGGGCCAAATTTCCTCTTTTTCTCTTCAGTGACAGGAACATCAACAACTTTCTCAACAATTTCTGTTTTATTTTCTATAACTTTGCTTTCGACTTTTTCTTTTACTTCAATCTTGGAAGCAGTTATCGCAAACAATGAAAAACCAGGACTAACAGCTTGGTAAGTTATTTTGTTTGAGTTAGAAGAAACTTTTTTAGTATCTAAATCTTGCCAGACATTATTATATCTTTTTAGTACAACAGTTTTCTCATCTAACCTATTTTTTGTTAGCCAAGTTTTATTTACATCAAAAGTTATTTCTGCGCTGGAAATATCAGCATCACTTATCTTCTCTAAATCAATTTTAAGATATTGATGAACATGATCTAACAATCTAGGACTGGCATCTTCCTTACTAATAGCTTCAATTGTTACTTCAGCATCCTTAACCTGGTTTTTTGTTGTAAATGAAATAGATGAAAAAGGAATGCTTACCTTACCGATGTTCATTACTATATTCTGACCTTTAGTCAACAAAGCATAAGAGTAAGTTTTCTTGGTTCCTACAACAGTGGCTTTACCCCCACCTCCACCACCAGAACCTCCTCCTCCACCACCGCCACCAGAGCTACTTGAGCTGCTGCTTGTTCCTTCTGTTACATCTGCATTAAAAGATGTGAAGTTGGAAAAACTCATAACATTCCCAAAAGTATCATTGCACCTTACAAAGTAGGTTCCGGAAGTATCAGAACTATAACTGATAGCATTTGAATGCGAAGAGCTGTTTGTTGAAGACATAAAAGTCAGGTTCTCATACGATTTATTCGTTGTATCATACTTACAAGTAGAATTTTCATCAGTTGTCACGGAAAGAGTAACGGTTATGGTGCTGGAACCACTATTAGAAGTGCTAATTTCTTCAATTACTGGAGCCAAAGTATCATTTTGCTGCTGCACTCCAGAATTGTTTAGGCCTTGCACTTTCCATACTGAACCATTTTGAGTGCAATTGTACTGTCCCTTGCTCCCGGGACACGCAACAAAAGTTTCAGAGGTAGCGCTACAATTAGAAGATATATTTCCTATGGAGTCAATCTCAGCATCATTGATACAAACACCCTGCAATAAACTAATGTTTTCAATGTACGCAGTTTTTGTTGTTTCGGAAGAAACTTTAATGCCCTTGACTAATAATGCACCTTGAGATGAAGAACTATCATGCCTCTCTATTGTTATGTTTGAGAGGTTAAGCCCAGAACTGCTCAGATTGAATTCAAACTCCACAAAAGTATAGGTAGCGTTCTTTATCACTATGCTTTGAGTTTGATTAAACTCCTTGCTTAGATCAGATGATTGATTAATTGTTATGTTTAAGTTAGGAATGGTACTATTAAAATCAGAAGCATTTCCGATCACGAAACCTTCATCTACAATATTATCACAATCATCATCCACACTGTTCCTTAATTCAGTAGCGTTAGGATAAATAGAAGAATTAGCATCATTACAATCCAAACCACCAAGCGAAGAATTAGAAAAACCATCATTATCAGCATCAGAATCCTCACTAAACTCAGCATTAACGTACCAAGGATTGAAGTCTACAATACCTAAAGAGGAATCATTAGAGTTGTCATAGATTTTACTGTCAATTTCATCAAGAGAAGTAGTTCCCCAAAAGTTGAATTCAGTTGAAAGGTTGTGGGTTTGATTGTTGTAGAGATTAAACTGAGTATTATTATATATTGAATTATTAATGATTGTGTTGTTAGAACTGTTTGGATAAATCCAAATCCCTCCAGTTACGGGGTTGGGTTCTTCTCCACCGCCTCCGTTATCTTTTATTATGTTGTACATTAAATAATTAGTAGAGGAATCTGTCAGAATAACTGCTTTGTTAGGATTATCAATTAAAGTATTATTTGTAATATTGTTATTTGAAGATGAAGAGAGACTTAATCCTACGCCCCCATTTTCAGTTCTAAATATTTTATTCTTGTGTACTCGGTTATCAGAACTAGAAATGAGGTTGATACCGGTTTCTCCATCAGATACATTGTTATTATAAATTAGATTTCTCGAAGAAAATCTAATTGAAATACCTACATCATTTCCTGAACTAGAATTTCCATATATGAAGTTATTGGAAATGTCATTATCATCTGATCCAGTTTGTAGATAGATCCCATTAGAATTAGAAACATAAAAGGATATATTGTTATTTGATAAATTATTGTTATCTGAAGAATCTAAGAAAATCCCTTTTGAGTAGTTTAGGAAACTACAATTTTTGATTACTGAATTATCGATATTGGACAAATAAATTCCGTTATTTGAACCATTCCCATTTAATATACTACCATTACAATTAAGAACAACGTTATTTGCCCCTATGCTTATCCCGTTTGGAATGTTGAAGGTTTCTCCTGCACAATAAGTTGTGTTGGTTGTTATATTACTGATCTCATGAGGAGTGTAACAGCTATGGTTGATGGTTAGATTCCAATGTAAAGAATCATTAGCTATGCTATCTGATGCAATTACTGTTATGTTATAGAATCCAACCAGGGAAAGGTTGTTTTGTAAAGTGTAATTAGAATTTGTTGCTTCTAAAGTTCCATTCCTGTACCAACTCAAAGTTATGGTATCGCTATTAATATCAAAAACACTAACATTGAATGTAAAATTAAAATTCCCTTCAACTAAACTAAAATCTAATTCAGTTGGAGAAAAAGAAGTTATGTTTGGGGCAGTATTGTTAAAAATAAATTCTCTTAATTCGCTTAATCCATAATTCCCAAAAGAATCATTCCCCCACACTTTGTAAGAGTAAGTAGGTTGATTCCCAGTAAAGGACTTGTTTTTGTACCAATTTAGACTAGTTCCTTCCATCGTCTCATTCGTACCATTGAACTCTAAAGAAGCATTAATCAAAACCTCATTAGAAGTTATGTTAATAAATAGGTAGGATTCATTAACCTGAGAATTATTTGCGGGAGTCGGAAAGACAAAACTTATTTCCGGAACTAAAGAATCCTGACTTTCAATAGCAGCAAAGATATTGACTCTTGAATAAGTCAGTCCGTTTGAAGGGTCTGTTACTTGTTTTCCAGTATCATTAAGGTAATCCTCAATCTCATCCGGTGAAGCATTCCTGTTCTCAGTCAGTTTAAAGTATTGGTACAATAAGGCAAAGGCACCGGAAACTACTGGTGTTGCCATAGAAGTTCCGCTTTGAGTTAAGAATCCTCCTGCATAGTTTGCAGAAGTAATACTTTCACCAGGAGCGAACAAAGAAGTGTTCCCATTTCTATTACTAAAAGAGGATATGGCATCAGAATCACTCAATGAACCGACAGAAGTCGCATTAGCTATGCAAGACGGAGAATTCATAGCACTGTAATTATACTGATTTCCAGCAGCGACAATTACGGAAATGTTTTGAGCATAAGCAGAATCTATTGCGGAAGCGTAAGCTGCTTCATCTTGGTTACAATTCCCGGAATAATTGATAATGCCTCCAAGACTCATGCTTATGATGCTAATATTGAAGATGCTAGCGTTGTTAACACACCAATTTATTCCACTAACTGCATCACTTGCAAAGCCTGAACCACCAGAATCAAGAACCTTAACAGCAATAATTTTTGAATCAGGAGCTATACCTGTGTAAGTACTATCAGTGGAAGCAACTATTCCGGCAACGTGAGTTCCGTGACTATGGTCATCAAAACATTGGACATTGTTGCCTTCACACTCAACCTGATTCCCGCCATTGCTCAAAGAACGATAACCCCCGATAACTTTTACTCCCCAACCATTCCCTAAAGCACTGTGATTGTAATTAACTCCGGTGTCTATAACACAAACAGTTTCATGTTTACCTGTTAGATTTGTCCCGTTATAGATCAATTTCCAAGTGTTGCTTGCATTCACATGATTTTTGCTAGTGTCTAAAGAAATTTGCACCGGTCTGTCAAGTTCAATGGATTTTAAGGAAGGGTTGCTCAACAGTTTGTTGAGGCCGTTTTTAGTGAGTTTTCCACTAAACCCATTAGTAATTGGGAACTTGTGCCTTAAGTCCAGATCATAGCTGCTGGATGAGATTCCAACTTCTCCGGATTTTCCTTTAACATTTAATTTATCCAAAACTTTATCCTGTTGTTTTGCAACCATTAACTTCTTTTTATCAAAATTGTTTTTACTCAGGGAAGAAACAGAAACCTCTCCAAGAACAGAATAATCATCTTCTAGAACAACAATAACAGAAACTTCGTCATTATCTTTGAACATTTCAATAATTTCATGATCAACTTTATGAGAATTATTATCTTGAGAAATAACTATGCTTATAGCTATCAAGAACACTAAAAAAACTAATAACACCTTTTTCTTCAATCCACC
>JADHVG010000002.1 GCA_016784105.1 Candidatus Woesearchaeota archaeon
CCAAAAACCTGGATTTGTTGAATTTAAGATCCTAAATAATCTTCCACAATTAGATGATCTATGGTTTATGTTGGGAAGTAGATGTAATCTATCATGTAAGCACTGTTACGTTGCTTCCTCTCCAACTAATGATAATTTAGAACAAATGTCTCTGGAAGATGTAATGCCTTTTTTGGAAGAAGCTAAATCTTTTGGGTTAAAAAATATTTATTTCACGGGTGGAGAACCGTTCATCAATAAGGACATAATTGAGATATTGCAGAAATCATTAGAATACGGTAACGTAACTGTCCTTACTAACGCAACTTTTCCTTTAACAAGGTTTATTCCTTCTTTGAAAGAATTGAATGATAAAAGTTCTAATGAATTAAGATTTAGAGTTTCTTTGGATTATTTTTCTAAAGAAAAACATGAAGCTATTCGTGGAAAAGGTAATTTTGATCTTACCCTAAAGAATGTTATTTCCTTGAAGAAATCTGGGTTTAAGGTTATCATAACAGCAACCCCCCTAGTTTACGAAGATGGTAATACTTCGGAAAGTGCTTTACTTGGTTTTAAAGAATTATTTAAGAAAAATAATATTGATGTTGAAGTTAAAATGCTTCCTGAACTTGAGATGGGTTCTAATTTATCTAGGAAGAAACCTTCCAAGAAGGTATTTATCTCTGAGAACTGTATGAAGAGTGTAAATGAAGACATGTTCCAATGTCATAATGGTAGAACCTTAGAGAAAATAGATGGCAAGATGGTTGTTTACCCATGTCCCATTATCTATTCTGACAAGAACTTTGAGCTTGCTAATAATCTAAAAGATTCCTTTGACAAGGTATTTTTAACTCATAAGGCATGTTATGATTTTTGTTACAAAAACGGTGGGAAGTGCACAAATTGATAGGAATAATAACTGGCTCAGGATTCTATTAGATTGTTTCTGGTAGAAAAGAGACTGTTGTATCTGTTTTTGGTAATGTTTTTGTTGATATTTTGGAGATTGATGGCCAGGAAGTAGCACACATCCCTAGACACGGTTCTAAACACGAGAAATTACCTAACATGATTAATCATAAAGCAAATATTGCTGCTTTGCACAAGTTAGGATGTAAGTTGATAGTTTCTACTTCGGTTTGTGGTTTAACTAATCCTAAACTTGAGCTTGGAAAACTATTATTGTTCTCTGACTTATTCTTTCCTGAGAATAGACTTCCTAGTGGAGAACTGTGCACTTTCTTCATGGAACCTGGTGATATCAGAAGAGGACACTACATTACCAGTTCTCACTTCAACTCTCAAATACTCAAGCAATTGGAAAGCAAGGAAAGTTATTCTAATCTTACTTATGGTCATGTTAATGGTCCAAGATTTAATTCAAAATCCGAGATAGCTTTCCTCAAACAACACACAGATGCAATATCACAAACATCTGGCCCAGAAGCCATCCTGAGTGGAGAGCTCGAAATACCTTACATCCTTCTCGGTTTCGGCATCGATTACGCGAACGGAATCATGAAAGAACCGACACCAATAGAAACCCTCAACAAAAACCTAGAATTAAGTAAAGATGTCTTTAAGAAAACTATTTCTAAAATACTAAAAATGAAAGTTCCAAAATTTGAAGGGTTTGTCTATAGGTTTGAATAGTGGAATAGCAATTTTAGTTAAATATTGCACTGGACATTCTCGCGTGAGGTTTATAAATAAGTTTAATTCTTATATATTAAAAAAGGTGATTGCATTGATAGTACAAGAAATGGCTCTAGAACAGCGTCCTAGAGAAAGAGTTAAGGCTAATGGTGTTGAAGTTCTTTCTGATCCAGAATTATTAGCGATTATTTTACAGAATGGAAGCCAGGGAGAGAATGTTATTGACCTTTCTCATAGGTTAATCAACACTTTTGGTCTTGATAAATTAAATTCACTTTCTTTACAAGAATTAATGAAAATTAAAGGTATTAAATTGGCTAAAGCTTCTAAATTAATAGCTGCTTTTGAGTTAAGCAAAAGAGTTAATTCTGGCAAGATTTGTGAGAAAATTGTTTCTAATGCCGCAGATATTGCTTCTCATTACATGGAAAAACTAAAAGACCTAAAGAAAGAACATTTCATTGCTGTTTTCTTAGATACTAAAAACAAGATCATTTGTGATAAAGTTATTTCTATTGGAACCTTGAATTCTTCATTAGTACATCCACGTGAAGTCTTCAAAGAAGCCATTAAGGTAAGTGCTAATGCAATTATATTAGTGCATAATCATCCGAGTGGTGATTGTGAGGCTTCAGATGAGGATAGAAGGATTACTAAAATTCTCATGGGTGCAGGTGAAATGGTCGGGATAAAAATTTTGGACCATATAATAATTGGTGAAGGTAAAAAATATGAAAGTATATGTTGATACGTGTGTTTATGTTGACCTTTTTGAAGGAAGAGTTAAAGCTGCTTTGGCATTCGACTTTTTTTCTCGTGGATGGAATTGTGCTTTTGAATTAGTAGTATCGGATTGGGTCAGATCAGAACTGGAAAGAAAAGGTATGGATAGTGAATATCCCCTACTTTTTGAAAAATTCAAGTCAAAGAACAAGCTTCATTTTGTAGAGCATACAGAAAAAGAACTCAAACTTGCTAAATCCAAATCAGAACACTGGCAGGACTATCTACACTATTTAATTGCAAAGAAATCCGGTTGTGATAAGATAGTAACTCATGATAATGAGTTCATTACCTCTTTTTCACCCATCTTCGATATAGCTTATCCTGAGAATGTTTAGAATTAGTGTAATCAATAACCAAGTTTTCTATAATTCTATTACTCTCAATTTTGATTTCATTAATTTTTTCCTGAAGATGAAGGTCTATGGAGTCTCCATAATAATCCCTCAAAGATTCTTTAAAAACTACTAATGAAATATATTTCCAGACGTGTTCTGTGAATAAAAATTTTGATTTTTCCCATCCTAGAAGTAATGAAGTCCTAACAAAATCAGACACTGTGCTTATTGTTTCTTTGGGTGTTAGTTTAATTAAATCCATTAATAATCCATTAAGCTCATCTTTTTCTATTTCTGGTTTTGTAATCAATTTTTCTTTTAAAAGATAGAGTTCATTATTTTCTTTCGAGTATACTTTCTTTTGTAGTTCTTCGCTTGTTAATTTACAGTACTCTTCCACTTTTCGTTTTATTAATTCTTTTTCATCCTTGTCTAATTCTTGATGTTTATGTTCAGTACCCCTGTAAATTCTCACTGCGCATGGTCCATGCTGATACCATCCAATCGGGAAGTTTCTTTCCTTATTTAATTCCCAAAGAATTTTGTATACTTGAGTTTTTGTTGGTTCTTTATTGTAAAGTTTTAGACATGTCTCTTTTATGTATGAATAAATGGTGGATAATTTTTTGTTATCTTCTTCTTTAATAGGTAAGTCAAAATAAGAGTCAGGATTATTTCTTAATTGTATATGTCTTTCTCTTCCCAATTTTTTTGTTTTCAGAACTCCTGCTTTTTCAAAAGCAGATATGTACTGAGAAAGTGTTACCCTGTTTATCTTAGAAGATTTACTCAGCTGATTTAGTGTTTGCTCTCCAATTCTAAGCGCATTAAGTACTACTGGAATGATCTCTGAAGGTGAATTTCTTTCCATAAGCTATAATTTGTTGATCATACTATATAAATATTTTGGTTTACTTGTTTATTTATATGATAATTATAGCTTACATATATTTATAAAAGAAAAGATACTTAGCATTTGAATTTCGGGTTTCTATTGTACCCAATTTTTGGTTCATTGGATTTATGTTTCAAAATAAATTCTACTTCTTTTTTATTAACTTCTTCATCTGTTGCTTTTTCAGATTGCCAGAGAATTTCCCTTCTAATTGTAAAATTTTTCTTTTCGTCATCTGAAAAATCTTGTTCCAATAGTTTACTATTTGGAGTGCCGAAATATCTAAATGTTCCGGTTAAATCTTTTCCCACATATATTTTACCATTAGGATAAGTTATTTTGTACATCCATTTCATTTTACAGCTTTATTTTTTAATACAAGATTTGATATACTCCTGTAACTCTTTATCACAACAATAAACATAACACCCTTTTTGACCCCTAGTCATTAAAGTTCTATAAGTATTTTTAATTATTTCTTCTGCAATCTTTTTAGCTCTTTCTGGATTATTTTTTGCCATCTTCTTAATCCCTTTCAATGATTGATCTGTCTTCGCTCGTTTATTGTAATCAGTAATAAGATTACCAGACCTAAATCTTAAATCTAACCCGATTATTACTCCAACATAATCAAATTCTAACCCTTGACAAGTATGAATACATCCTATTTCATTTACTGATTCTTTATCTATTGCCCAAGTAGAAGTGTTGCCCAAATTCCAACTCATTGAAAATTTAAATTGAGGCAGAGATATATCGTGAATGTTGCTTTTATCTTTCCCTTCTTTATTCCAATCCCAACAATATCCCGCCAATAGTCTTGCCTTGTTGTTCTCCTTATTTTTTTCTAATATCATTTCTTTTAATTTATTTGGGTCATCAATAATTCTAAAATTATATTCTCCCTCAAATCCATCAAAATTGGCAGTTTCACGTATACCTAATAAATTATCAAGCCATGCAAGGTATCCATCTGAACCATTACACCTAAATTGTGAGTTTAACTCAACTATTTTTATTCCAGCATTAAATAATGATGCATATTTTTTAATTTCAGATTTCCTTCCTATGTCAAAAATATCAATTTTCTGGCTTTCATCAATAAAAAATATACTAAATTTAGAGGAATTGATAATCTCTTTGATTTGATTTTCTCCAAAATTTTTAAAAAAACCTGATTTTTCATTTAACCTATGTGCTTCATCTACAACTAAAACATCAAATACATTCTTATCACAATCGTGAAATATTCCAGAACTTTTGAATAAATTATCTATATGAGATTTTGTTGTTGTCCCTTTTAGCTTAGATGAATATACATTTCTGGGAGCCGAATTTTTTGAAATATAATGTACTACCATATTTTTATTGGTTAGTTTTACTAATAAATTTACAGCTAAGACTGATTTTCCAGTTCCTGGTCCGCCTTCCACTATTAGTACTCTTTTTTTGTTATCTTTAAAAGATTTAAGAGCCATAGATACTGCTTCTTCATAGACAATTTTTTGATCATCAATCAATGTAAATTCGTCATTACCCTCTAATAAATTAACTAAAGAATCTTGTAGAGTTTTTGATGGTTTTAGCCTACCTTGGTCTATCTGGTATAATGTGTATTTATTATCGCCATATTTTATGAATTTAGATATAAATCTTCTAAGTTTCAGAACTTCTCCTTTTGTGTATATAGGAGCTTTTTCAAGATAATATGAATAAATCGGGTCTTCTATTTCAGGATTCTTACTTCTATCTAGATTATGCAAAAAAGCACAAGGATAAATGCCAATATTCTCTTTTTGGACATTTTCATTAAAATCTTTAATTAAATTATGGTAAGACCATACTTGGTAAGAAGGGTGAGTAGTTTCATGTATCCCCCTTCCTAATGGTGTTTTTACTATTGCATCCTTGCCATCAACCTTGTATACCTCATCCCACCTTTTTAACTCTATTATAACAACTAGATTATCTTTCTTTTCACCTTTGCCAGAAATTATGAAATCTACTCTTTTGCTAGTAGCTGGAATACGAAATTCAATAGCTATCCCACAATTATTTGGAATTTCCTCTGATTGCACCACTTTATACATATATTGCATAGAATCTGACCATGAACTAATCTCTTTTTTAGATACTCCTCCAATCTTTCTATGGTAATTGCTGTAGATTTCATCAGAAATAGTATCGTTTAAGACAGAATTGCAAAAATCATTTTTTGTTCCTTCGTATACTAACATGTTTATAACTCATTATATTTTTTATTTGACCCTTTCGCTTTTTCGATTGGGTATTTTTCTTCATTCTTTTCCATTTTTTTATTTAAGGCTGTTGTTAGGTCTATATCATATCTTTGTACAAGTCTTAATAAAAAATAAAGAGTATCAGCAATTTCTTCAGAAATCTTGCTTTTCTTATTTTCATCTTGAAACATTTTATCAACGTCTTTTTCGGATTTGAATCTAAAATGATGAAGAAGTTCAGATGATTCTGTAATAATTCCAATAACCAGTTCCTTTGCATTGTGGTATTGATCCCAGTCTCTATCTCCACAGAATTTCTTGATTTTTTCTTTTAGTTCTTTTATGGTTGTCTTATCATCCATCTTTCACTTTTTCCCTAAACTCAATCTATAATTCTCAGCTTTTGTTATAAACTTCCCTATGTCCTTTTTTAATTCTTTGGGCAATTTACCTTCCTTAACCAATTTACTTAGCTTAAACGTATCCAAGTCTGAAAGTTCTTCCCACAGTCCTTTATCTTTAATTAATTCATTCAACTCATCCCTATCTTTTTTTGCAGGAAATGATATTGTTTCAAAAGTCTTCAAAGATATTTTCTTGTTGCTTCCGTACACTGCGCTAATCTCCTTTTGTTTAGAAAACTCAATAAGTTTTTCCTTGATTTCCTCCATCTCTTTTTCCAATTCGCTAATTGTAGTTTTCAAAGCAGAAAACTTATCTACTAATTTAAGACCGTCATCTTCCTTAAACCCTTCAATGGTTTTTTGCTCTAATTCATAATCATGCTTGAAAGCAGGGCATATTTGCTTAAATTCGCACCAATCACAAAGTCTTGTGACGTTTGTAGGAAACTCTTTACAAGCTTTAATCTCTTCAATCAGTGATTCAACTTCAGATTGTAATTGTATAAGCTGTTCATCTGTCCTTATAGAGATTATCTCCTTGTCAAAGGCCAGAAAATGCCAGGTTAACTTAACAGACTTATAATCTGGAAAAGTTTTCTTAACCCAGATTGAATACATAGCTAATTGTCTATCTTCATCCAACTCATCTTGAGTCTTTAATGAAGAATTTGTCTTATAATCAACAATGAAGTAATTGCCCTCTTTATCTGCTGAAAGTCTATCGATTCTAATATGATAACTATCTCCATTAGAAAGAGGAAGCATGTTTTGAGTTTCTAATCCTAAAGTTATTAAGCTATTAAACGGTTTATGACGATCATAATAATCAATTAAGCACTTAGTGCCTATTTTTTTGTAATTATCTACGCTATATTCTTTTTTTGCTATAAGGATATCTTCACTCCATTCCTTATTCCACAGCTCTTCATAAAATCCCAAAATTTCTTCTTTAGAATTAATTTTTTGATATTGAAGATCCTTATAGAGTTTATACAATGTCCTATGCACCATATCTCCCATAAACATCTCAACAGTTGTTGGAATTTCAACTTTGACCTTATCAATATATCTTAACTTAAACTTATACTTACAATGTTGAAAAGTTCCAAGTCTTGAATGTGAATAAGTTGTCATTTTATATAATAATTAATTCTTTATTTTTAATATCTGCATAGATTATTTTTATTCCTTCTTGTTTAAATGACCCTACTTCTTTTTCAGTCAACTTCCCAGCAAAATCAAAATAAATAAAAAATTTGTTTGAGCCTACATCATAATCAACATCTACTTCTTTTAATTTTTTTATATCTTCCTTAAAATTTTTAATTATAGTGTTTTTTGAAGGAGTCCATGTGTTTTTTAATTCAAATACTGCAATTAATTTTTTGATGCTTAGATTTTCAGGCATGCCAAAATTTTCAGGTTTTCCTGATTTCTTGAGTTTATAATCTGCACTTTTCTTATCAAATATTATGAGGTCATGTTTCATGTTACCTCTTCCAGAATTTTCTGTTGTCCACTCAGTTGTCAAGGTGTTTTCACAACGAGGATTTAATCTACTGTACAGCTCACAACACAAATCATTCTCACTGATAATAAAAGGGACTTTCCCTTCTTGATTAGAATCACAAGTTTTTTCAAAAATCTCAGTTATTATCTTTTTAACTTCTTGATGTAGATTCATTTTTTATTTGTCAAGTTTATTGAAATTTGTTAGCATGAAACCTACTGTTCCTATGAGAATTATAATTGCAATCCCTCCAAAAATTAATTTTGAAGAAGCAGAACTGAAATCATCTATTCCTAACGTACTTAAAAATCCCATAGTGCCCAAAAAAGCTAAAGCAGAACCAGTAAATGCAATCATACGGTTGAAACTTTTTTGGTATTTCAAGTATTTCTCATTAGTTAATGTCTTTCTCAATTCATGAAGCTTTCTTAAACCAACTTGAGTTAATTTGTACACTCTTTTTTGTCCATTTTCAATAACATACGGTTTTTCTCCACCTAAACAATATCTAGAAAATAAATGGAAGTTATGTTCTCCCCATACCTGAATCATAATTTTTTTGTTAATTTGTTCAAAGTACTCTTCAATAAATTCCATCATAGTGGCCACTCCTCGCAATGAATCTTTGCTTAACGGAATCCTTTTGAACATTTTACTCTCAATAAGATCCACCCATATAAAAATTTACCCTACAACCTTCTCATAAACTTTCTTTATTTTCTCATAACTAAACCCTAAATGGTACATTATCATCAAGATAAAATAAACAAAACTTAATCTAATTATTCCTTTCTCTAAGTATTTCCTTCTGGATATTGTTATTTTGTTTTTTATTGTTTTTAGTTTTCCTAATTTTTTCATTCTTTTTGAAAAATCTAAGTCTTCCATGATGGGAATCTGTTTGAAACCTCCAAGTTTTTCAAAAACTTCTTTTTTTACGAAGATTGCTTGGTCGCCGAAGAAGATCTTGAAGAAAGAAGAACGAAAATTAGATCTAAAAGAAACTAATTTTAGTAGGAAATTGTTTTCTTTAAACTGTTGGAAAAACCCTCCACCAACATGACCTTCTCTAATTGATTTTTCTATTTCTTCTAGTGCGTTTACTGGTAAAACAGAATCTGCATGTAAAAACAATAAAACATCTCCTTCAGAGTATCTAGAACCTAAATTCATCTGCAAGCTTCTTCCTTTAGAACTTCTGAAATATTTTATTTTTTTATTTTTTATTGAATTTATTTTTTTTAATGTTTTATCCTTGCCAGAATCTACTATTATTATTTCATAATTCTCATTTTGTGAATAAATTGAATCTAAGCATTCCAAAATAATTTTTGATTCATTATATACTGGGATTACTATAGAAATCATTTTAGAAGTATTTTTCCTTTTAACCATAAAAAATTATGTTTTTCTACTAGGTAAGGAACCAAAAAGAATCCTATAATAATTACTAGGGTAGAGATTATTATGATAAAATTATTCCCTATAGCAAAACTTTCTCCTAACTTCGCAAATAGGTAGGTCATGGGCAGCATTCCAATATAAGTTGCTAGAGCAAAATTACGTAGTTTCATGTTTGTTAGACCAGCTCCATAACTTACTATGTCAAATTGAAAGAATGGAAACAAGCGAGCTACCAAAACCAGCCAAAACAAGTAACGTTCGGAGCAATTATAGCATATTGTCATCTGTTTGCGGAAATATTTGTTCATTATATCTTTTCCTAAATAGCGTGCTATAGAAAATGCGATAACTGCTCCCATCAATGCTCCTATGGAAGCATATAATGTTGCTAACCAAGGTCCCCAAACTATACCTGCAGCCGCATCTAATGGCAAGCTGGGTATGGGGCTTATTACAATAGCTAAGGCCATAAGAAGAATAAAGAATAAAGGTCCAAACACTCCAACGCTTTCAATTTGCTGGTTTATGTTATTCACATTAAAGTAAGAAGCAAAATGAAAGGAGTGGCTTAAAACAAAATAAAAGATTATTATTGAAAAGAAAACTGCCAGAATTATCAGTTTCTTGTTCTTTTTAGGCTTTTGCTTTGAATTTTTTTTGGACATATTTATAGAGTGGTAAGGTAAAAATCAACAGTATAAATAAAGCTATTGATAAGATAAACTGGGGCGACATTAAATTCCCGGATTGTCCACCAATATTAGCTAAAATCATCGAACCGGGTATTATTCCCAGAAAAGTTCCAAGGATATAGTCTCTTTTCCTTATTTTTGTTAGGCCCATCGCAAAATTTAAGCCATTAAATGGGAATAGTGGGATCAAACGTAAAAATAACATGACCAAAAACCCGTTCTTCTCTATTTTTTCATCGTATTCATAGATTTTTTTGAATTTGTTCTTAAGAAGTTTGTTAACGAAGTCTCCTCCAAAAAATCTAGCTATAAGAAAAGCAATTCCAGCCCCGATGGTTGCTCCTACTACTGTTAGCATGCCTCCTTTGAGTGTTCCAAACAGCACTCCAGAGGCTATCGTGAAGGGTGTTCCGGGTAAGAAGGTTACGGTAACGATGACATACACTAAGATAAAGATTAAGGACCCATATACTCCTGCTTCTTGTATTAGTTCTCTGACTTTTTCCACACTCATGTAGTCTCCTAGAGCCGTATATTTAGCTGCTAAAACCAGAGAAACTATTATTAAGAGTAATATAGAAAATTTTAATCCACTCTTTCTAAATTTTTTTAACATATTCTTTACACTTTTTTTCTTTATATAAACACTATCTTTAATACAACCACTTCAAGATCTTTTTAGTTCTTTCATTAAGTTTTTTTGAGAAACTATCGCTTATTATTTTTTTGTTCACGCGAGAAGCAACTGGATATGGATATATCTTGTTAAAGATGTTCTTGACACTTAATCCAGAAGAATTAGCTAAAATTAGCTCTTGAGCTATTTCTCCAGCGTTCTTTGCTACCATGCTCCCACCAAGTATTTTATTCTTAGAAACAAATAATATAGTTTTTCCATTAACAAAATCATCTACTATTGATCTATCATCGTGCTCAAAGTCTAAAACTAACTTCTCATACTTCTTCCCTTTTAATTGCTCTTCATTAAAGCCAAAAGTTGCTATCTCTGGATCTGTATATGTAACCCATGAAAATTTAGAATAACTCAATTTCTTCTTAAAAGGAGAGAAGAAGTTGCTTATGATAACGGAAGCATGAAGTTCAGCTGCGTGCGTAAATTGATAACCTCCGGCGATATCTCCACACAATAAAACATCTTTGTTGGTTGTTCTTAAATATTCATCAACTTTTATTTTTCTGTCAAATTCTATGCCCGCATTTGCTAGATCTAAACCTTCAACATTTAAATCCCTCCCAATGCTAACTAGAACTTCATCAAAATCAATATTTTCTTCTTTGTCCTCACATGAGAGAATAGCTTCATTAGATGATAAAAATTCCTTTACGGATGTATCAAACTTGATATCGATACCTTCCTTAACCAGCTGTTCATACAAAACCAGAGCCATTTCCTCTGATTCTTTTGGCAAGAACTTATCTCCTCTAATTAGAATAGTGACTTTTGATCCTAACCTAGAAAATGCTTGGGATAACTCCACTCCAATAGGACCTCCACCTATAACTAGCAACTTCTCAGGTAATTCTTCAAGATCGAAGATTGTTTCGTTAGTTTGATAACGAACATTCTCAACACCTTTAACAGATAATTTTCTGGGTCTGGAACCGGTAGCTAAAACTATCTTCTTTGCAGTGTACTTATTACCATTTACCGTAACAGAATTCTTCCCGGAAAATTTTGCTAAACCAAGCTCAACGTCCATCCCTATTTTCTTAAAATAGCTAGCATTTTCATGTTCTCTAATAACTTCTTTTTTAGACCGAACATAGTCCATCACTTTTCTCAAGCTAACTTTACCAGAAGTTTCTAAACCGAACTTCTCAGCTTCTTTTCCTGAATGAACTAATTTAGAAACGTGAATTAAAGCCTTGCTGGGAACACACCCAAAGTTTAAACAATCTCCACCTATATTCTCATCTTTCTTATCTATCAGCAAAACCTTAAAACCTGCCTTGTTCATGAATCCAGCTATATTAAGACCACCAGAACCCGCACCAATAACTATAATATCGTAATTCATTTTTATTTCACTAAACTTTTGCATTATTAAACTTGTATTAAAGTATTAAACCTTTGGTTTAATCATTAATAACCATAAGCAATAATTATTACTTCCTAGTGGTTAATAATGAAAACACTTATAAACGCTTATTCTTTATGAATCTAATCATAAGTTATATATGTATTTTTAGATAATAATGTTATTTGGGGCATAAATGGAAGGAATTTTAGATGGGGAACCAGAAGATTCTTTAGATGCTCTTGTGGAAGAAGATGAAAAAGGATTTATGCAAAGACATCCTTGGTTTGGACCTGGAACAACTTTGGCAACAGTTCTAACAGTATTTCTTGGAGGAGCATATTTTATTGGGTGGGATAAAGATATTGCAGAATTTGTTGAAGATGTGGAAAATTATCTTTCTGATTCTAAACTTGGAACAAAACTTGACATATCTAAGTTGAGACAAAACTGTCAAAGTCCAGCCTATCTTGCAAGAGAGTTTGGAAGTTTTTCTGAAAAAGAAAGAAAAAATCAATGTCAGGATTTAGCATGGAAACAGAGTTGTGATAATTTTGTCCAGAATGAAAAATATGATGCTTCTAGAGGTTCTTTCAGATCTCTTTCCTTATTCTATGATACTTCCAACCTAACTGCAAAAACCGACACTGAAATAATTATCGGGGAAAAATTAAGCACAGGGACTTGTTTGTCCAGATAGCTTCAACCAGCGAAAATATTGAAATTTCTCCGTGGTCTATCATGGGAGCTGGTGATGAAGCATACAGGATGCTTAAAAAAGATCCATCTGCATTCTCAAATAACAATTATTACGCTCAATCCGGATCTGTGGACCTAATCGCAGTAGCAAAATCCATGGCGTATCAAAATAATCCAGTAGGTTATACTTGGGGAGTGAAAGATCTGTTTGAATTGTCTCTTGGAATGATGCACAAATCAGGAAAGCAAGGTACTGCCAACTATCAGAGAATTGAAGTATCATTCGGACAATTCAATAATTACATTTCAAACAAAAAGAAAACTACGTTATAATTCTAAAACCCGACGTTCCACAATAGTAATATGATTATCGTAAAGATCAAGATTCCTAAAGTAAAAAACATGGGTTTTCCTTCTCTGTCTTTGGGTAAGGTATCCCTGATGACAGTATACAACAAACCTCCTGCTACTGATCCAAGGAGTATTGTATTTCCTAGAAAACCTACATCAACAAATAGTGCGACTAATGAACCTAGAAAAGCTGAACTGGATGCAAAAGCACGAACATGGTGTTTTTTTGATTTTCTTCGAGGTAATGAATCTATCACAATATGTAATGTGACTGGAATAAAAAGCAATAAACCATCTAAAGCATTTTGGGATGTTATGTCTGCTAAAAGATATCCTACCACAAAAAAATATCCGAAAGAAGAAGTTGTGTGTAATAACTGATGTTCTTTTCTTAGTGCTATTCCCGTAAAATTTTGCCTAATATATTTCTCTATTATATGGAAAAAGCCAAAACTGAACAGAACAGACAAAAATATTAGTTTACTGATTCCAACAGAACGCACATAAACTTCTGGAAGCATTATCAAGAACACATAAGTAACTGAGACTCCAGCCGCAAACGAGATGAACTTCATCTTGTTTTGGTTTCCTCTTGAGAATAACCCTTCCGTAAGAAAGTCAACAATACTTAATATCAAAGCTAATATTTGTCCTAAAAACATTTTAATTATCTATTTATAAGAGTATAAAAGCGTTCCTATTACAATGGACATGCTAATGCATCAAGCTCCTTACCCCATACTTCAGTGTTTTCTGAATAATCTATGGGACATTCTACGATAACCGGTCCTTCCTGCTTAAAAGCCTTTTTTAAGATGCTAGCTAAATCAGAAGCCTTCTTGACCTTGTAGCCTTTGGCCCCATAAGATTCTGCGTATTTAACAAAATCAGGATTTCCTAAGTCTAAAGAATAATCTTTGAATTTCATGTTTTGTTGTTTCCATTTGATAAACCCAAAAGCGTTATCATTCACTATTAAGACAACCACATTTATTTTTAAACGAACAGCAGTTTCCAATTCTTGCGAGTTCATCATGAACCCACCATCTCCACACACAGCAAGAACTTTTTTATTAGGATTTACTAACTTAGCTGCCATGGAACTTGGAAGTCCAGCCCCCATCGTTGCTAAAGTGTTATCTAAAAGAAATGTTCCTATGTTAAATGTCTTATAATGTCGTGAAAACCATAACTTATAGATTCCGTTATCTAAACAGATAATATCTTCTTTGCCCATTACTTTTCGAACATCAGCTACTATCCTTCGTGGTTTTAAAGGAAAAGAATTATCGTCAGCCCCATTAGTGAACAATCTTTTATCCAAGTCTTTCTTGATCTTCTTGCAGTACTCTCCTTTGTGTTTGTAGCTTTTAAGCTCTTTAGCCAGCATGTCTAAACTAACCGCAATATCTCCCACCAATTCACAATCGGGATTATAGTAAATATCTGTCTTGGATGGTGTAAAGTCCACATTCAATATCTTCTTATCTAAATCATGATTCCAAATACTTGGGGGATGCTCTATTTTTGTGTACCCAATAGCTATGATTAAATCTGATTTCTCCACAACACAATTCACATAATCTCGTTTATGCAATCCGAAAGCATACAATGAATTCTTATGATCATCTCCCAGAGCTCCTTTTCCAAGCTGAGTATGGATAACATAAATATTGGTTTTATTACAAAACTTTCTCAAACTTTTATGCACCATATTACGCTGAGCTCTCGATGAAACGATGATAACTGGATGTTTTGCTTTCTTGATCATTGAACCTGCTATCCTGATTGCTTTATCATCAGCAATTGGCCTTCTTACCGAACCTGGCTTTTGCGGTTTATATTTTCCATCTATCTTTTCATGAGCTATATCTTCAGGAAGCTCAATGTGACATGCGCCTTGCCTTTCTGTTGTTGCATCTTTAAAGCTAGCACGAACTTCCATCGGAA
Source organism: Candidatus Woesearchaeota archaeon (assembly GCA_016784105.1). Classification (GTDB taxonomy): domain Archaea; phylum Nanobdellota; class Nanobdellia; order Woesearchaeales; family GW2011-AR4; genus JADHVG01. Next base: position 14,947 of record JADHVG010000002.1, read on the forward strand.
TGCTTTTTGGGCCATGAATCTGCACAGACCTTTTTGTTATGGGAAACATCATATCTACAATGTCTAAAACTTGAAAGGTTGCTTGCCAATTATCTCTAATACCTTTCTGGCCAGTTATCGCTAAAATTGGCATCCCTCCTAAATGTGCATGTGCAACTCCAGTAAAAAGATTAGTGGCTCCAGGCCCTAGAGTAGACATGCAAACTCCAACCTTGCCAGTTAAACGACCATAGGTTGCAGCCATGAAAGCAGAGCCTTGCTCGTGCCTATTAACAATTAGTTGGATCTTTGATTTACGAAGACTCTCAACTAGATCCAAGTTTTCCTCTCCGGGAACTGAGAAAACATACTCAACCCCTTCTTCTTCCAAACACTTCACAAATAAATCAGATGCTTTCATATTTTATTTCCTCTTTTCATTTATGTTCATAAACATTAAATCCTTTTACATTAACAAATTCTTTGATTCCGTACTGGGATAGTTCCCTTCCAATTCCTGATTCTTTGATTCCTCCAAAAGGTAATCTAGGATCTGATTTTGTTATTGAATTAACAAATATACAACCAGTTTCCACTTGCTTTGCTATTTCTTTTCCTCTTTCCAAGTCTTTAGTCCATACACTCCCTCCCAGTCCAAATTCGGAGGAGTTTGCTATTTGTATTGCTTCTTCATCCGTTTCTACTTCTATGATTGCTGCTACCGGACCAAAGGTTTCTTCGTGAACTATCTCCATATCTTTATGAGTGTTAGTTATAACCGTAGGTTCGTAGAAATATCCTTTGCCGGAAATTTTTTTCCCCCCAGCAAGAACTTTTGCCCCTTTACTTACTGCATCTTTTACCTGTCCATCTATATCATTAAGAGCTTGTTCATTTACTAAAGAACCTAACTTAGTATTTTCGTCAAAAGGATCCCCCACAATCATTTTTTTTGCTAAATCTGCAAATTTGTTGGCAAATTCTTCTGCTATTTCTTTTCTTACAATAAATCTTTTTGCTGCAATGCAGCTTTGACCATTATTTTGAAATCTTCCAAGAATTGCATTTTTAGCTACTATCTCCAAATCTGCATCTTCTAAAATGATGAATGCATCTGAACCTCCTAACTCTAAAACAACTTTTTTTAAGTTTCTTCCAGCAGCTTCTGCAATTCTTTTACCGGCATTAGTTGAGCCGGTTAGAGAAACTCCTTTCACATGTTCTGATTCCATAACTTTAGCAGTGGTATCGTGATCTGCTATGATTGTTCTAAAGATATTTTTTGGAAAGCCAGCTTCCCTAAAACTTTCTTCAATTAGCAATGCAGAACCGGTAACGTTGCTGGCATGCTTGAGAATTCCACCGTTGCCTGCTAAAAGAGTGGGTATTGCAAACCTAAATACTTGCCAGAAAGGAAAGTTCCAGGGCATAACAGCTAAAATAACACCTAATGGTTGATAAATAACTTTATGTTCTTTGCCATCCGCTTCCAATATTTCGTCTGCCAACCATTCTTCTCCTTTTTCTACAAAAACATCACAGCACAGAGCGCACTTCTCAACCTCTCCAAGAGCATCTTTTACCGGTTTACCCATCTCTTTAGACATTAATTCTGCATACTTTTCTTTATTATTTCTAAGAACTTCTGCAAGTTTGGTAAAGTAACCTGCCCTCTCTTTTATTGAAAGTTTCTTCCAAGAATTATAAGCATCATTAATATCGTCTAAAATAGCAAGAACTTTCTCTTGAGACATAACCTCATACTCATTAAGGTTCTCTTCGGTAGCAGGATTAATAGTTTGTACTTTCATCATATCACTTAAAATTCCATTAAATTGTCATTATTATACTTTTCGTTTTTAAGTTCAAACTTAAGTTTGGGTATTAAATGGAAACATTTATGTAGGATAAAAACTAATACTTCTCAAGGGTGATTTGCATGAAACTGACTGAAATTATTGGGGTAGAGAACTTATCTATGGTTGAATCTAAGGAAGTCAAAGAACATGTTGAAAATTTTAAGGAAAGACTCCCAAACGTGAAAAGGCTTCAGGTTAAAGTAACTAAGAAGAGTAAGGGAAGTTATTCAGTGGATGTTTCGATGATTCTTCGTAACAATGATATTGTTAATGTTGGAGATTCTGCTTTCACACTGAACAGAGCAATAGAAAAAGCCTTCACTAATTCCTTATTAAAAATTGAGCAAAACATCAAGAAGGAAGAGGAACTTCTTGACTTATTTAGCTAAAAATATTTAAGACAACACTCTACTTTATTGGTTTAGTTCTATGATTGTACTATTCTTCTACGTTTGAACTAGGGACTATTTAAAAGATAATCCATTAACATAACACACTTGATAATTTGGGTGGAGGAAATAAAATGAAATCAAAAAATGTTATTATTTTAATTGTGGTAGTATTGATTGTTATTGCTATATCTGTAAATACTTTTTTTATTGGGACAAAGCTTTCAAAAGAAGAATCTACAAGCCCTATAGAAACATACAACCCAATAATTAATCCAGAGGACTTCACAATCAAACTAACCAATAAATATTTCTCATTTAAACCAGATACAACTTACATTTTTGAAGGAGAAACAGATGAAGGAATTGAAAGAACTGAAGTTCATCTTACAAAAAACACAAAAAGTATTATGGGAGTTAAGGTTGCAGAAGTAAGAGATAAAGTTTACATTGATGGTGATCTAGCAGAAGATACAAGAGACTGGTACGCACAAGATAAAGAAGGGAATGTTTGGTATTTCGGAGAAAGTTCAAAGGATTTCATAAACGGGAAGTTAGTTAGTACTTCCGGTTCTTGGGTTGCTGGAATTTATGGAGCTAAACCCGGAATCATTATGAAAGGAAACCCTCAGCCAGGAGACACTTATTATCAGGAATATTATCCCGGAGAAGCAGAAGATAAGGGAAGTGTTGTTGATTTAGGATTGGATGTTAAAGTTGAGTATGGTTCCTTCTCCAACTGTATCCAAACAAAGGACTGGAATCCTTTAGACCTTGAAGAAGAACACAAGTATTATTGTCCGGGTGTAGGGCTAGTTTATGAAACCGAGATTGACAGCGCTGAAGGCATCCAATTAATAGGCATAACCTCTTCAAAAGCTGCTGTTGAAACAGAAACCCCTATTGTGGAACTTAAGAAGGACACAACTGAGAGTGAAGCGAAAGCAATTGCCAAAAAAGCAGTTGATGGAACTATAACAGACATCGAAATAGAAAAGAAGTTTGGGAAAGCAACCTATGTTGTTGAGATGGATGATGATGGAGAAGAAGTAGATGTCATCATCGACATAGAGACCGGAGCGGTTCTTGGAATAGAAGATTAACCCCTCATTCATCCTGATGTGATTGTTAGTTGCATCAGGAATTTCTTTTTTTAATTAAGTTAATAAACACCAAAAATAATTATGGGTTAGGAGGTAACACATGAACACTAAAAAAATATTATTTGTATTAATCACTGTTTTTGTTTTAATTTCTATGTCATCTTTTGTATTTGCACAAGAAGACGCTAACGGTTTAGAGGATTTAGAAGTATTTGGTCTGGAAGCTGAAAAATTGCTTAACTTAGGATCTGGGTTATTGGCAGCAGTACTTTGTTTTCTGACCTATACTGCCTACACACGAACAAAGCGAAATAAACTAAAATTCATAGCACTTGCATTTTTCTTATTTGCCTTAAAATCCTTCATGATGGGTTCTGAAATTTTTATAGAAGAAATTCCCGGAGTTGATCCAATCACAGCAATTTTGGATTTTGCGATATTATTGAGTTTTTTCTATGGTGTCCTTAAGAGATAACATGGAATCTGAATTCCTTACTGACAGGGAAAAAAAGGTATTGGAAGTAGATGTCAGAAGAAAACTGTACAATATAGTGAAAAAATATGCTGGAACTCACTTCAGAGAAATTGAAAGGAAAAGTGAACTGGCAACTGGTTCTGTGCAATACCACCTTAATTTTTTGGTAAAACAAAACTTGATAAAATTAGAAAAAGAAGGGAATAATGTAAGATATTTTCCAAAAGACTTCCTTTCTGACAACAAAAGAATCATGGCTTTTTTGAGGCAGAGAAGTGTAAGGAACATAATCTTGTTTGTTTTAACGCATAATAATTGCAACCATGATCAAATTGTGAAGTTCGTAAAACTATCTCCTTCTACCGTGTCCTGGCACCTGAAGAAACTGGAAGATGAAAACATTCTAGGTTTTGTAAAAAGTGGAAGAAAAACCCATTATAACGTTCTCATAGATAGAAATGAAATCATGAACCTTCTTATTACCTACCAAGAAAGCTTTTTAGACAATCTGGTAGATAACATAATTGAGATGTGGGAAATCAATTGATAAGAGTTAAACAAAAACATTTTAAATTCTAATTATCTTTCTTTTTAATCATGAAACAGTATATTGATGCTCTGAGAGATGTTCTGGAGAACGGTACTGATAGAAAAGATAGAACTGGTACTGGTACTCGTGCGGTTTTTGGGATGCAGCAACGCTATAATCTTGAGGATGGTTTTCCTGCTGTAACAACTAAAAAGCTTGCCTGGAAGTCCGTTAAATCAGAATTATTGTGGTTTATTGAAGGTAGCGGAGATGAGAGAAGGTTAGCAGAAATTCTTCATGGTACTAGAGACTTAGAGAAAAAAACTATTTGGACTGCTAATGGTAATGCTGAGTATTGGAAACCTAAAGCGAAGTTTGATGGTGATCTTGGAAGAGTTTATGGTGTTCAATGGAGACACTGGAAGAACTTTGAGAATAAAGAAACTGATCAGCTAAAGAATGCTATTGAACAAATTAAGAGTAATCCTACTTCAAGAAGAATTATTGTAAGTGCATGGAATCCTGGAGAATTAGACAAGATGGCTTTGCCTCCTTGCCATGCTTTTATGCAGTTCTTTGTTTCCAATAACAAATTAAGCTTACAAATGTATCAAAGAAGTTGCGATATGTTTCTTGGAGTTCCATTTAACATAGCTTCTTATTCTTTATTGTTGCACATGGTGTCCCAAGTTACTAACTTAAAACCTGGAGAGTTTGTCCATACTCTAGGAGATGCTCACATCTATAATAATCATTTTGCGCAGGTAAAAGAACAATTAGAAAGGAAACCCCTCCAATTACCAAAACTAAAGATTAATCCAAACGTAAAAAACATTGATGATTTCAAGATGGAAGATATTGACCTTGAAGGGTATGAGCATCACCCACCTATAAAAGCTCCGATGGCTGTCTAGAATGTTTGCTATAGCTTACAGGTACAAAATTAAGAGCGAAGATCTTTCTAAGTGGAAGAAGATAAATTATGGTGCAAAGAAAATATACGAAAAATTTGGGAGTTATCGTGTTGAAAAATTAGTTAAAAAAGAAAAAAAATTACTATCCATTTTGGAAATTGAATTCTACAAATCTAGGGATGATTATGAAAAGATAAAGCAGAAAGTGAAAGGTAATGAACAAAGAAACAACTTTCTCAAGGAATTTATTTCTTTTGTGTACAGAAAGAGAGTTGATATTGAAGAGTTTGATGTTTTATGAATAAAAAACTTATTTGGGCAACAATTTTTATATTATTACTAATTCTTTTTTTCCAAGTGCTTAAATGGTTTAAAGTTTGGAGGGAATTTTTATGACAATATCTTTTGTGGTGGCAATGTCGAAAAACAGAGTAATTGGTAATAAGGGCACTATACCTTGGGACATGCCAGCAGATTTTCGTTATATGCGCAAGATAACTGATGGAAAGCCATTGATAATGGGAAGAAAAACTCATGAATCTATAGGAAAACCTCTTCCAAACAGAAAGAACATAATTCTTACCAGAGACACTTCTTATAAATCTGAAGGATGTGTTGTTGTACATACTCAAGAAGATGCGTTAAAGGAAGCTTCTTCCTTTCCTGAAATAATAATCTTTGGAGGAGAAGGAATTTACAAGATGTTTCTAGAAAAAGCAGACAAATTATACCTTACAATAATTGATACCGAACTTGAAGGAGATACTTTCTTCCCCGAATACGATAAGGATGAATGGAAACCTATTTTTTCTGAAAAACACAATAAAGATGAAGAAAACCCTTATGATTATGAATTCTTAACGCTAGAAAGGAAATGAACAAAAAAACAATTATTGGAGGATTTACGGGATTGGTAGCATTGGTTGGTTTTTCTGCGCAAACACTCGCAGAAGGAAATTCGGTGTCCTATTATGATTCTAGAGCCAAATCTGATGTTTTGATCTCTGCCAATGGGCATGGTGTGATTAGCGAAGTTAAAATAAGAAATGAACGAGAGATTGTTTCTTGTTCAAAGCAATCTGATCTTTATTTGATTGAGGAGTTGCCAAAGAGTCAAAAAAAGTACGACTTAGCTAATGTCCCAAGACCGGAAAATCCTTACTACAATTTTTTATGCTATCATGAAACTCATTCTGGAGAATTAGAAGATATAAGAGAACGAAATGTGTTTGAATATCAAACAAGGTTCACTACTGGTGGATTTAAAGAGTAACTTCTATTTTTCTTTTATTAGAATTCCTACAATTCTTGGAGCAGCAACCATCTAAAACTTTAATGCATTTTTCACATGCGATAAATCGTTCATCACACTCAACAACTGCACAGTTATGATAATCGGCAGAAGGAATGTTACAAAGAGTACATTGACTCACTAGTTCTGCATGGTTTTTTGGGTCTATATCTATTGCTCCACGAGTATCAAACACAAAGCACTTACCTTCCCAATGTTCATTTCCGCATTCTTTGCCGTAATTTATTATTCCGCCATGGAGTTGTCTTATGTTCTCAAAACCTTGATCTTTCATATAAGCAGTTGATTTTTCGCACCTAACTCCCCCGGTACAGTACGTCACTATCTTACAATCTTTTTTGTTCTCAATTTTTTTAAGAGCCTGAGGGAATTCTCTATGCACATCCATCGGCATCTCAACAGCATTTTTAAACCTACCAATGTTGTACTCATAACTGTTCCTTATATCAACAAGAATTAAGTCTTCGCCAGAATCCAATAACTTCTTAAGTTCTTTTGGTTCTATGTAATCAGCCTTATTCCCCATGTCCGTATCCAGGTTTGAGGTAACTATCTCTTTCCTTATCCTAACAGATAGTCTCTTGAAAGTGTGATCTTCAACAAGACCTTCCTTGAACTCAACATCTGAAAATCTCTTGTCTGATTTTAATTCTTGTTTGTATCTATCTGTATCTTCCCCTTTACCGGACAAACAACCGTTTATACCTTCTTCTGCTAAAAGAACAGTACCTAAAAGATTTAGTTCCTCGCACAACTCTAACTGTTTTTCTTTTAATTGTAAAGGGTTTTTTATCTCCACATATTTATAAAACAATATATTTTTCATAGGAAAAAGGAAGAAAAAGCTGTTTAAATATTTTATCGTCCTGATAGTGCTGTTTCGAAAATCCAACAATTTTTTACGTTTTTTGCGAAGTATGCGTTTTGAGCTAAATTCATAAGTTTAAAAGTTTCGTTGAATAGTTCTGAGTTTAGGAAAATGTCTTTTTGATATTCGTTTAATCCGTCAATTACATGCATACGTGCCTTGCTTTCTTGGATTGTTCTCCCAAACTTGTTGTTTGTGACTTCTAGATCTAAAGCCTCTACAACTAACTCCTCGTCTTCTGGATGCGAATAGAACATTGCCATAATTCCCTCTGGCAGAAGAATCACTCTAGAACGTTCAACGCCATAAAATGCTCCTGAATGAGTGTCTGAATGACTGCTTCTCTCTCCATCATGTTTTATTACTATTGCGTCTAGTTCGTCCCCCCCATCAGATTCTGCGATTCTAAGTTTAGTTTTCCCGACAGATAAATGTATTCCCAGATAACTACCAGAAGTGCACTGTTCTACACTCCTCCACCAACCTTCCTCTGAAGGATCTTCAATGAAATATCCTCCTGTTAAGCTCTTCTCTTTCTCATCTGCTAAGACGCATTCTATTTGTTGAAATGCGTAGGGCTCTTCTTCACATAAGTCCATGACAAATCTAGGCTTAGAATCTAAATTCCTGATCATTTCTTCAAAAATTTCATCTATCATGTAACTAAGAATTAGAAATTAATTTAAAAAATTAACTATTATTGAATAGTTAAATTATTTCTCGCAAGCGCCTGTTTCTTTTGCTATTCGTGCAACTTCTTTTGCAACGGCCGGAACAACATTCTTGTCAAGAGTATAAGGCAAAATGTTGTCTACAGTAGGTTCCACACAGCCAGCAATTGCTTTTGCCGCTGCTATCTTCATCTCATCATTGATCCTCAAAGCTCTAGCATCTAAAGCCCCCCTAAAAACTCCTGGAAAAGCCAAAGAATTATTTATCTGGTTGGGAAAATCTGACCTTCCTGTTCCAACAACCTTCGCAACTTTCAAAGCTTCAGAAGGCATGATTTCTGGTATTGGGTTGGCCATCGCCAAAATAATAGCATCTTTGCCCATCACCTTAATATCTTCAGCAGTAAGAACATTCCCTTTTGACAAACCAATAAACACATCCGCATCCTTAAGCGCATCTTTTAAGATTCCGGAAACGTCATTCCGGTTTGTCATTCCGGCAAGTTGTTCTTTGACATCATTCAATCCTTCTCTTCCACGATGGATTATGCCTTTGCTGTCGCACACTATTATATCTCGAACAGGCATACATATCTTTTTGTCAATGTTAAAACAATTAAGTAATTTTACGGTTGCTATGCCTGCAGCTCCTGCTCCATTAACCACAACCTTAAGATCTTCCATCTTTTTATCAACAACTTTAGCTGCATTTATCATGGCAGCAAGAACCGTGATTGCAGTTCCGTGCTGGTCATCGTGCATAACCGGAATTCCCAAATCTTGCAAATCTTTCTCTATCTCAAAACACTTTGGAGCAGAAATATCTTCTAAGTTAATGCCCCCAAATCCTGGAGCAATATTCCGAGCTATCTTAATAAGTTCTTCTTTATCTTGTGTATCGACACATATCGGAAAAGCATCTATATCCGCTAACTGCTTAAAAAGAATACTCTTACCTTCCATGACCGGCAAGGATGCTTTAGCTCCGATGTTCCCTAACCCTAATACCGCAGAACCGTCCGTAAAAACAGCTACTGTATTACTTTTGAATGTGTACTTGTAAGCTTCTTCAGGATTCTCAGCTATAACCTTGCATACTTCTGCAACCCCCGGAGTGTAAACTAAGCTTAGGTCATTTTTATCTTTAACTTCAACTTTAGACGAAACAGCTAATTTCCCTTTGTTATCTTCATGTAATTTTAGTGCGTCTTCTTTTAATCCCATCTCAATCAATCCCCCTTATCTCCATGATATCTATGTTCTTCTTAGGACTTATGTCCGATACTATAACAACTCTGTCTCCCTTCGAGACAAATTTATTCTTTTTAAGTGTTTTTATGGCATTCTCAACCATGATTTTGAATCTCTCATCGAAGCTAATTTTGAAAGGGAAAGTGTTCCAGTACAATATCATCTTTTTTCTTACTTGATTGCTGTCCGTAAAAGCGAATATGTCCACATTGGGTCTGTTCTTTGTTACCAAACTAAGAAGTTTCCCTGTTTTTGAAAACACAATTATTGCTTTAGCATCAAGATTTTCTGCGTTGGCACACGCTCCCAAACAGATGGCTTCCTTAACATTCTTGGTCTTGCTTTCTTTGTACTCAAACCTTAACCTTGTCTGCACACTCTTTGCTATGCTGTGCATGGTTTTTACGCATTGGAAAGGATACTTTCCCTTGGTAGTCTCCCCTGACAACATTATGCAGTCTGCTTTCTCGAAGATAGCATTCGCAACATCCGTTACTTCTGCCCTTGTTGGTCTGGGGTTATAGATCATAGACTCTAAAAGATGTGTTGCTATGATTACTGGCTTCCCAGCTGCTATACATTTCCGGACTATCATCCTTTGGATCAAAGGTATCTTCTCGAATCCTACCTCGACTCCCATGTCTCCTCTTGCAACCATGATACTATCCGCTTCATCAATAATGCTGTCAATGTTATCTATCCCTTCTTTATCCTCAATTTTTGCTATGATAATCGCTTTTAATCTTATGCTCTTAAGGAATTTTTTCATTTCCAGTACATCTTTTTTATTCCTCACAAATGATTGGGCTATGTACTCTATTCCAAGCCTCGCACCTAACTTAATATCTTCTTTGTCTTTTTTTGATAATGCAGGAAGATCTAACTTTATTCCTGGGATATTGACACTTTTTCTGCTTCCTAATTTTCCTTTATTGAGAACTTTACATTTGATGTGGTGCATATCCACCTTAAGGACTTCCAAAGCTATCATCCCATCATCTATCAAAATTATGTCCTTCTTTTTTATCTTGCTTGTCAGATTTTTATGATCAACAAAAGTGTGTTTTTCTCCTTCATCAATGTCGCACGCACTGTTCACCGCTATCTTGAATAGGTCTCCTTCCTCCAGCCCAAACTCGGTGTTACTTGTCCTTATTTCCGGGCCTTGTGTATCCAACATCATACTTATCGGAAACAAGCCTTTTCTGCTTACTTTTTTTACTCTTTTTACTATCTTAGAATTCCACTCACTATCACCATGAGACATATTTATTCTGGCTATGTTCATGCCACTATCTGCCAGTTTTTGGATGTTCTCCAAGGTCTCAGTCTTAGGACCCAAAGTACAAATTATTTTAGCTCTTCTCATACTAATAAGCAACAAAAAGTCTTTTTTAAAGGTTTGTAGTAAAAAAATAAGGCAAAAGAAATTAGCTACAACTACTTTAGAACTCCTCTAAGCCGTTCAGCGTACAGTACTTTGTTTACTGCTTGGATGTACAGTGCTTGTCGCATGCTGCACTTAAAGTTCTTGCATGTTCTTCCCATCTCTTTTGTTGCAGTTACCATTTGTGTCTCTAATTTGTCAAGAACTTCCTTCCTACCCCAATAATAATTAGAAGTGTTTTGCACCCATTCAAAGTAACTAACAACAACCCCTCCCGCATTTGCAAGTATGTCAGGGATTATCTCTACTTTTTTCTTTCCAAGAATATCATCTGCTTCTGGAGTAACTGGATGGTTTGCAAGTTCCAAAATTAATTTAGCTTTGACATTTTTTGCATTATTTTTGGTTATGACATCTCCTAACGCGGCAGGAATCAACACATCACACTTCAGTTCCAATATTTTTTGGTTGGTTATCTTTTTAACTCCCTTCAACTTATCAAACCCTTTTTTGCTTTTCTTGTAATCCATCAAATTGCGGACATCAAGACCTTTTAAATCATAAATTCCTGTTTTTGAATCACTTACCGCTATTATTTTGTAACCATGATCACTCAAAATTTTTGCTATGTTCAATCCAACATTACCAAAGCCTTGAATTGCAACCGTGGTCTGTTCAGGTTTCATTTTTCTATCTTTCATGATTTCCCTTAAGGTAAAGTAGCCACCCATCGAAGTAGAAATTTCTCTTATTGCACTTCCTCCTAGCTCTACTGGTTTCCCAGTTATCATTCCTGGTTGATGTTTTCCTGTTAACCGTTCATATTCATCCAACATCCAGGCCATTACCTGAGGATTAGTATTTACATCAGGAGCAGGAATATCTGTCTCAGGACCAAGAAACTTGTACGCAGTACTGATGTACCTCCTGCTTAATCTTTCTAGTTCTCCCGCAGAAAGTTTTTTTGGATCTACTATGATACCCCCTTTAGCCCCTCCAAAAGGAAGGTTTGTAACTGCACACTTCAATGTCATCAGAAACGCAAGAGTTTTCACTTCTTCCGGATCCACTTTAGGATGGAATCTTATGCCTCCTTTGGTTGGACCTCTAGCAGAATTAAATTGAACCCTATAACCGGTAAAGATTTTTGTCTTCCCATCATCCATGATTACAGGAAAGCTAAAGGTAAATGATCTACTGGGAATAGTAAGCACATCTATTTCCGTTTGATTTAGGTTAAGAAGCGAAGCTACTTTATCCAACATACTGTTACAACTGGTGCATACGTTCTTTTCAGCCATGCTATACCTAAGCAGATAGTGCTTTTTCTATTGCTTCTTTGTCAAACCCAATGATTATCTGGTTGTTTATTTCAGTAACTGGAACTCCCATCTGGCCTGATTTCTCTACCATTTCGTTAGCGGCTTTTGGGTCCGCTCCCACATCCACATCTTCGTACTTTACTCCTTTTTCCGTTAAGAATTCTTTTACTTTTACACACCACGGACACGTTTTTGTGCTATATACTTTTACCGTCATTATTATCACCTTCCACCTTCAATTGGATTTATTTTTATAAACTTTTTGTTTAAGTGTTCTAAAAAAAACACGAATTCCTTTTAAAATTAATTAAATTTAAAACAGTAATATTTAAAAAACTCCTGCCAGTATCTTATTTTATGAAAGAACTTCTTTTTGGTACCGCTGGAATTCCTATCTCCAGTGAAGGTCCTACAGCTCAGGGAATAGCTGATGTCAAAAAACTGGGTTTGGGTGCAATGGAATTGGAGTTTGTTCATTCTGTGAACGTTTCTGAAGAAAAAGCTCCTTTGGTGAAGGAAGCTGCGATCAAAAACAAGATAGTTTTGACGTGTCACGGTTCTTATTACATTAATCTTAACTCTCTTGAAAAAGAAAAAGTAGGAGCAAGTAAAAAAAGAATCTTAGATGCAGCCAACAGATTAAATCTTTGTGGAGGTTGGTCCTGCTGTTTTCATCCAGGATTCTACATGAAAACTACCAAAGAAGAAGCATTTGATCGTGTAAAAAAATCAATTAAAGAATTATCTAAAACTTTGATTAAAGAAAAAAATGATGTTTGGCTTAGGATGGAAACTACCGGTAAAGGAACCCAGTTTGGCAGCTTAAATGAAATATTAAGAATTAGCTCAGAGTTAGATAACGTGATGCCGTGCATTGACTTTGCACACATGCATGCCCGTACTAATGGAAAATACAACTCTTATGATGAATTTTCTTCGATTTTGCAGGATGTAGAAAAATTTCTTGGAAAAAAAGGTTTACAAAACATGCACATCCACCTTACTGGAATAAATTACGGTGAGAAAGGAGAAAAACATCATCTTACACTTGATGATTCCGATCTAAAGTACAAGGAATTACTTAAGGCATTTAAAGATTTTAATGTCAAAGGAGTTGTTATTTCTGAAAGTCCTAACATTGAGAAAGATTCCTTGATGACCAAAAAATTCTATGAAAAGTTATGATTTTGTTAAGCATACAATTCTGTTTCTGGATAAAAACTTACCCAGCTAAACCAAAAATGCCCAAAAGTATCAACAACTTCCAACTTAGAACTCATTTCATTAACATCCCATTCCCCCTTTTTATTATCTAAAATCTTATCATTTTCTATTCTAAATTCTAATGCCTCTCCTTCAAATGTTCTTTCAAATATTTTTACAGTATTCAATACATCATCCCATAAAACAACTATTGGAACATCTCCTATAACATCATTGATTAATTCGTCACGCTGCACATCACTTTCTTCATAAGCTTTAGATTTTCCATTAAACTCAACTCCAAAAACTATCTTTTTAGCATGTAATCTGTCATCAGAACTTTCAACTGGAAAATATAATCTTTCAGAATTTTCATAACCTTCATAAGGATTTCTGGAATAATCTCTGATAAATCCTGTTTCTTTTCTCAGTACTTGAGTATCTGGATGCGCTTTTCTCCAATCTTTCCATCTTACTGTGTCTAAAGGAACTTTTTCCAGAACTTGACCGGTAGCAGATCCGATTATAGCTTTTCCAGGTGTTTGTGACCAATAGCTGTCCGTCAAACGATCATACATAACTAATTCAGAATTGTATAATTTTCCGGATGTTCCAAACTCAACTTCCTGACCATTTACAATCGGTTTAAATGCGATTCCAGTCCTGCATAGAGGACAATAAGTTATCAGTATTCTTTCTCCGTTTATCTTGTCATTGACAATTTCGTGCCAGTTCAAAATCTTGTGAGGGTATGCTTTTGCAACCCCATCATAGAATAGTCCCAAAACCAAGTCATCATCATCTACTTGAGTGTCAGCTTCGTGAGCAGGTATGAACTTAGGAACATCTAAGCTTGGAATTCCATCTTTTGGGGGTCCTCCTGATAGTATTTTAGAAGGATGAATTATATATTTTGTTCCATCTTCCAAAACTTTTATTTTATCTTTTTCTGATGATTCTTTGAGCTTTCCAAATTTTTCTTCTATTTCTTTCTCTGTTAGAGGCCCAAACTTTTTATCAGTAATTCTTCCATTTTTGTCAATAAAGTATGTTACTGGTTGTGTAAAAACATTATACATCTCTTTGACATCTGAACTTGGATCTAAAAGCAAAGTAAAAGTAACGGGAATTTCTTCCAGAAAAAAATCTATCTTTTCTTTGTCTTCTTGTAAGTTGATCCCTAAAACCTCAATATCTTTATTTTCTTGGAATATTTTTTCAAATTCTGGAAACTCTTCCCTACAAGGAGGACACCAGGAAGCCCAGAAATTGATTATGACTAATTTACCACGAAGATTACTTAATTGTACTTCCCCCCCATTAATATCACTAAGAATGAAATCTGGTGCTAGATTTCCAATTTCTAATCCAGTATCCTTACTATCTTGAAGCTCTTCCATTACAATTTCTTTATCAGAAAAAGGATCTTGAATTATGAAGATTGCTATAACAACTAAAGAGATTATTGCTCCTAAAACATATTTGTTGTTTTTCATATAAATTAATTAAGAACTGGTTTTAATAAATACTTTGTTTAATATCTAAAAGGTTTATCCAAAAGTGAAAGTATTCATCTTGAAACCTTTTCCATCAATTATCAGTTCTAAGAGTCCAGGACCGTACTCATAATCTACGACATTGTATAGCTTGCCATCTTGCACTTTAAGAATTCCTGTTCCATTTATTATCTCAACATCGTTTCCTTTCTTGGGTTCATCTAAATCTCTAGTATCTTGATATATCTCTATAATACTTCCTAATTCTGAACTTGCGACTATGTTGACAACTTTAGAGTTATATCCTAGGATGATCCTCCCCGTGTCACTGACAAGCTCTGCATCATCCTGATTTATTTTCCACGTGCCACCTAAATAAGCCTGGTTATTTTTTGCTATTGAAGGTAATTTGTATGTAACTGTTTTGTTAGGCGGAAGTCCTTCTGCATTTCCGAAATTCCCTCTAGCAAACTTATAACCAAAATATATTTCTGGAGTTCCAACCTTTTCACGTTCAATATCAACAACGTCTCCCACTTCTTCATCATTTTCCTTGAGTTCTGTCCCGTATCTTTCCATGCGTTCTTCTAATAATGCCTTGATAACTTCTTCTGTTTCATCATACTTTCCTTCTCCAATGTGATCATATCTAATAAAACCGTCAATATCTATCAAGAACTTGTGCGGCCAAAATCTATTGTTGTAAGCACGCCAAGTAGCATAGTTATTGTCTTGCACGATCGGATATTCCAACTGATATTTCTCAGCAGCATCAAGAACATTTCTATATTCTTTCTCAAATTCAAATTCAGGAGTATGCACTCCAATTATAACAAGCCCATCATCCGCATATTTGTCATGCCAGTTTTTCAAGTAAGGTAAGGTGCGTATACAATTAATGCACGTATAAGTCCAAAAATCAACTAAGACTACTTTTCCCCTTAAGCTTCCAACTGTCAAGCTTTTTGGAGCGTTTATGTAACCAGAAATTCCAGTTAATTCAGGAGCAAACTTAAAAAGATCATTTTTTTGTTCGACTATTTTTTCATCTTTGATATAACCTTCTTTATTTAGAACTATTTCCTGAAACTGTTCATTTTCCTGTTCTTCAACAACTACTTCCTGAGCTGGATTTTCATCTATCTTGACTTTCCCGGATTCAAAATAGTAGATAGAGAGACCTATTATCAATACCACTACCCCCAAAGCAATATTTTTATTTTTCATTTTAATCTTTTTTAACTACTGTTGTCGCTAGATACGATAAGAATGCTGGTATTAGCGGCAATACACACGGACTTAAGAAAGACACTATTCCGGCTAGGAAAGAGACTCCAAATCCAAAACTGTTTCCGAATGATGCACCTGTGCTGCTGTCAAAGCTTATAAGCAAGTTGCTCAGAAATGGAAAACTTGCTATTCTGCTCAGTTGGTTTGTAAAAACAAATATTCCCAATATTATCAGGATAACTCCAAAAACATAATTGATATATTTTAATTTGTTTCCTGATTTAGTTATCCATGAAGCTGCTTGGTTCGTAAACAATCCAACAATCAAAAAAGGTATTCCTAATCCTAATGAGTAAGAGAGCATTAACGGAAACGCTGATGCTGGGTTAGAAACTGCTAAAGTTAATATTGCTCCTAGGATAGCTCCAACACAGGGCGTCCATCCCACCGCAAATGCGCTTCCAAAAACAAATGATGTTGCATAAGAATACTTAAATTTTCTTTTGACTTTTAATTTATGTTCCTGTTCTAAGAAAGGTATCTTGACCAATCCAAGTAAAAATATCCCAAAAAAGATTATTATGGTTCCTCCTAAGTATCCTAACCAGGTTTGCACGGTAAAAGATACGCTTGAAAGCACACTTTGTAATAAAACTCCTACCAAGGAAAATATCAGACTAAACCCTAACACAAAAAATACTGAATTTATGAAAATACTCCATTGTTTTGTTTCTGCCATCTCATTCACCTTTTTTTATTTCTTCTAAAACTCTTGTCTTGTCAAACACTTCAAGACTTTTCAACATTACTTCTCCTGAGCTCCCTATCAAAACTTTTGTGTGCTGGTAGGTTATGCCATATTTTTTGGCCATTTCCTTATCGTCTTTGGTTTCCTCATTGTCATTATAATGCACTTCATACCCCACAACATTTTCATTATTTAGTTCGTTAAAAGCAGCAAGTATCTCTGGTTTTTCCTTCTTGCAATTAGGACACCAGTTTGCATAAAAATCGAGAAATATTATCTTTCCTTCCTTTAGGCTTTGATCGTAATGAACTTTACTGAATCGGTAGTAGTTTGAAGCCAACTCTTTTGGAGATTCCATCATTGCCCCTTCAGAATTTATCGAAAACTTTTTCACAACAACAACATCATTAACCTTGACAGGCCCATCTGCTCCAGGGAACTCATAAACTCCATCTCCATTATCATAGTGAAGCATCGCTATTAGTTCTTTTTCATCTTCATAACCTGCAACTTCTACTTCCAAATTCTGAACTTTTCCCAAGAAAAGAGCAGAATTTCCTACTACCGAACCCGGTTTGCCATCAACTACTTTGTGCATGACAACATAACCTGCCTTATCTATCTGCACGCTTTCCAAAGTAACTTTGCTACCTAACACTTTTTGGTCCGAAACACCAATGGATATTGCCTTACTTTCCTCTTTAACAACAACCTGCTCCTGAGAACATGCTGCAATTAAAAACAAAGAAACTATCCCTATTATCAAAAAATATTTTTTTTTCATTTTTTTATCCATTCATTTAATATTGTTTGTTTTAATTCTTAAACCTTTATTCCCAGGTTATTACCAATAATATTGAGAAAGCTATTGCTTGCAATAACGTTTGTATGAACACATGCATTGCAACATCTGCAACATAATAATCCATCATTGTAAAGAAAAAATAGAATGATACTAAGTTCTGTAATAAAAATAATGATGCGAATATCAATAATCCCAGAGTAAATGGTGATCTTATCTTTCTGAGATTTTTCGAGTATATACCTATTAATAGCATCAGCAACACAACACACACTGCTGTTAACACCATTGTTAAGGTCATTACCGATTCCATTTTATTTCTTGAAATTTACTTATTTAATTACTTTTTCCCAAATCTTTCCCAAATCTGTTCAAAAACTTCCATATTTTCTTCCATGATCTTAGTTAGGAAGTACATTGCGCCGTACTTGCCTTTATTTATTGCTTCTAAGATGTTGTTCTTTTCCAGTATCTTCAGATGATGTCTTATTGTTTTATAATCCAACTTTAGATTTTCTGACAATTTATTTGCATTAGAAGGAGTTTTTTTTAGTAAGTTGATGATTCTTCCTCTTGTTTCTCCTCCTTTAGTTCCAGCTATAAGGTACCACAACAAGTTCTTCATAACATCTCCCTAGATTCCTCATTTTTATATATTTCTATAATAAAATCATATTAAATCAAAAATTTAATGATTAAACATAAACCTTTAAAAGTTGATTTAAATCATAATTTTATAAATAAAATAAAAAATTTAATTTTTAAAACTTGAGGTGGTTCCCATGAACAAAAAAATTGTCATTGCTCCCGTAGGAGATAATATGGATGCATTATTTATTGGTATCAAAGAGTTTCCAACAGAACGTGTTATTTTGCTTTGTCCGGAAGAAAATTTTGATGCTGCAAACAAAGCTAAAAAAGATCTTGAAAAGTTCCAGATTCCAGTCCAAATAAGTGAGATGAAAGGAAATGTTTGGGAGAGCATGTTTCAAAAAATTTCTGAATTAAAAGAGATAGAAAACGAAAAAGACATTATTATCAACACTGCTACCGGTGACAGAATGACCACTTGTGCAGCAACTTCAGCAGCTTTCGTTAATGGACTTAAGGCAATGTCTGTTATGGGTAATGATGCCATGATGCTTCCTGTTTTGAAATTTTCTTATTATAGCCTACTAACTGATAAAAAAATGGATATAATGAACTTATTGAATGAACCTGGATGCTGTTCTTCTTTAGAAGAATTAAGCAAGAAAACCAAGATGTCTCTACCATTAATCTCTTACCACATCAACGGTAACCTTAAATCTGAAGGTCTTAAGGAGATGGGTCTAGTGGAAACAACCGAACAAAAAGGGAGAATAAACTTGAAATTAAGCATGCTCGGGAGATTGTTATTGAAAGGATATGTAAATTCTTAAGGAAAACTTCTGATTACGAGTTTAGAAAGGTTTTTATACTACTTGATAGTTAATACTATCATGGAACACAATAATCCTCAACTTGTTGAAGAGTTTAGAGAGCATTACCATTCAACCGTGAAGCCACTCCTAGATGGAGGACACTTTGCTGCAGCGCGTAGTGAACTTTCAGATACAGTAAACTGTATGATGTTGTTAGGAGATGCCAGAGAAATAGGGATAAAATCTCATTGCGGAATCAGATTTGTAGCGTACCTCAACATGCTCTACGATCAAACTGAAGGAGGAAAAGCTCCTGATCCAGATACTGTTCGAGGGTTAGAGGTGTATCTTGCTCAAACACAATTGCCATTGGTTAGAAATAGAGATTCTTCTGTAAGAGGTTAACTTCTTTCTAGAAAAAATATATATTAAAAAAATAAAGTTCTGAAAGGTTAAGTTTTTATACAACTATCTTTTTGAATTAAAATATGGAAATTTCTGTTATAGCCTCAGGGAGCAATGGTAATTGTTGCTTGGTTGAACATCAAGGTGTTTCTGTTTTGATTGATGCTGGTAAGAGCGGCAGTGAAATTGAAACCAGAATGAAAAAATTAAATAAGAATTTAGACGATGTTGATGGAATTGTCATTACCCATGCGCACAGCGATCATATTTCAGGTGCAGGAGTTCTATCCAGAAGGTTTGGAATTCCGGTTTATACAACTAAAGAAGTACACTCCCATGCAAAGCTAGGAAAATTTGAAAGTAAGATATTCTCGGGAGATTTTAAAATAAATAACTTAAAAGTTAAACCAGTTGCAACATCCCATAATGTGAATTCCTGTGGTTTTGTTATCGGAAAGTTTGGATACTTTACCGATACTGGTGTTGTTACCAATCACATGAAAAAAGCTATTCCAAATTTGAATTCTATCCTGCTTGAAAGCAATTACGATGCTGAGTTGGTTCATAATGGACGCTATCCTGCTTTTCTCAAGAAATGGATATTATCTGATGAAGGACACCTAAGCAATGATGATGCAAGTTCCATAATCCAGGAAAAGGGGAAGAATCTTACCTTGGTTTTGCTTGGGCATCTATCTGGGAACCATAACACCCCAGGCATTGCTTCTGAAACCTTCAATACTCTTGTCAAGAAGAAGATTGATTTTAGTGTATGTTCCAGAGACAAAGAATCCGGAACCTGGAAAATATAATACCTCATAAATAATGATTAATTAGAATTCGTAATTATTCTTTTTTCTCAACTTTTTTTGGTTTTTCTTTCCTTACGTGAGATTCTAGCATATCTAATATTTTATCAAGTTTTTTGTTAATTTGATCCAAGTTTTCATTATTATTTGATTTTCCAAATTCTGATCTTGAATCAGAGTCTTTACTGTTGCGTTTGAAACAATTATCGCAATAGATAGGTTTTCCTTGAGTTGGTTTAAAGGGAACTTCACAATCTTTACCACATTCATCACATACTGTTGAATGAAACTCCTGTCTTTCAGAAGGTCTACCCCTTCCAGAGTCTCTTCTTTCAAATTTTCCAGAAGGCTTGCTACCAAATCTACCTCTACTAGAACCTTTTCTGTCAAAATTACGTTTAAAATCTCCCATATTAGGAATCTAGATATCAGTTTAGTTTATAAAAGTATAGCATGATTATCTTAAGATTGTAATTTTAAATGTACAAATCTTTCTTAGAATTATTTAACCTGAACATCATTCAATTCTTCTATATACTGTACGATTGCACAATCATCTAATTCTTCCTTACCATCTGCAATCAGTTTCTCGAACATCTCTTGTACTTTTTCGGTGAATGGCAATTTTAATCCTAGCGCAGATGCTGTTTCTAAAACATTTTTCAGATCTTTGTGATGTAATTTTACGGTGAAGCCGGGTTTAAAGCTTCTGTCCATGACTAGTGGAAACTTTAGGTCCATTACGTTACTGCCGGCAAGACCAGTCTTGATGGCTTCATAAAGTAATTTTGGATCTGCTCCGGCCTTAACACCTAAAACTAACGCTTCTGCCATTCCTTCAATGTTTATTGCAACAATTATTTGATTGGCAAGCTTTACTGTTTCTCCTGCCCCAACATCCCCCACTCGAGTTATGTTTTTGCCCATCGCTTCAAAAATATCTTTGCACGAATCAAAAACCTCTTGCTTTCCACCAACCATGATAGCTAAAGTTCCTGCTATCGCACCTTTATCTCCTCCACTAACAGGAGCATCTAACATCTCACAACCTTTTTTAGATAATTCAGCTGCAATCTTCTTAGTGACTAATGGTGCAATAGAACTCATGTCAATAACTATACTTCCAGATCTAACCCCTTCAATAATTCCACCCTTTCCAAGAATAACTTCTTCTACATCTTTTGAATCAGAAACTATTGTGATGATAACATCACACTTTTCAGCAACTTCTTTTGGAGAATTAGCAACACTATCAAAACCTTCTGCTTTACTTTTAGTTCTATTGTAAACAGTAACAGAAAAACCTGCTTTAATTAAATTTAAAGCCATTGGTCTGCCCATGATTCCTAATCCAATAAAACCAATCTTTTTCATTCTAAAAATTAATGTGTTGTTCCGTTAAATGTTGAGAGTACTGCTTCAAGTTCATCATGATTAACAGGTCTCAAATCTCCTTTAGCCAGAAAGCTTAAGTCTGGAATCCCCGGAACAGGTTTTGCTCCAACATTTCTTCTAGCTTCTCCAGAAAATTTTATTTGTTGTCTAAGTTCAGAGCCAACTGATTCCGGTGAAGCTCCAAAATAAGTCCCTACAGCTTTAGAAAGTTCACCATTCATACATGCATATCCATACTGTCCACTCTTTTTGTTATAAAATACTGGTATATTTCCTTCCATTGTTTTCACCCTCCAACAAATTATTTTCAAAAAATTTCTTTTAATTTAATTATTTTTTCTTTTAAATAAACTACCTTTAAGTAGTATATGGCATGATATTTATAAACTATCCGTTTTTTTACAAGAAAAAAATCTATTTAGGAATCTTGTCAGGATTTTCTAGCATTTGCCGAATTTCTTCCATGAATCTAGCGGCTTCTGCCCCATCCATGACTCTATGATCATATGTGAAGGATATCGGCATTATTTTACGAACAGCAACTTGTCCTTCATACACTCTTGGTCTTTCCTCAATCCTGCCTGTTCCAAAGATACAGCTTTCCGGTCCATTTGGAATTGGTGTAAAGTAAGTGCTTCCTATAACTCCTATGTTGGTTATCGTGAAAACTCCCCCTTTCATGTCATCTAGACTTAGTTTCTTTGATTTTGCTTTTTCAACAAACTCGGTGATGGATTTTGCAAGCTCAAACAAGCTTTTCTTGTCAGCATCCTTAATAACTGGAACAACTAATCCGTCTGGTGTGTCTATAGCAACTCCAATGTTGTAATATTTCTTTAGAACAATATCGTTTCCATCCAGGCTTGATGCAACATAAGGATGTTTTTTTAATGATTCCACTGTTGCTTTGATAATATAAGCTAGATATGTTAAGTGTACGCCTTGCTTCTTAGCTTCTTCCTTCTCTTTATTCCTTAAGTCTGATAATGGACTTACATCCACGTGTTCGTGATGGGTTACTAAAGCATATGTTTGCGCAACATGACTCATTTTCTCAGCAGTAATCTTACGAATTCCTTTCATAGGAATTCTTTCTGTTTCACCGTGAGCTTCATGATCGACTTGATGTTTAGCAGAATTATTCACATCATCTTCAGTGATAAGACCGTTAGGTCCTGTTCCTTTTACGTTAGCTAAATCCATTCCTTTTTCTTTTGCCAACTTACGAGCTGATGGCATGGCAGCAACACTTACTGTTGAAGAACTTGTACTTGTTTTCTTCTTTTCTTTATCCAGATCTTCTGCTTCATCCGGAACAAATCCAACAATGGAACCGGTATAATGTTCTTTCTCTGCTTTTATTTCTGGAATTGATTCTCCTTTCTCCCCAATTACTGCAAGAATTTCTCCTACAGTAATGGTTTCTCCTTCCTTGTGATATAATTTTAGCAACGTCCCTTTTTTTGGACTTGGAATTTCAACAACCGCTTTGTCAGTCTCTACTTCCGCAATATTCTCATCTGCCTCAACTTGTTCCCCTTCTTTTTTTATCCACTTTACTAAAGTACCTTCATGAATGCCTTCGCCAACATCCGGAAATTTAAATTCATAAACCATTTAATGTCTCACCTTTCATGTTTTATTGAAAAATCTGAATAATAATTAAATTATGCTATTGTGCCATTACTTTATTCAAAGATTTTATTATTCTTTTTTCGTTTGGAAGATAATAGTTTTCTAATTTTGCGAATGGGACTGCAGTATCGAACCCAGTAACACGTTCAGGAGGTGACTTCAAATTAAAGAAACATTTCTCATTGATCCTTGCTATAATCTCAGCAGCTAAACCACAACTCTTTGGTGCTTCATGAACTATAACACATCTTCCAGTTTTCTTAACTGAATTAATGATTGTTTCGGTATCTATAGGGATAACTGTCCTTAAGTCTATTATCTCAGCAGAATAACCTGTTTGAGAAACTGCTTTTATTGCATCTCTGAGTGCAGCTCCATAACTAACAACAGTTAGATCTGAACCTTCTTGTACTACGTTAGCTTCTCCTAGAGGTATTGTGTATTCTTCATCCGGAACCTCTTCTTTTAGTGCTCTGTACAACCTCATTGGCTCGTAAAAAATGACTGGGTCTGGGTCTCTTATTGCTGAGATCAACAAACCTTTTGCGTCGTAAGGAGATGAAGGAATCACCATCTTTAACCCTGTTGTTTGTGTAAATATTGCTTCACCCGATTCACAATGTAAATCTAAAGCACGAATTCCTGCTCCGTACGGAGTTCTTATTACCATGGGAACATTAAACCTTCCTCTTGAACGAGTTCTTGTCCTAGCTATATGCGCATATATATGTTCCATCGGACCATACATGAATCCTGAGAATTGTATTTCTGGAATTACTTTTATTCCGTTTACTGCCATGCCAAATGCTGTTGAGATAATTCCAGCCTCAGACAAAGGAGTATCTAAAACACGGTCTGGATAGTCTGCATGTAACCCATCCGTTGCCCTAAAAACTCCGCCGTTAACACCAATATCTTCTCCCATCAGAACAACAGATTTATCTTTAGCAAGTTCATTCCTTAATGCTGCATTCACTGCTTGCACAATCGTAAGTTTTGCCATCTTAATCCTTTAAGTCCTCTAACTGTTCTTTTAGGTTTGGAGTCATCTCCGCATAAGTATACTTGAAAATGTCTTCTGGATCCGGTTCCGATACTTTTTCATATTCTTCAACAGCCTTCTCAACTTTCTCTTTTGCTTTAGAAATTATTTCTTCGTTCTTTGCATCATCTAAGATTCCTTTGTTCATCATGTACTTCCTCAATCTATCAATTGGATCTTTAGCTGCCCATTCTTTTACTTCTTCTTCCGACCTATACTTCTTTGCATCATCACTTGTTGAATGGTCTGGTCTTCTATAAGTATAATTTTCAATCAGAGTAGGCCCTTCCCCTGCTCTAGCTCTATCAACTGCTTCCTTAGTAGCTTTGTAAACCGCAAAAATGTCATTTCCATCCACTTGAATCCCTGGAATTCCATAAGCTAACGCTTTTTGTGCAATAGTTTCAGAATGAGTTTGGTCTTTTCTATGAACTGATATTGCAAATTGATTGTTTTCACAAATGATGATTGCTGGAGATTTAAAGACTCCTGCAAAATTAAGAGCATCATGAAAATCTCCTTTAGAAGTTCCACCATCCCCAGTATATCCTAGTGCAACCGCACCATCTCCTTTTATCTTAGAAGCCATAGCCAACCCAGTAACATGCGGACTTTGCGTCCCAACCGGAATGGCCATCGGTAACATATTGATGTTATCTGGAACTTTCATTCCTCGCTCATCACCACTAAAATATTGATATAACATAATTAAAGGAAATCCCCTAGTGATCATTGCAGCTCCAGACCTATACATAGGCACCATCCAATCTTTTTCTTCCAGTGCGTATGCACTTCCGACCTGAGAAGCTTCCTGGCCTTTGAATTGGATGAAAGTTCCTATCCTGCCTTGACGCTGCATGTTGAAGCCTTTATCATCAAAAGTTCTGCACAAGACCATAGTCTCATACATTTCAGTTATTTGTTCATCAGAAAGCTTGGGCATTAAGGATTCATCTACCTTCCCTTCAGTATCCATTACTTGCAAGTATTCAATTTCAAATGTTTTTATTACTTTTTTAACCATCTAAACACCTTTTTATAACCTTAAAGTTGCATAATCCCATATTTATAAATGTTTCTCAAACTCATTTTCCATAATCTTTTTATATAATCCCCAGTTTGCTTTCTTTATGGCTGATAATAAAATACCTCTGAAATTCAGGTTGTATACAGCTAAATATAAGACTAAGATGTTCTTTAAATCTGTAAAAAGCAAGTTAATTGGAGGCAAAAAAATGGAAGGTTTCAATCTTAAAGGTAAAAAGGCAATAGTATTCGGAATAGCAAACGATCAAAGTATAGCATGGCACATAGCTAAAGGGTTGAATGACGCAGGATGTCAGATAGCGGTGGCATATCAAGAACGTGTTGAACAGCTAGTTAAACCACTTTTGGGGATGCTTAACAACCCGTTAGCTGAAAAGTGTGATGTAGTAGACGATGTTCTCCTAACAGAATTCTTTGGTAAGGTAGAAAAAGAATTTGGTAAGGTTGATTTTTTAATTCATAGCATTGCTTTTGCCAAAAAAGAACATCTACAAGGAAAGTATTACGATACTGACCGCAGAGGTTATCAGGTTGCGCAAGAAGTTAGTTCTTATTCACTAGCAGAACTTACAAGAAGGGTCATGCCTATCATGAACGATAATGGAAGCATTCTGGCTATGACTTATTACGGTTCTGAAAAAGTTGCTCCTAATTACAATGTGATGGGCGTTGCAAAAGCAGCTTTGGAAGCTTCTGTTAGGTATCTGGCTAATGATACCGGAGAAAAAGGCATAAGAGTAAATGCTATCAGTGCTGGTCCAATAAAAACTTTAGCTGCATCAGGAATTGGTGATTTCCAAAAGATGCTTGATTACGCTAAAGAAAAAGCTCCATTAAAGAGAAATGTCGATGCGGATGACGTTGCCAATCTCGCTGTTTTCCTCTGCTCAGATATGAGCAAGAACATTACCGGACAGGTAATTTATGTGGATGCCGGCTATTGCATAATGGCCGTTTAGGTTTTTTTAGGATTATTTTTTCTTTCCATCAGCTTTAGTCCAGTGTATAGATCCGCTATTATCAGCTCAATGTTAAGAAGGTCATGGTCTTCAGGGTTTTCTTGAGATTTTTTAGTAACTTCATCCATACTCACAAATGGTTTTCACATTCTTCTGAGCTGGTGATATGCCGCTTCATACTTCCCACTAAGGTCGTCTTCATTTAGCCCAGAATAGATGTGCTTTCTTATTGATTCTTGGAACCTCTCCCTTTCAAATGGGTGTCCAAAAAGTTCTCTAAACAAAATACTTTACTCAGAATTATCTTTCCTTATTGTTGCAACTTCCATAACTCAAAGAATCCTGGTTTAGAATATAAAACTAACCAAAAAAAGAAAAAAATTATTCAACAACTAGTGTCCCTCTCATCTTCCCATGATCTCTTCCACATGGAACATTGCAAAAGAACGTGAAATCTCCTTTCTTATCAGCAGTAAATTCTGCAGTTGCAGTTTCTCCAGGACCGAACCTTACACTAACTCCAAAGTCCGGTAAAGCAATACCATGGTTCACGTCTATGCTTTCAATGTTTAGCTTTACTTTGTCTCCTTGCTTTACTTTAATAACATCAGGATCAAAAGCCCATTGCTTTGCTATCATGTTTACTTCAACAACTTCTGATTCCATCTCTCCTTCAACAACAATCATCTCTTCAACAGCCTCATTTCCAGATGCTGGAACTTCCATTGATGTACCTATCATTTCATCTTCTTGTTCTGCTTCGTCTTTATGCACGTCATCCACTCCATGTTCATGATCATCCGTTTCAACAACTTGCTGAGAACATGCTGCAATTAAAAACAAAGAAATTATTCCTATTATCAAAAAATATTTTTTCATTATTTTAACACCTCAGTTGTTTTTATTCATTATCCTTAATTCATATTTAAGATTTTGGTACTTGATTAAATTAAAAGTTTAATTTGTCCTTCCATGCCCTCCGGTTTTGTACACGTTGTACCTTCCCTTCTCTTTCTGGGATTTATTGTCTTCCGGAAACACCTCAAGCTGTTTAGCTTCATTATAACTGCATTTTTTGCAGATAATGCACTTGCTACCTTCCACATCTTTGATTTCTATCTCTTCTGAACTGCATTCAGGACATTTAAGCATTAGAATACTAAGAACTAGTTTGTTTTTATTATTTTCTAAATTATTTTCTCTCCAGTCTTCTTGTCAATAAGATGTATCACATTTACTGGGCACGTCTCCGCTGCTTCTTTATTTAACTCAAAATCTTTCTTGGAAATATCTAGTTCTTCCCATTCATTATCTAATTTCTTGCAATTTTTAATATCTGATTTGCCGTCTTCGTGCATTTCCCAAAAATCAGGTGCAACTGCTTCGCAAGCAGCACATCCTATGCAATCAGGTCTGTTATGCTGCAAAGTGTATTTTTTTTCTGAATTTCCTTCTTGAATTTCTTGTGCTTGTTCCATTTTTGTTATGATTTAAAATTCAGTTTATAAATATTTTTATTGTTATTTTTAAGCATTTAGAATTAATGCCAAAACAATCTTACTCCTGTTGTGACCATGGCGATGTCATGTTCGTCCGCAGCCTTGATGACTTCTTCATCCCTAACAGAACCTCCTGGATGAATTATGGCGGTTATTCCTGCTTTTGCTGCTTCATCCACCCCATCCCTGAACGGAAAGAATGCGTCTGATGCCATGACTGCTCCTTTTGCTTTGCTGCCTGCTTTCTCCGAGGCTATCTTGACAGATACAACTCGAGACTGCTGTCCAGCCCCTATACCGACAGCACTATTGTTTTTAGCAAATATTATCGAGTTAGATTTTGTGTGATAACATGTTTTATACGCAAACAGCATCTGTTCCACTTCATCCTTGGTTGGCTTTCTCTTGCTAACAATCTTAAGGTCTTTTTCGCTTATTTCTGGCAAGGGGCCTCTTTGGACTAATAGACCTCCCACAACTTTCCTTGCTTCAATGCTTTTTCCTGATTTTTCCGCATCCTTAGTTTCTAATAATCTTAAGTTCTTCTTTTTCATAAGAACATCTAATGCTTCTTTCTCAAATTTCGGACAAATAACTATTTCAACAAAGAACTCAGATATTTTTTGAGCTACTTCTTTTGTGCATGGTCTGTTTAAAGCTACAACTCCTCCGAAAGCAGATAATTTATCGCCTTCATAAGCATTATCAAAAGCTTCTTCGATATTATCAGCTATAGCACATCCGCACGGATTTGTGTGTTTTATGATAGCTGCTGCCGGTTCCTTGTACTCTTTTACTAATTCAAAAGCGTTATCAGTATCCAGGATGTTGTTAAACGAAAGTTCCTTCCCATGTAATTGCTTCGCTGTACTTACTGAACTTTCAAAAGCTATCGGGTCTAGATAGAAAGCAGCTTCCTGATGAGGATTTTCTCCGTATCTTAGGTCTTGTTTTTTCTTAAAAGTGAGATTCAAAGTT
>JADHVG010000049.1 GCA_016784105.1 Candidatus Woesearchaeota archaeon
GAATCCTGGACTCTGCCCATAGGAATAAGTGCTTCAACATCCTCCAAGTCTAAAGGGAATGTTTTGAACTTAAAAGAACCAGAGCCTGAACATTGTTGTCCAAATAAACCTCTTTTATTACGATCTTGTTCAAAAGATTCAGGTTCTTGAGTATTTATTCCGGAATCCATCTCTTGGGAGTTAGAATCAGCATCTGAACTCTCAGGATCACAACCAACAAAAAGAATCAGAATTATGATAAAACAGACAATATAAATTACCCTCTTTTTTATTGTCATCCACCCAGATTATATTCCTGAAAGTATTTAATATTTTTTATAATTGGACTGTAGATAATTAAGGAACTTAGTTTCATAATCTTTATAAATGCACTTCGTTAGAATCCAACAGATGTGCGGGATAATTGGATATGTAGGAAACAAGAAGGCTTCTCCCATACTGTTTGAAGGATTAAAAAAACTAGAGTATAGGGGGTATGACAGCGCCGGTATTTGTACCATATCAGAAAATAAAACTTTAGTTGAGAAAGATATAGGGAAATTGGACGAGATAAAGAAAAAAGTTGATTTTAATTCTCTAAAAGGTAATATCGGACTTTCACATTGTCGATGGGCAACACACGGAAAAGTTACCAAAGAAAATGCACACCCTCACTTTGACTGCAAGAACAGGATAAGCATAGTTCATAACGGCATAATAGAAAACTTCCAAGAGCTAAAAGACTATCTTATCAAGAAAGATCATAAATTTAGGTCAGGTACTGATACCGAAGTTATTGCCCATTTAATAGAAGAAAATTATAAAGGAAATATTGAGAATGCTGTTAGGAATTCATTAAAAAAAATAGAAGGAAGTTATTCTTTAGGAGTTATGTGTTTGGACGAACCTGACAAGCTAATAGCAACAAGAAACGAAAGCCCACTGATCATAGGACTAGGAAAGGATGAAAACTTCATAGCATCTGATGTTCCTGCAATCTTAAAACACACAAACAAAGTAATCTATTTGGAAAACCACGAAATAGCAGTATTGACAAAAAACGATGTTAAAATAAAACTAGACAAGAAAAAAATAAAAAAAACAATTCACAAAATTGATTGGGATTCTGAGTTAGCAGAAAAAACCGGCTATAAACATTTCATGCTCAAAGAAATACATGAACAGCCAAGAGCCATAACTGAGACACTTAACGGAAGATTAGATCATGGAGGAGTAGATTTTAGGAAGGAATTGAAGTTCAGCGAGAAATATCTAAAAAACCTTGACCGAATCATAATTGTTGCATGTGGAACAAGTTGGCACGCAGCCCTAGCCGGGGAATTCATGCTGGAAGAACTTGCAAAGATTCCAGTAGAGGTAGAGTACGCATCCGAATTTAGATACAGAAGACCGATTATAGATAAGAACACATTAGTTATTGCAATTTCTCAAAGTGGAGAGACAGCAGATACGTTAGCAGCTATACGTGAAGCTAAAAATAGAAATGCAAAAATACTGTCAATAGTTAATTCAAAAGGAAGTTCTATTGCTCGTGAATCAGATTCAGTGCTGTACACATACGCAGGGCCAGAGATAGGAGTTGCATCAACAAAAGCATTCACGACACAACTGATTGTTTTGTATCTATTCACATTATTGATGTCTAGCGTTAGAAAATCTCTAAAAAAAGATGTTATGAAAGGTCTAATAGAGAATCTTAGGAAAATTCCCTTAGAAATGGAAGCAATGCTTAATGACACCAAAAGTATAAAAAAAATTGCCGAGATATACAAAGAAAAGGACCACGCACTATTCTTAGGAAGAGGAGTTAATTTCCCCTTAGCTTTGGAAGGAGCATTAAAGCTAAAAGAAGTTAGCTATATACATGCGGAGGGGTACCCAGCTGCAGAGATGAAACACGGCCCAATCGCACTGATAGATAAAAAGATGCCAGTCATGGTTATTGCAACCAAAGACGTGTACACTTACAAAAAAGTTTTAGGAAACATCCAAGAAGTCAAGGCTCGTGGAGGAATAGTAATTGCGATAGCAACCGAAGGGGACAAACAAATAGGAAAAATCTCGGATTGTGTAATATACATCCCAAAAACACTCTACATATTAAGCTCAATATTAGCAGTTGTGCCGATGCAATTACTGGCATATTACGTTGCTCGAGACAGGAAACTAGATCCTGATAAACCAAGAAATCTAAGTAAGTCAGTTACCGTCGAATAAAAAAATCTAAAAATGCTCTTTTTTCAAAAGCATTTTTTCTAGAGACCATTTCCCGGAACCGTAAGCAGTTATCACCAGAAAAGCAGCAAAAAACATTACAGCTAGTTCTCCCCCATTCATGATTGGGAAGAAACTTTTGGATGCATGGGTCATGAGATAAGCTATGGCCATCTCTAATGCTGCTATCATGGAAGCTAATCTAGTGAATAATCCTAAAGCGATGAACGTTCCCCCTACTAGTTCAATGATTCCAGCAAACCAAAAGATTGTTGGAAAAGCTGCAGTCCCTTGTGCTCCGAGCATACCAAGAATTTTCTGCATACCATGTTGTAAAAACATTAACCCAACAAGAATTCTAAAAACAGAATACAAATTTGCTTCTTTACCCTTAACAAAATTTTTTATCATGGTACCACCTCAAAAGTTATGTACTCCTTCTTAATTCTGAGATATTTAAATTTATCTTAATTCAGTACATAAACTATTTAAACAGATTAAGAAATTCATTTACCATGAAAACTGAGATAAATGAAGAATTAATTGAGCATGTTTCAAAAGTTGCTCGTTTAGATCTAACTGAAAAAGAGAAACAGAAATTTTCAGAAGAACTAAAAGAAATAGTTGCTGCTTTTTCTAAACTAGATGAAGTAGATACAACCAAAACTGAAATAAGTTTGCAACCAGTAGAACTAAAAAATGTTTTGAGGGAAGATATCCCAGAAAAATGCCTTACCCAAGAAGAAGCTTTATCCTTAACAAAACACAAGAAGGACGGATACTTCAAAGGCCCAAAAGCAATTTAGGAGGGAAAATGAAAATAATAACAATAATTTTTATGAGTTTATTAATACTAATAATCGGATGTGCAAACGTCCAAAATAATGAGGAAGGTGATACCATGAATTCAGTAGCAGTATTTGATACGTCCCTAGGAAAATTTAAGATAGAATTATTTGAGGATAAAAGTCCAATAACAGCAGGAAACTTCAAGAAATTGGTTGATGAAGGTTTTTACGATGGAACAAGATTTCATAGGGTTATTAAAAAATTCATGAACCAGGGAGGAGACCCACTAAGTAAAGACCTCTCACAAGTAGCAAGATGGGGAACCGGAAGTCCAGGATATACAATAGAAGATGAATTTGTTGAAGGGTTAAGCAATGTTCCCGGAACAATATCAATGGCAAATTCCGGACCTAACAGTGGAGGATCACAATTCTTCATCAATGTTGTGGATAATAGCTTCTTGGATTGGAATAAACCACCTGCTTCCAGCAAACATCCAGTATTTGGAAAAGTTGTTGAGGGCATGGATGTTGTTATGACTATAAACAACGTCGAAACCGTTCCTGGAGACAGACCTCAAGAAGACGTTTTGATAAATAAAATAACAATAGAATAAGAATGAACGAATACATCAACAAAATAAAAAATAAGGAAATAGACATAGTTGAACATACACATAAAGTTATTGAAGAATGTAAAAAAATAAACAAAGAGTACAATTACTTCAATATTATTTCTGAAAAACTTGCATTAGCTCAAGCAACAGCACTAAAGAAAGATATTGAAAAAAATAATGTCAAAAATAAGAAATTGTTGGGTGTAATGGTTTCTGCTAAAGATGCTATCTGTGTCAAGGGAGTTGAGAGCACCGCAGGCTCTAAGATATTAAAAGGTTATAAACCCTTGTTTGATGCAACTGCAATAAAAAAAGCTGTTGAACAAGGCGCAATCATAATTGGTAAGACTTCCCAAGACGAATTTGGTTTCGGAAGTTTTGCTGTTAACACATACAACATTCCTAAAAATCCTCACGATAAAACCAGAAGTTGTGGAGGAAGTTCTGGAGGTGCAGCCGGTATAACAGCAAAAGCACATTTCCCACATATAGCACTTGGAGAAAGTACTGGGGGGAGTATCGCAGCCCCAGCCTCATTCTGCGGAGTCTTTGGTTTAACACCAACCTACGGAAGAGTAAGCAGGTATGGACTTATGGACTTTGGAAATTCACTGGATAAAATAGGACCTATTGGAAAAACAATAGGAGAAGTCTCTGCTTTATTAGAAACAATATCTGGACATGATGATAAAGAAAGTACAAGCTTAAACAATCCAATAGAAAAATATTCTAACATAAAAGCTGATGTAAAAGGCATGAAAATTGGGATAATAAAAGAAGCTTTTGGGAATGGTGTTGAAAAGGCTGTTGACAAAACTGTTTGGGAAGGAATTAAAAAACTAGAAGATGCAGGAGCAAAAGTAGAAGAGATCTCTCTTGCAATGCCCATAGAGTATGGTCTAGCAACCTATTACCTCATAGGAACTTCGGAAGCGTCAACAAACCTAGCAAAGTACTGCGGCATGAGATACGGTGCTTCAGAGGACATGAAAGATAGTTTTAACGAATACTTTACAAAAGTGAGAAGCAATAATTTTACTGAAGAATCAAAAAGAAGAATCATGCTAGGAACGTTTGCAAGAATGAGCGGTTATAGAGATGCTTACTACATTAAAGCGTTAAAGGTAAGAACCAAAATAATTGAAGAATACAAAAAACAATTCAAAAAATATGATGCACTAGTCTCTCCTACTGTACCAGTCTTACCAACAAAATTTTCAGAAATAGAAAAATTAAGCCCATTACAACACTACATGATGGACGTTATGCTTGTTGGTCCAAACTTGGCCGGATTACCACATATGAATGTCCCAGTGGGTTTTGAAAATAAATTGCCAGTGGGCATGCTACTTATCGGGAATCATTTAGAAGAAAATAAATTACTACAATTAGGAAATGAGTTTGAAAATGAATAAGTTCACAAATGACATCGTAATTGGATTAGAGATCCACGTAGAACTAAATACTCAAACTAAACTATTTTGTGGTTGTCCTACTCAAGGTTCAGAAGAACCAAACACTAGGACCTGTGTTACCTGTTTAGGAATGCCAGGTTCTAAACCTGTCCTAAACAAAAAAGCGGTTGAACACGCAATAAAGTTATGTTTAGCTTTAAATTGCAAGATGAGCAAAGAACTCATTTTCTCCAGAAAAAGTTATTTCTATCCGGACATGAGTAAAAACTATCAAGTAACACAATACGAGATGCCCTTAGGGCAGAAAGGAAAACTAAAACTGAGAGGCGAAGAAGTAGGAATAACAAGAGTGCACATGGAAGAAGATCCAGCATCTTTAGTTCATCCTGCTGGCATGCAACGATCCCCTTATGTTCTTGTAGATTATAATCGTTCAGGAAACCCTTTGGTAGAAATTGTAACTGAACCTGAACTAAAAAGTGCAGGACAAGCAAGAGAATTCATGAAACAATTAATAACAACTCTGGGTTACCTGAAAATTTTTGATGTGAATGAAGGAATCATAAAAGCG
The DNA here is from genome assembly GCA_016784105.1 of Candidatus Woesearchaeota archaeon. GTDB lineage: Archaea > Nanobdellota > Nanobdellia > Woesearchaeales > GW2011-AR4 > JADHVG01. The sequence goes on from JADHVG010000049.1 coordinate 5,606, forward strand.
GATGCAAATGTTTCCATAAAAGAAAGCGGATACGTAAGACAAGAAGTCAAAAACATAACGGGATTCAAAGAAATAGAACGGGCATTAAATTATGAAATAGAACGGCAAAAAAAAGAAGTTTCAGAAGGCAAAAAATTAGAGCAAGAAACAAGAAGCTGGGATTCAGAAAAAGGAATAACCTTCCTTTTAAGAAAAAAGGAGACAGAAGAAGACTATGGGTACATAATGGACACGGATCTGGTAAAAACAGATATAACGGAAGACATGCTAAACAAGATAAATGAAGTCATGCCGGAACTTGTTCATGACAAGATAGAAAAATTTATTTCAAAGCACAAACTCAAAAAAAAAGATGCCGAAGTTATTGCTGCCGAGATTGAACTAGCAGAACTGTATGAAGCTGTTGCCAAAGAAATCAATCCCATCCTGGCGGCAAAATGGTTGAGGAGAGAATTAGTTAGAGTATTGAATTATAATAAAAAAGAACTGTATGAAATGGAAGCGGACGAAAAACACATAATAGCATTATTAAGTTTAGTCGAAAGCAAAAAAATAACAGACAATGTTGCTCAGAAATTATTGGAAAAATTAATTGAAAAACCATTTGATGTAAAAGAATATGTTATAAAAGAAAATCTTGGAGCAGTATCAGATTCTAAAGAATTAGAAAAATATTGCAAAGAAGCAATTGATGAAAATCCCAAGGCAGTTGAAGACTATAAAGCTGGAGAAGAAAAATCATTTAATTTCTTAGTGGGACAGGTCATGCGCAAAACAAAGGGAAAAGCAACACCCAAAGAAGTGAATGAGATAATGAAAAAAATAATTGGATAGGTTTAAATAACACTTTCTTAACAATGACATTATGGAACTACGAAAACCGATGACCGAAACAGAGAAAAAATTATTCAAAGAAAGAGTTATTCGTGAATATAAACTAAAACATGAAGTTCAAAAGAAAAATAATGTTCTTATTGATCTAAAAAATAGGTTGAAGGTGCTTATACCACTCAACATATTAATTGGAATTATTGCCTTGGCAGTTGTTTGGAAATATTATGGACTAGGAACAATTGCATACATGTTTCTTTTCGGAATAGTCTGGATAACTTTAATAAGCTCTTTATTGCCCTTGTTTATTAAAGAGAGATGAGTAAATTTATATACTGAAATTTTATTCTTTACTTTCTAATGATTACTAAAACCTTATTGGAAAGACTAGATGAAAATGAACCTATTTTTTTTGACGGAGGTTTTGGATCCCAACTGATCAATAGAGGCATTGAGATTCCCAACACTGCAATCGCAAACTTATCTCACCCTGAAGATGTAACATCGATTCATGAGGAATACATCGGATCAGGAGCAAGAATCATAGGAGCTAATACATTTGTTGCAGGAGATATGCACCTTAGGTTAGCAGGAGTTGCTGAATCTGAATTCGAAGAGATTGTGAAGAAAGGAGTGGATCATGCCAAAGAAGCCGTAAGAAGAAGCGGGAATGAAGTTTATATCGGGGGATCAATTGGACCGGTTCCGGGAGTACTCGAGATAGAAGGTGGTGAAATTTCAATTGAAGCTGCACAACAATCTTATCGCAGACAGGTAGAGATTCTAGCAGAAGAAGGAGTGGATATTCTTATTCTCGAAACTTATTTTTCTGCAGTTGACGCCGTTTTAGCGGTGGGAGAAGCAAGTGAATGTGGGATCCCAATCAGCCTTGCACTGACTATGAGATATACTCCGCCAACAAAAAGACAAAGAAAAGGAAGATCTAGAAGAACACAAGATACTCTCGCTGGAGAAAATTTATATCGCACTATGTGGGGACATTCCTATGGAGATCTTTTGGATATGTTGATTAATTCTGATAGAATTGGGAATGTTAATCTTTTAGGAATTAATTGTGGGTCTACTGATTCAGAGTTTCCTGAACATTCTGGAATGCCTTATGCAATTAATGCAATTACTCAACTGCAAAAGGCCATGACCGACAGAGATGTAAAAAAACATATGATTGCTTATCCTAACGCAGGCATTCCTTCTCTAGATTCAAATGGACACAGCCATTATAATCAAACACCTCGAGAAATGGCGGCGCATATACCCTCACTGTTAGATGCCGGAGCTAAAGTGATAGGTGGCTGTTGTGGATCAGATCCAAAACATATTACGGCCATGGTAGAGGCAAGCAGAACTTATCAAAAATAAAGAATATAATCATATACCTCGGAACACTTGGTTGATTACCCTGAACTTACTTAGATAATTAAGAATTGCTACAAATCTATATCCAAAACTTTAGAAGCGTCTTCCTTAATTCTTTTCTCAAAATCAGGATTTGTTTCCCCTTCCTGTTTTTCTGCTGTTAATGTTTGCATCAGATTCTTGATCATCGCTTCTTCCTTTTTAGAATCCATTCCAGGAATTTCTACTTGACCCAGATGCTCTTTTATGATGGAAGATTCTGTTTCTTCAACAGACCTCGTATCTATCTTTATTTCCTCAAATTCTTTAGTTGTTAAAGATGAAGTGTTTTTCATCACAAAATAAGCAGACTTATCATACAAAAATGCAAATATTTCCTTAAAGTCTATATCGGTAGGTCTTCCAGAACTTAAAGTTCCCCTCAATCTTATAAGTACAATCGTGTCAAGAAATTCTTTATCTTTTATATCCTCCATGATGCTATCATAAATCTCTTCAGGACTCTTACCTTTACAATTTTTCTCAATCTTAAGCAGATTAAATATCTGTATAGGATGCCACTTTGCTTTAGCATCCTCCACAATGTAAAACCCCCCCCTTTCTAATTTTTCAAGTTCTGAAAAAGAATTTGGGAACAAGGGACCAGGGTAAGCAATAAGCCCATAATTCTCCATCTGTTTATCTTCTACAATGTGAACATGACCTCCTGCATAATAATCAAAATTTTTTGGTAACAAAGAAATAGGATTGGTTATAATGTTCTGCATGTCCTCCGGTTTTAGTTCATCAATACCAGAATGAAACATGAAAATTTTGTAACCCTCTTCCTTTTCCAGAGCTTCCCTATCCAAAACCTCATAATAAGATTTTTCTAAAGAATAACGCTTCCCTAGCATACCAGTTATCTTTACTCCAGTCTTTTTGTCTATAGTGAATTTTAATCTTAACTTTCCATTAACCTCTTCACCTTTGACAACATTAATGAACAAGCCAGCTTCTTCCAAAACATCAAGCATAGTTTTACCTGAAGGAGAATAATCATGACTCCCAGGAATTATGTAAACAGGAATATCACTTTCTTTAAGCCTCCTAAAAATTCCGACAACAGTCTTCAAATTATCAAGTCTCGGCAAAGAAGTATTAAACAAATCCCCAGAAATTAAGATAAAATCAACTTTTTCGTTTTTGCACTTTTCCATTGCTTTCTCAAAAGCCTTAGTGCTAATGTCCTTAAGCTTAGGGTCTCTCCAACTTCCGATATGACAATCTGCCATGTGAGCGAATTTCATGAGAAAAGAAAATTTAGGCAGTTTTATAATGTTTTTTATTTAGAACAAATTTTTATGTGTTAAATGTTCAATTCCTTCTAAAGATTTCTGTTCGTCAAATTGTCTTAACCTCTCAACAAATTCTGGATCGAATTCACCTAAGAAACCGTAACAATCTTCCAAAATTTCTGCCATGTATTTTTTTCTTAAATTAATTTCCTCATTATCCAAGGGTTCAATGGATTGATCATCCATAGCTTCTTCAGGAACTCCTATCTTTTTGGCGATTGAATTTCTTTCATGATACAATAACATATTGTAAGGTTTCATCACATCTTCAAGGGTTTCTGAGGAGGCTATACCTGCTTGAGATTCCTCCGCTTCTCTTCTTTCAATTGTTGGTAGGAGATCTAAGTACAGAGGGTTATGTGATTTTGCCTGTTCAAGCAATTGATCTTGTATGCCTGGAGTGAGTTTATCGCTGTTTGAAGCAATAATCATTTTTGCCAAATTCACGCTTTGATGAGAAGTAACTC
>JADHVG010000003.1 GCA_016784105.1 Candidatus Woesearchaeota archaeon
TTTTTCTTTTAACTTTCCGACTATCTTTCCCTCTTTATACAACAAGTTTGTTTCGGAAGGTCCACCAACTATTCCTATGTCTGCTTTTTTGCTTTCTCCTGGACCGTTGACAGCACATCCCATTATCGCAACATGTATCGGTTTTTTTATGTTTTCAGTTCTGCTTTCTATCTCTTCGGATATCTTAATTACATCAAAGTGTGTTCTTGCGCACGTTGGACAGCTAGTAACTTCCACTCCATCCTTTCTCAACCCTAAACCGCGCAATATCTTCTTCCCAACTTTTACTTCTTCTACTGGATCGTCGGACAGTGAAACTCGGATAGTATCTCCAATACCTTCTGATAATAAGATTCCCATACCCATTGAGCTTTTTATTGCTCCAGGTAATCTACTTCCTGCCTCTGTAACACCTAGATGCAAAGGATAATTTGTTTTTTTAGCAAACAATCTGTAAGCCTCTACCATGCGCGGAACATCACTAGCTTTCAAAGAAACAATAGTATCATAAAAATCTAAGTCTTCTAAAATCTTTACATGTCTCATAGCACTTTCAACCATGGCTTCTGCAGTATATCCATACTTTTGAAACAAGTCTCTTTCCAAAGAACCCAAGTTTACACCAATTCTGATAGGCAAAGAATAATTTTTAGCAGCTTGCACAACTTGTTTTACTTTGTCTTCATTGCCTATGTTACCGGGGTTTATGCGTAATTTATCTACATACTTCGCAGATTCTATTGCTATCTTGTAATCGAAATGTATGTCCGCTACCAAAGGTATGCTTATGTTTTTTTTAATCTCTTTCAAAGCTTTAGCAGCTTTCATTGTCGGAGCTGAAACTCTAATTATTTCACATCCAACCTCTTCAAGGGAATGAATTTGCTCTATAGTAGCAGTTACATTTTCAGTATCAGTATTGGTCATGGATTGAATTGATACTTGAGCACCTCCACCAACAAAAACATTTCCAACTTTTACTTTTCTTGACTGCCTCATAGAATAAAGTAAAAAGCTTTGATTTAAAAAGATATAGAATTATTGTGAGGTTTTCCTTAAATCCATTAACGGTTTTCTGCCCATGTAGCATCCTCCAAGATCGTGCCAGTATTTGATACTTTTTTCTCCAAGCTTCCAGCACAGGAAGATGTCTTTTCCATTATAGTTCGAATAGAAATCTATAACTCCTATTTCTAAGTCCACGATTACACATCCTAGCTCTTCCATCTTGTCTATGTTTGCGTAAAATTCATAAGACAGTCTGTGGAATTCTTTGTTTAGTTTAGTTACTCTTCGTAGATTATCATAATCCTCATCATAGACTTCTATTTCTATGGAGCTTAATAAATCAAGAGCTTTATCAAGAGTTATAGTTCTTCTTAGAATTTTATTTATTTGTGGGATGAGCCTTTCAGCATCTTCTAAAGTAAAATATTTTTTTGATAATTCTTGTTTTTGAAATTTTTTGTGAACCATCTATATTCTCTGTAGAATAACTTATTTATATATTTTTTGAAATAATGAAAAATACACACGAAAACAAACATTTTAAATAATATATCTCTTAAAGCTGTATGATGAAGCATAGCTTAAAAATAACCCTTTTTCTCCTCAGCATGTTTTTTGTGACTCAGGTTATTGGTCTTGGGATAACTAAGGAGTATCTTGAAGTAACTCAATTTTTTGATCCAGAAACAAACGAGTTAAGAAAAGAATTAACAACAAAACAGTTACCTTATGACATCGAGCGTCCTGAAGTTGAAGCATCGACATCTTATGTGTGGATTGTTATTTCTATTCTGATAGGGACTTTGTTGCTTTTGCTGATAATAAAATTTGGGAAGATGCATCTTTGGAAGCTGTGGTTTTTCATTGCAGTTTTTTTTACTATGGCTATAGCTTTTTCAGCGTTCATACCGCAGAACATTGCAGCAATCTTGGCTTTTATTTTTGCAGTATTCAAAGTATATAAACCAACAACTATCATCCAAAATATCTCTGAACTTTTTATTTACGGTGGTCTAGCAGCAATTTTTGTCCCAATCATCAATGTTTTTGCTGCCTCAATGATATTACTTCTAATTTCCATCTATGACATCATTGCGGTCAACAAAACAAAACACATGATTACATTAGCAAAATTTCAAACTAAAAGTAAAGTTTTTGCAGGACTGATGTTTCCTTATAAGAAAGTAGAAGGAAAAATTGTTGATAAGCCTGATGCTAACACTAAGTCGGTGAGGGTAGCTGTCCTAGGTGGGGGAGACATAGGTTTTCCTATGATTTTTGCTGGAGCCGTCATGAAGGAACTATTGCTTGTTAACACAGAGCTCTTGAGTTTCCTTAAAGTATTGATTATTCCTTTATTCGCAACAATCGCCTTATCTTATCTTCTTTTTAATGGACAAAAAGGCAAGTTTTATCCTGCCATGCCTTACATTTCGGCAGGATGTTTTATCGGTTATGTCCTAATTTATTTCTTTTTTTGATTAGAATATAAAAATTTAAATAAGAATTTTCCCTTAACCCAACAATGAACCTTCCAAAACCAAAGATATTGAATGAGGATGAATTCCATCAAGAAGTCTTGGATTACATTCGAAAAGAACTAAAGAAGGGTATAAAAGGAAGTTTGATAACTGAACTTCTTGTGGAAGCAGGCCACAATCAGGAAGACATAGAAAAGCACTTCAGTCACATAACGAACAGAAACATCCTAATTTATAGTTCTATACTGGTTTTTGTTACAATAATTATTACTTTAATAATGAATTCTTTGTAGAAATTTTCACTCTGGTTTGTTTTCTTCTTCTAAAGTTTTTTGCTCTTCCTTGATCATGTTGTCTATCTCTGCTACTTTGTTTTCTTCTTCTTTTTGGTAATTCATTCTCACTCCTTCTGATTTGGAAAATTTGTAAAGTGTTTTTTGGCCTTGCTCTACTGCATAGCTCACTGGGTTAACAACCATGCCATCCTTTGCAGCTATTACCTGACAATCAGTCTGCTTTTGCATATCCCTAATCTCATACAGGGGGTCTGCTTTCAGGAAGTTCACTCCAAAATGAGTTATGATTGCAAGTTTTGGTTTTACTCTGTCTATGATCTTTATAGCATCTTCTTTGCAAAGGTTGTTTTTTCCTTCTTCCTTGTTAAGATAGGGTACATTCAATATTAGGACATCAGAATCATCGTACTGGGATGCAGTTTCTACACTATACTGGGTGTCTCCAACATAAGTAAGAACGTAATCTGGAGTTATGAACTTGTATCCTAGCGCAGAAGCTTCATTGTGTTTGGTGCTTAAGGCTTGTATCTCCACGTTATTTATACCTACTCGCTTCCCAGCTTCTAAGACTATAAATCGTTCCAGAAAATTTTTGTAATGTTCATGCAAGAAAGGAACATAATGTTCGCTTCCGTTTATCACGGTATTATTAGCTATTAACACTCCTTTTTTGTCAAACCCAGAGTAGGTCATTGCATCTATTACGGCATTTATGTCATTGCAATGATTGAGGTGATTATGTGTTACTAAGACCGCAGTATTAGCCCTTACGTTGACACCGTATTCTTTTGCGTTTGCTAAACTACCTGGACCTGGGTCAATGTGGAATTGGTCTTCATTAACTTGCAGGATTATTCCTCCTGAGCCTCTTATATTCTTTCCAACAACATAACTTCCCGATCCGGTTCCAAGAAAAATAATATTAGATGTTATTTTAACCCCCAAACACAAGAAATCCTAATTTAGATTATAAAGTTTTCTAAACACAACCTTTAAAAAACGCTTTAGCATTCTCAGAATGGGTGAGCTAGGCTGGTGCGTTGGTCCTGCACTGTTACCTTAAACGGGCCTTATGAAGGAGCTGAAGCTTGAGAAGAGGCATTTGTTTAGTGAGGTGGTCTTGGTTTGGACTATGATATTCTGTCCTTCGGGATCATGTCTTTTGAAAATCAGTCAGGTCAGGAATGAAGCAGCTGTAATCTTTGGATGTGGTGCTCTTAGGGTAGCGGAATTGAGGAAAGATCAGGGTAAACTACTTTGCTTTGTAGGTGTCCATTTTTGAGCATGCTCACCTACTTTCTAAAAACAGATTGAGTGTATTGGTTTATCAGAAAGCTTTATAGTGACTTTTTGTTTTGCTTTGAAAATGTGTTCAGTAGCCGTTGAATCAGCTATTATCACCCCATTTCCAATCTCAAATTCCATGATAACTTTTTCATTCTTTTTGAGGATTCCTTGAGATAATGAACATTTTGCGGCAGTCCTCCCACAGTACGGTTCTCGGATTATGTATTCGAAATTGTCTGATTCTATTGGTAATTCCTTTCCTCCAGCACTCTTGACCCAAGCATAGCTTCCTGCTGCTGAACTTACAAGAACTCCTGAACTTTTTTGTCTTTCTCTTTTCCCTCTAACAGTAAGATAATATCTTGCAGTGTGGTATGGTTTTTCTGATGCGATGTAGAATTCATTCAATGCTAGTTCTTTTATTTTTTTGTCATCTATATGCGCTTCTAATCTGTGTAATTTTCTTATTCTGAACTTACTCTCTAAAACTTCATCAAACTTTTTTTCGAAATCTTTCTTATCAGAGGCCATGAAAAATCCCTCTCTACAAGAAGGGTCTGAGTTAACTCCCAGCATAGGGGTATTGTCATCTATGTGATGAGATGCCATGAGGAATGTACCATCTCCTCCTGCAGCAATCACAATATCCTTATTTCTATAATGTTTTTTCTTTAGTTTTTCTCTAAGAATAACTTTAAATTTTATATTGTTCTTTTTCAATACTCTTCTCACTAATTCTATGGTATCTCTTTGGATTTTGTTTCTTGTGATGGTATACACAACCAGAACACTTTTTATTTTCATAATAATTAGGGGGAGTGGTAAATATTTAAACTTATGCTTGAATAAAATGCAAAATATTTTTAAATGAGAAGCAACACTAAACTTCTAGGTGATATTACAAACACTACATAGGTTATGTAGGGGAGTCATTAATTAAAATATTAAGGTTTGTAATATGGAATTAATTCGTAAAAGTAATCCTGGATTCAATTCTTTTGTAAGTACTTTATATTCTGGAGCGGATGAATTTCTTAGAAATTTTGGTCCTGATGCGTACATCGCAAAGTTAACAGACAAACCATTACCTAGAAATCCATTTGGAATTAACATAGCTGCTTCTGCAGGAGACCATGGGGAGATTAGAGAAAGTTTGGACAGCTTTGAACCAAAAACCAGGAATTTTGGAAAAGTGTTAACGCAATATCTGGATGCTTACGCTAAAGAAAACAATGTTGACCCCATCCTTACAACCGGAGCTTGTCCTTTTATTGGTTCATGGGTTACTCAAGAAGTTTCTGATAGGACAAAATCAACTTACATTGTTGGTTTGGCTCCAGAACTGTTTGGTAAAAAACTCAATCCTGAAGAAATACCTTTAAACGATAATATAAAACATTATGATGCTATAATCTATCCGGATATGCCGATATTCTTGAGAAGCCCTTTGGTGGGAAAATTGAACAAAGGTCTTATAGTTATACATGGGGGTTACGGTTCTATGGTAGAAACTGCTACAGCAGCAGACGAAGGGAGGGTTATAGGATTTTATGATATAGGTTCAGAATTTGGAATGTCTAAAACAGGAATGCAATCTTTGATAGGTGCAACTTATAAGAAAACTCCTGCAGTATTTTTTAAGAATTCGGATCCTTCTGTGCTATTGGATCGTGTTTTGACGGAAATTTCAATAAAAGACCAAGGGATAGGAGATAGTTTAACTTCTTTGGTGGTCTACAATCATACTCATGATAAAGGAAACCATCCAGATTTTCAACAAGGCCAGAATTCAGTTATTGTTAATTTAAGACCTGCGTCAAAACCAGCTACTTTTTCGCATAATGGTAAATGGGTTCGACCTGTGGACCAGACTTTATTTCTTGCTTCTGAAGATTTAATAATGGAATTATTTTCTGAGGAGTATGGTGGTTCTGCTCAAGAATGGAATCCAAGACCTATAGAAGTCCCAAAGATAATTCATCCAGTGGGCATGGACCTGGAGCAAGCGGTTGTAGCCGCAGAACAATTAAGAAATGAATTCGGAGATAGAGTAGTTTGGCATAGGCAATTTTAGTTCTTACTTTCCAAAAACTTTATCATCCCGACTAGACTTTCGTTAACCGGAGTTTTTACATTATACTTTTTACCTAACCTAACCACAGCCCCATTAAGATAATCTATTTCTGTTTTTTTACCTTTAAACAAATCTTGGTACATTGAGGATAGGTTGTCTGAAGTGATGATGAATTTCAATATATCGTTTATAATTTTTTTTGGGAATGTTATCCCTTCTTTTTTTGCAACTTTGATGCATTCTTCACCTATCAACTGCATCAATGGTTTCAACTTTGTGCTTGTTACTTCATTGTTTTTTATTTTTAATATGGCAGTCACAGGGTTCAATAAACAATTGACAATCAATTTTTTCCATATTTCTTTCTTGATGTTTTTGCTCACTGTTCCTTTTAACCCACAATCGTCAAAGTTTTTAGCAATTATTTTACTTTGCGAACTTTCTTCTATCACAGAATATCCTAGGTGGTTCATTTTAATACTTCCAGGTTTTGTATAAGAGACTCCCACAGAACTAACACCTCTAATAACTGCACATTTTTTACCAACAATTTTCTTAGCAACTTCCTCAGCCCCATAACCGTTCTGAAGACAAAGAATTATGGTATCTTTTCTTAATGAGTTTTTGATGGGTTTTAGTGCTTTTTCAGAATCGTAGACTTTAGTAGACAATATTATCAAAGTATTTTCTTCTATTTTGTTTATTTTACTTACTGCTTTTAATTTGTATGTTTTATCCTCAACTCCAGTTATTTTTAATCCATTTTTATTTATCTCAGCTACATGTTTTTTTCTTGCAACTAAAGTTACTTCATTTGATTTTGAAAGCTTTGCTCCGTACAAGCTTCCTATCGCTCCTGCACCTAAAATTATTATTTTCATTTTCTTAGAATTAATCAACCAGGATTGCTGGTTTTCCAGGTATTGATTGTCTTGCTTTAGCTTCTTTGGAATCTTCTGCATCAATAATCTTAACATCACATCCAAATTCTTCTTTATATTTTTTCAGAGATTCTTGCAGAGCATTTAGCTCATCATTTTTTGTTATTTTAACATTTGGAATCATGCTTGCATTTTTTACTAGTCTAGGAATAAGTTTAGATATTTCTTTTCCTTGTTTTCTTAAGTCTGTTCCCATTACTGCTTTTATTATATCTCCAGTATTTCTTGTTTCTTTTAATTTCTCTCTAGTTAAATCCACTAAATTATATTTCCATTCTTCGGAAACAAACAAAATCACTTTGGAAAGTTTTTCTTTTTTTGAAAGTTCTTTAACAGTACTAATGTCTTTTTTTGTGTTTGCTATCATGTCATCAAAAAAGTTAGCTTTTAGGTCTATTTTACTTTCATCAAATTCCGGCCAGGAAGCGTTTGTAACATAACCCTGGTTTCCCAATTTTTCCCATACTTCTTCACAGATGAATGGAGAAAAAGGTGTATTCAGAATTATTAAGCTTTCAATAGCTTTGTTCATAATTTCTTTATTTGGATTATTATCTGATTTTGCAATATAATTCTTTATTGTTTTTGGGAGTTCAAAAAAACTTTTTTGTAATGCACTCCTGAACAATGTTTGTTCCATGAACTCTGTACAATTTTTTATTATGCAGTTTAGTTGTGATTCCATCCATTTGTCAGCATTTGTTACTTTGCTGCTCCCTTTATCATAATTATCAGCACAAAGTTCATACAAACCATTTAGTTTGTTTTCCATGCTTTTTGCTGTGTCAGAATCCCAGTTGGGATCATCAAGACCTTCTCCCCCTGACATGATGGTTATTCTAGAACCGTCCACCGAAGATTCTTTTACAAGATCTTTAAGCATGATAAAATTTCCTAGACTTTTACTCATTTTCTGCCCGTCAACAGTAACCCACCCATTTACTCCAAAACTTCTGGGCCATTTATCTTTTGGGAATATGGCAACATGATTGAAGATTGAAAATGCAAGATGATTTTGTATTAAGTCCTTGCCACTATTCCTGAAGTCCATCGGATACCAGTAATTGAATTCTTCTTTCATCGTATCAAGATGTTTTAGTTTTTTAGTTGGTTTTTCTTTGCCTAAGAAAATGTGATCAAACACAGAATCATCTATTTCATTTAAATCCTCTTCTTGTAGCAAATGTGCTATTGTATAGTATGCCATATATATTGTACTATCTGACAAGCTTTCAATAACCCATTTATCGTCCCAGGGTAATTTTGTTCCTAAACCCACTTCGCGAACACAAGCCCAGTTTTGCAGCCAATCTAAGACATAATTAAATTGTTGTCTGCTCTTATCAGGGTAAAGTTTCATACTATCTAAACATTCATGAGCTAATTTTTTCCATTCTTTATCCGAATAGTTCATGAACCATTGATCTTCAACTATCTTCACAACACACTCAGATAAACTTCTAGCAACAACTTTTCCTGTGAGCTGATAATATTTATCTGAGAAGCCTTGTTTTTCAAGCTCATCCTTTATTAATTCTTTATGGTCTTGTACATTTTTCCCTTCTAAGTTTTCTGAAAAATAATTTTGATATAGGGAATTAAAGGTTGCATTATAGAAGCTTATCTTATACAATTCATTTCTTATCTTTTCTAATTTTTTGGATTCTTTTTGTGATTTGATTCCTTCCTCCCTTAACATTACTTCAGCAGGATTCTCTCCGTAACCGGGAGTGTTAAGGACAGGTATCGGTTTTATTGCGTTAACTTCTTCAACATTAAAACCATATTTTTTCAGAGTCTGTTCATCTTTTTGCAAATCCCATAATGCTATCAGGTCATCTACGCTGTCTGATGGAACTGAGTGTACTAAACCCGTTCCGTATTTTTCATCCACAAAGCTTGCAGGTAGACACAAAACTTTTCTGTTGCCAACAACCTCTACCTTCTTCGCAATCAAAGATTTTCCAGAAACATCGCCTCTAACTTTTGGATTAAAACCCTGGGATTCTAAATTAGCAATACAATTTTCTGAAACTATCCATTTCTCATTTTTTACTTCAACTTCTTTGTAAGTTACATCGGGATTAACATATAAGTTTGTTATTCCAAGTAGGGTATCTGGTCTGAGGGTTGCAGTAACAATTAATCTTCCGTCTTCCAGTTTATGTTTAATAAGCAAGAACTCTTGAGGAATTTCCCCTTCTCCTTCTACTCGGTCATGGTCCCCTACAGGAGTATTTTCTTTTGGATCCCATACAACCGGATGCTTTCCCTTCACAACGTACTTACCTTTTAACTTATTAAATTGCCATTCTATGAATTTATCATAATACGGATTTAAGCTAGTTGTGATAAAACTTCTACGAAAATCAACACTCATTCCTAGGTTGAGATAGTCTTCTTTTGCTCTTGCAGGAAAGAATTCTGTCCAGTGCTTTGCTTCTCCAAATTTTTCTATCTCTTTATCAGAAAAACCCTGTTTCTTCATGCTTTCTATCTGTTTTGACTCTTTTTCTCTTACTCTTTTTGCTGCTGCTTCGATAGGGCTCCCAGTACAGTGCCATGCTTGTGGAAATAACACATTATGTCCTTGAAGCCTTTTATATCTTGAGAAGACTTCTGCTCGCATAACAGAATAAAAATGACCCATATGAAGAAATCCGTTCATGTAAGGATAAGGAAATGTAGCAAAAAATTTCTTTTTTCCAAGAGAAGCATCTGACTCAAAGACTTTGTTTTCTTCCCAGATTTTCTTCCATTTCTCTTCTATAGACTTTAGATCAACCATTGTGAATTGTGAGCAATTTTTTAGATTGTGTGGGGGTTGCTCGTTTGCATCCTACTAAGAACTCCATGCAGTTTTTATAGTTTTTTGTCTATTTTCTTTAAGGAGTAGCCTTTCTTTATCATATCCGGATGATATGACATTTTTATCTGTTTTAAATATTCTATGCCCCAGTCTTCTCCTGCATTTACTAGTTCACAATCAAACAGCTTAAGAAATTCCCCATATATAAAAACCGAAAGTCCTTTTATATCTAAATTTGTTTTCTCAAAGAAACAAGTACACATTTTTCCATTTGTTCGCTCTCCAAAGCTATACCCTTGGACTTTTCCATCAACATACACTGTAATTCCCTTTAGATTAAATTCGTTGACTTTGTTTAATGCCTCTAGGTTAGCAAGATACTCATACTCCAAACTGTTTTCCCCCCCTTCCATGTTTGTGAGCTTCTGTTTTTTCCATGTTTCAAGAAGTTCTTTACATCCATCAAGGTGTTTTTCTTTATCATACTCTTCAACTTTGTTTTTGTAATTATTAAGAAAATAATTTCCTAGGTTTCTTTTGCTTTTGTAATTATCCCCTTTTAATCCTATTATTTTTCCCCTTTCATAGATGTAATCTTGATTTTGTTCAATAAGTACATAACCTTCAAGTTTTTCATAATCTTTTTTTAGCTCTTCTGGAATGTACATAATTGTAACATCTCCTTCCTTGCCAGAATTTTTTAGTATTTCTTGGCATTTTTCTAAAGTATTTTCTAATTTGTTGCCTGGAAGGATCGGTCCCCAAACATATTTTTTACCTTCAAATTTTAAAAATAAGCACAGATTATTGTTTATCTTGGTCCATTTCATTTCTTTGTAGCAGTCTTTCCACAATAATAACCAATAAAAGCTATTTTCTGCTAACGGAAATTTTAGTTTAGAATAAGTATCATAAAATATTTTTTTGTCTTTTATCGAGAATTTCTTCAATTTTTCCTTCATTTTGGATAAGGAATAGCCCCGCCAGGATTCGAACCTGGGTCCTCGGATGTTTTCGATGAAATCGAAAAATGCTCCACCACCAAAATCCGAGATGATTGACCACTACACTACGGGGCTATGTGAATTGTGATATCTGGAACTATTTATAAAATTATCTTCAAACAAATTGCAAAACTATTTATATTAATTTATAAAAATAAAGGATGATGAAAAGAATTTTGCTTTTATTTTCTGCTTTTTTGTTGTTATTCTTGATTGCTTGCTCTAATGAGGATAATAATGTTACTGGTGCGAGTGTGGCTTTTGATATAATCCAGGAAGAAGATGCCATAGAAGAAATCTCGGAAAAAATTGAGGAAGTGCCTGAAGAGATACATACAGTAAGATTATGTCACGATACTGACAATTCCATAAACCGGTTTGTTGCAGGAAAGACTTTTGGTTATTACGATAATTCTTCGAGATTTGAGTTTGAGGATTTTTGTACTAGTTTGAAGTATGTACGAGAATTTTATTGTGAGGATGAGAATCCCATGCAGGGCAATTTCGAATGTGAGTATGGCTGTGAAGAAGGTCATTGTAGGTAAGATGGGATTGTCAGAAAGAAATTATGCTACACGGGAGGTTGTTAGAGGAATTCCTTTGGATATTGATCGTGGTGAAGTTATTCTTTTTTTGACTGGGAAGCAAGATATGACTAGTTATTGGGGGTTTCCTGGTGGTGGCATTGAAGATGGAGAGTCGGAATTGGGTGCTTTGGAGAGAGAATTAGTTGAGGAATTAGGAATAAGAAGTGCCGATTTTGAACTATATGGGCATATTAGTCATGAGCCAGACTCATTTGTTGTTCAAAGAGCTGGAAAAAGTACACTAATAAATTCTGTTTTTTATCCATTCATTGTTGGAGGCGGTGCGGAATTCAGATTAAATCGTTCTTCAGATAATCATCTTGCTTATGTCCGGATGCCTATCTTCGAAGCCGGAGAAAGCATAACTTATGAGGAGCAGAGAGAATCTTTTGAGAGTATTGTTACGCAGTTAAGTCATGATTTTTTGAATCCTGAGAGGAAAGTTGTACCAATAAATTCTGGAGTAGTGGTTCTTCCAGGAGTAATTGGGAATTATATTAACCTATCTCCACAACCGTAACGCTTCTTCTTCCATGAAATGTAACTTTTGAGATGGAACTATCAGACATTGCATACCTTTACCAAAGTCTTGTTTTAGGAGCTCATGAGCTTTTCCAGACTTAATTATCCTGTCTTGACTCCCTAGATTAGAACAGCCAACACACAAGGTTCCATCCTTAAAAACACCTTCTCCTCGTTTTAGTTCTACTTTTTGCAAGTATCTTATTGCATCATTAACAGATAATATCTTATTTTCTACTGGATTAAGGTCTAATAAGAACAAAGTATGTAGATTATTCTTCAAATTAGATTTTAAAACATCATAAGGAACTTGTACGTTCTCATTTTCAAAAGGAATGCTGCTTGTTTTGCCAAATTTGTATAGTTGTAGGCCAGTTATCCCTATTGCTGTAAGAACTGAGGCATTATTCACAATTTCTATTTTTATCTCCTTTTCTTTAGCTCTAAGATAGAGGTCTAAGTGTGTTGTTGCGGAAAAAACATCTCCTACAACCAAGAAAGCAACGTTCTTTATTTGAGCATTATCCAAGATCTCATCAGAATCAATTTCTACTTTTTTTCTATCAGCTAAAATAACTTCTTTACCGTACAATTTTTCTAGTTCTTTTTTACTACAATTTAGCTGGGAGGTATAGTTTTCCAGATAAACGACATCTGATTTCTTTACTAGTTCTAAACCTTTTACGGAGATATCATTCTCATTTCCTAGCCCCAATCCGATGAAATAAAGTGACATAATTGTAGGAATTCTAATTTAATTTATAAGATTAATCTAAAATCTCCTAAACCAATATACTAAAAACTATATTTTGTACTAAAGAAATATTTATATAATAGTTAAGTTCTTGATTAATTAATAAAAAGAAATATTTAATTGAGTCTTTTTGGCGAAAAACTCAACCGAGCAGCTTTTTTTGGCGAAAAAGCGACTTTTTCAACACGTTTTTGGTACAAACAAACTTTATCTTAGTTGATTTAATAAATTCAAGCTATTTGTTGGCGCAAACAACTTTGTTTCTAAGGGTAGGAATGTATTAAGTCCAATATAAATATTTTGGTACTCTAATATTTAGTTTGGAACATATATTTCAAAAAACCACAAAATTTGGGGTGACTAAATGGAATTTATTGTTGAAAACGCGATTAAAGCTAGTGAGCAGACTGAAAATGCAGATGCACGAATAGGTCAAGCAAATATAAAAGTAATTGGGATTGGTGGTGCTGGTAACAACATGGTTGGCTGGCTGTATAATAAAGGTGTTAAGGGTGCTGAGATTCTTGCATGTAACACTGATCAACAACACTTGGACATGATTAATGCTGATCGTAAGTTCCTAACAGGAAAAGAAGTAACTAGAGGTTTAGGATGTGGTGGTTTTCCAGAAAAAGGGGCAGAAGCCGCACAAGAAAATTTACAAGAATTCAAAGAATGTCTTAAAGGGTCTGACATGGTTTTTGTCTGCGCAGGAATGGGCGGAGGAACCGGTACAGGTGGAGCCCCAGTTGTTGCACAGGTATCAAAAGACACAGGAGCCATTGTTATTGGTACGGTCACCATGCCTTTTAAGATAGAAAGGGCTAGGGTTGATAAAGCAGAATTTGGACTGCATCAATTAAGGCAAGTAGCAGATACGGTAATAGTTATTGATAATAATAGATTGGTAAAGATCGCTGGAAATTTACCGATCCAACAAGCATTTGCAGTAGCAAATGAGCTGGTTGCAACAATGATTAAAGGTATTGTGGAAACGATTGCAGTTCCTAGTTTAGTGAATCTGGATTATGCTGACGTGAAAGCAATCATGACCAATGGCGGCGTAGCAGCTATAGGTGTTGGTGCAAGTGATACTAATAGTAAGGTAGATGAAGCGGTTAATGGAGCTTTACAAAATCCTTTGTTAGATATTAATTACAAAGGCGCAACCGGAGCATTAATCCATATTGAAGGTGGAACGGACATGACCTTGGATGATATCAACAGAGTTGGAGAACTAGTAACAGATTCACTTGACCAAGATGCTAATGTCATCTGGGGAGCTAGAGTTACTAAAGAAATGGACGGTAAACTAACGGTCATGACCATAGTTACTGGAGTCAAGAGTCCATGGATTTTGGGAAAAGAGCACGCTCTAGAATCCAGTCCTGAAGTTTTAGAATTAACAGAGGAACTCGGGATAGAGATAGTGGATCAATAGAGTAAGTAGGCACATTCACCCTTTAGTCTTTGTGGTGGACACCGTAAGGTGTTTGTTTTCTGTGCCTTCATTAGAAAAAAACCACCCCCAACGTTTTTAACTGTGAAGGCAATTTGTCCCTCGTAAGAGGGATTTTATTTTTTTTTGACAATAAACAGGAAGAACTATTATTCTAAAAATCAATTTCTATCTTTCTTAACTCGCTTACTTATTTTTTCTTTTACTTTTTTATGTACTTTTTTTGCTAATTTTTTGGTTTCATCTACTGTTCTTTTGTTGAAGACACTCCACCATCCGATGTATGTTTTCGGATTTTCTAATCTTCCGAACCACTTGTCGAAGTACATCACATGTTCTAGTCTTAATTTTGGAGGTGCTTCTGGTTGTTCATCCGCATATCCAATAGTTATGATTCCTTGTACGTTGACATCTTCCGGTAATCCTAGAATTCTTCTTATTTCGTATTCATCAAACGCTCCAACCCAACAGCTTCCTAGACCGAGGCTTGTAGCCGTTAACATCATTGTTTGGATAGCAGCTCCGCATTGTTGCACGGTATATAATCTTGAGCCTCTAACTCCATAGAATCTTTCTGCTTTTTTTGGTTCCCCAATGACCACTATATGTACTGGAGCTTGTTCCATCCATTCCTGTTGCATGCATGCCTGGGATATTGCACTTCTCTTACCATCTATTTTAACTGTGATAAACTTCCAGTTTTGTAGGTTTCCTGCACTTGGAGAGTACTTTCCTGCTTGTAGGATTGTAACAATGTTATCCCAGGGAACTTCTTGATCAGTATATTTTCTTATACTCCTCCTCACCCTTATTGCTTCAAAGACGTCCATACTCTTCCTTTTGATTAATAATTAATAAATTTATTGTTTTAACTACCAGAACTAGATACTCAAAAAAAGAAAAATTGTGGATATTCCATCTTAATATTTTTTCTTTAGATGAATGTGGTCAAAAGTGCTGAACCCTCTAGAATATTCCCTAGATAGCAATCCCATGTCAGAATCCCCTACACAATTGCTACACACATCTCTTTTTTTTGACAATTTGGAATGCAGTTCCTCTCCACACCCAATACATTTCAGATACATTACCTCCACCTCCCTTATAGACAAACCTACTCTCTTACAACCATCAAGCAAGACCAACATATAATTTCTCCCTCTATAATTTATATAGATTATAAGGAATTAGTTTTTCAGAACGTCTTTGATGAGGTCATATACCTTCGGATAACGATCAATATCCAACACCTGTGTATGTAATAGGTCTGAGAATCCTTCGCAGCTTCCATTAACAAAAAAGTTTTCAGTATAATCTAACACTCCATTTTCTTTATTCACGATTCCATCCCCTCCATCGCAACCCTCTCCGATTATGTTGAAGATTCTTGCATTTTTAGGAATCTTATTAGGATCATTAATTTTTTTTACGAATATACTGTTAGAGGACATATCATTGCATTCCTTTTTCTCTCCAAGAATCGGACAGTAATTGTTTATCTGTCCGGAAATTCCTTTATTAGGGGTAGCTATCATTATAAGTTTGTTGATGTCTCCATCTCCAAATATTTGCATATATGACCTCACAACTAACCCTCCCATGCTGTGTGCTATTACATTTATTTTATCTTTCCCGGTTCTAAACTTGAGAAGATCAACAAGTTCTTTTAATCTTATTGCGTATGTTTCTATGTTCTCACTTTTTTGTGTTGCCAAAGAATAGCTTTCAATATCATAAAAGCTGATGAGATAATAGCTTCCCTTGACGGAAACAGGTTTTGAGGATAATCCCCAGTTGCCTTTTTCTATTTCACTATATTCTGATTTAGGTGTTATGGTGCCTGCGCTTACATACCCATCCTCTTGTAATCTTGTTTGAATCTTGTTGAACGCATCTAAAGAATAATCTGGACTATTGTCACTGTTGAAAGAATGTCCATGTAAAAATAGGACAGGATACAATGATTCATCATCGCATGATTCTTCACTGCAGCACTTATTACAATCCCCAAACACACAACACACTGGGAAGTTTTCACTCAGTTCAATATCTATCATAGAAGTAAAGTTTTTCCCTTCAACATCTTTTATTTTATCAATATCCTCGGGTGTCAGATTAGAGTAAAAACCACAATAGGTTTGATTAAATTCTAAAGTTTTGTTGTCTATTACTCCAGAAACAGTATGCTCTTCACTTAAATTAAATAAAATTTCTAGGGACTGGTTTATTTCGTTTGCAGATTGAAGGTTAGAGATTTCATCCAGGATGTTGTCCTTTATCAGGTCTACCTTAGTTTCGTTGATGCGGGTTATATTTTCATAATTTGCTAGGAGATTGTTCAAGGACGAACATGCATCTTTCACGTCTTGTGATTCTGCGTTCACTGATCTTAGGATTGTTTCAGCAAAGTTTGCTCTGTCAAGACACATTCCCAGCATGCATAATTTGTCTCTTTCAAGCACGTTATAGTATGTCCCTTCCAAATAAAGTTTTTTGATCAGTTTTTTAGATTCTAGTTTTAATTCTTCAAATTTTATTTTTAAGATTTCGGCATCAGACGTTAAGATGCTATAGTTGTCAAAGGAATTTTTTGTTATGGTTTCGGATAGATTTTTCAGGTCCTCAAGAAGGTAGTTGTAATTTTCATAAAGATAAGAATTTTCTAGGAGGGAACTTGTTGAATTATCTAATCTCAAGCCATTAACATCTTCTATTATTGAATTATGTTTGTCTAAAATTATTCCCCCATCAATTTCAAATGCGAGGATATCTTCCTTTAGTTCCGAGATCCGTTTATCATAACTTTTGTTGAAAAGCTCTTCCAGCAGGAAATAATTTTCTTCTGACCATACTCTTTCCAAACCTTCAAGCTCAATTATTATGTTGTTGTAATCTTGATTTATGTTTTCCTTTCTTACAACAAAATCTTTTAGGTTGATATCAAAACTCAACTTGAAGAATCTGCTGTTCAGTTTCTGCACATCAACATCTAAGATTTCTAGTTCTTTTATCAGATTGGTAATATTCTTCCTGAGTGTTTCTTTCAATAATTTTTCTGATTCTGAAATGTCATAATTGAGAGTTATGAAAGAAGATCTTTCCCTTATGTCTTCGTTACTCGGGCAAAAGAATTCCCTCATATTGTTGCATTTTATTTTGAAAGAGTAAAGTTTCTGGCCAGCTCCAACTCTATCAGCTTCCAAGGAAAATGTTTTTTCAAATTTGTTTTCTTCAAGGTTGCTTGTAAAAGTTCCTTCATCTAATGTTTCTCCTACCGAAAGGTCTTTGAATTCATAAGTGCAAAAAGCGTTGCAAAATAGACTGTTTTCAACTTCTGCCGATATAGAAACATCCTGTGTATCTCCGTAATGGATTGAGAATGATCTATCTTTTGGTTCTAAGTTTAAGACAAGATCATCCCCCACAAAAAAACTGAAATTCAGCCAGGCTTTATAAGAAGAAAAAGAAAATACCAGAATCACAATAACAACCATTGAAATTATCAATTTCCTGTTTTTTTTGATTGTTTTTTCCAGATCAGTATTGTTTTTCTTTAACATTGAGAGAATGCTACTTTAAACACTTTAAAATCTTTCCTCCAGCGACACTTTTTTATACTATCTGAGATTAATTTTTGTAATGAAATACTCGGAACTTGTTGAAGTTTATGAACAACTTGATGGTACAACAAAAAGGTTGCACTATACTCACATAATTTCTGAGTTTCTTAAAACGATAAATGAAGGTGATTTAAGCAGTGTTGTTTTGTTGTTGGAAGGAAGAATTTTTTCCAGACAAGATGATTCAGAAATAGGTATTGCTTCTAAGATTCTTGTTAAGGCTATTTCTATTGCTTCTGGAATCCAAAAAGAAAAAATAAATGAGGACTGGAAAGGTTCTGGAGATTTAGGAACAACTGCTTATAATCTGATAAAGAAAAAAAAGCAGGTTACTTTGGCTTCTCAAGACCTAACAATCGAGAAGGTTCTGAAAAATTTAAGGGAGCTTGCGATTATGGAAGGGAGTGGTTCAGTGGACAGGAAGATTTCTTTGATAGCTGAACTTCTTACGTCCGCAACCCCTGCCGAAGCAAAATACATAGCAAGAACGATATTGGATGATATGCGCATTGGAGTTGGAGAAGGCACTATCCGGGATTCTATAGTGTGGGCTTTTTTTGGAGAAAAACTTAAGGTGCAATATGTGAAGGAAGAACACAAGGTAGAGATTGAAGACCGGGAACTTTACAACAAGTATGTTGGTGCTGTTCAGGGAGCTTATGATGTAACAAATGATTTTGTTCCTGTTGCAAAAGCAGCTAAAAAAGGGCTTGAAGCATTACAAAAAGTGGAGATGGAAATTGGAAATCCCATTAAGGTGATGCTTGCTCTTAAAGCTAAAAACATTGAAGAAGCTTTTGAGCGTTGTGGTAAACCAGCAGAGTTTGAGTATAAGTATGATGGTATGCGCATGCAGATACATAAGGATGGGGGAAAAGTAAAAATTTTCACAAGAAGGCTGGAGAATATAACCCAACAATTTCCGGAAGTTGTGGAGTATGTAAAATCACATATTCGTGAAGATAAAGTAATTCTTGATTCTGAAGCTGTGGGTTATGATAAAAAAGCAGGCAGATATTTACCTTTCCAGAATATTTCTCAGAGAATCAAGAGAAAACATGGAATAGAAGATTTGTCAAAAAAGTTTCCTGTGGAGGTTAATGTTTTTGATGTAATAAACTATCGAGGTAAAACCACAACCAAGCTTCCTTTTAAGGATAGGAAAGAAATTTTGAAAAAGATAATTGATGAAAAGGAAAAAAAGATAGTTCTAGCAAAAAGCATCACTACTTCGGATGAGCAAGCAGTTTCTGATTTTTACAGAGCAGCTTTAGATTCTGGTAATGAAGGGCTTATGGCTAAAAAGCTTGATGCTCCTTACAAGCCTGGAGGCAGGGTTGGGTACATGGTAAAATTGAAGCCAACGAAAGAAAATTTGGATTTAATGATTGTAGCTGCCGAGTGGGGAGATGGTAAACGTTCGGAGTGGATTACCAGTTATACTCTTGCTTGCATTGATGAAAATAATAATTTGTTGGAAGTTGGCAAGGCCAGCACCGGATTAAAAGAAAAAAATGAAGAAGGATTAAGTTTTGATGACCTTACCAAGCTGTTGAAGCCTTTAGTAACTAAGGAATCTGGAAAAGGATTACTGGTAAAACCTAAGATAGTTTTGGAGATTGGTTATGAAGAATTGCAAAAATCTCCAACTTATACTTCTGGTTATGCTTTACGTTTTCCAAGAGTTATTAAGTTGAGGGAAGATCTTGGGAAGAATGATATTGCAACTCTTGAAATGATAGAATCTGCTTACGGTGAGCAGAAGAAGTAATAACCATAATCTTTATATAATGAAAATCACTGCGAGATAATATGGCATCTTTCCTTCAGAACATATACGGGATTGTATTGGATAAGGTTAACTCTTATCTCCCTAAAATAGCAACTACTTTAGTTGTAATCATTGTAGGTTATATTTGTATTAAGTTGATTATCAAGGCTATTGAGAAGTTCTTCCATAAATTTGAATTTGAACGTGGTGTGGAAACTTTCATAGAGAATGGGGTTAAGGTTATTCTTTGGTTGATTTTGATTATCATAGTTCTAGCAAATCTGGGAGTTAATGTGTCTGGGTTGGTAGCTGGATTAGGAATCATGGGTTTTGTTGTTGGTTTTGCACTAAAGGACACTTTGGGTAATCTTGCTTCCG
Source organism: Candidatus Woesearchaeota archaeon (assembly GCA_016784105.1). Classification (GTDB taxonomy): domain Archaea; phylum Nanobdellota; class Nanobdellia; order Woesearchaeales; family GW2011-AR4; genus JADHVG01. The sequence continues at coordinate 19,992 of JADHVG010000003.1, forward strand.
GAGTCTTCATACTTTTCTATAAACCTTTCAAGGTGCATGATTGGGTTGAAGTGGGTGGCATAACTGGAGAAGTTGTCAAGGTAGGGATTGCTGCTTGTGAACTGAAAGCTGGTAATCAAAACAAGATAACCATTCCGAATAACAAGATTTGGGGAGATGTTATAGTAAATTTTTCTGGTAATAAGATAAGAAAAAATTATGATATGATGGTAGGTATAAGTTATAGTTCAAACATGGACCAAGCGATAAAGATCATTAAAGACATCCTGAAAAAAGACGATCGTGTTCTAAAAGAACCTGAACCTCAGGTTGTTGTGCATAATTTGGGAGATAGTTCCGTAAATATAACTGTAAGACCTACAACCAGCAAGGATGATTATTGGTCAGTTCATTTTGATACAATCAAGAAGATCAAGGAAGAATTCGATAAGAATAAGATAGAAATTCCGTTCCCACAACAAGATGTCCATATTAGGGAAATGCCTAAAGAAAAGAACAAATAATCAAAAAACAAAGTTTTAAATATCTCTTTCAAAATCAAAATATAAAATGACGGTAGTATCATTCAACTTCACAAAAATAAGGGCTGAGAAGAAGGAAGCAGCTAAAGGTAAGGTCAGTATTGACAATAATGTTTCTATTATCAATGTTGAGGAAAAAGACCTTGCTATCGGAGCTAGTAAGCAAAAGGCTCTTTCTTTCACGTTTGAGTTTACTTGCAAGTACACTCCTAGTATGGGAAGTATTAATCTAACTGGTAATGTTCTTTATTTGGAGGAGTCTAAGAAGTCTAAGGAAATAATGGATGACTGGAAGAAAAACAAGAAGCTTCCTAAAGATATGATGGCAAAAATAATCACTGTTGTTCTTAATAAATCAAACGTACAGGCATTGATACTAAGTAATGAAGTTAATTTGCCTTCTCCAGTGCCATTGCCAAAGGTTCAAGTTGAGAACCAAAAAGCCTGATTCTTTTTTTAACTACTCTCAAACAAAAACTTTATATAAACTCATAATTTCAGGTTCTTGTTAAAACGATGAAAGAAAAAGTTCTAAAGCTAAAGGTTGCGGAAGCGATTCAAGATGATGTTAATAAGGGGATAGTTCGTGTAGATAATTCTTTTCTTAATGAAATTGGGGTAAGGCCTGGAGACATAATTGAGTTAGAAGGTGACCGTAAAACTGTTGCTATTGCAGATCGTGCTTATCCTGGAGATATTGGTCTGAACATTGTGCGTATGGATGGTATCATAAGGAAAAATTCCAAAACGGGGATTGGAGAGATGGTTCAAGTCAAGAAAGCAGATGTCAAGGAAGCAAAAAAAGTCACGATTGCCCCTGCAAGAAAAGGGATGGTAATTCGTGCATCCCCAGAAATATTTAAACAAGGCCTTTTGGGAAGAGCTTTGGGAAAAGGAGACATAGTTTCACTTGGAGGTTCAAAGCGAAGACGTTCTACAATGTCAGAATCTCCGTTTTTTGAGGACGTTTTTAATATTCTTGATGAGAGTATGATGGGTTTTGGTTTTTCAGATATTAAGTTCATAGTTGTGGATACTAATCCTAAGCAGAGTGTGATAATATCGGAACATACTGAAATTATTTTCAACCCAGAAGCGGTTGAGGTCAAAGAAGAGATGGTTCCTGAAGTCTCTTATGAGGATATTGGTGGATTAGAAGATGAAGTTAAGAAAGTTAGGGAGATGGTTGAGCTTCCATTAAAACATCCTGAAATCTTTGAACGTTTAGGTATAGAAGCTCCGAAAGGTGTTTTACTGCACGGTCCTCCTGGCACTGGAAAGACGTTGTTGGCAAAGGCAGTTGCCAATGAAACAAATTCTCATTTTATTCTTATTAATGGTCCTGAAATTATGAGCAAGTATTATGGTCAGTCAGAAGAAAACTTGAGGAAAAAATTTGAGGATGCAGAGAAAAATGCTCCTTCCATAATTTTTATAGATGAGATTGATGCTATCGCATCGAAGCGTGAAGAGACTAAAGGAGAAGTTGAGAGAAGAGTTGTAGCTCAAATGCTTGCTTTGATGGATGGTTTGCAAAGCAGAGGCAAAGTAGTTGTTATTGCTGCAACAAATGTGCCTAATATCCTGGATCCTGCTCTTAGAAGACCTGGACGTTTTGATAGGGAAATAGAAATTGGTGTTCCTGGAAAACCAGGCAGATTAAATATTTTAAAGATTCATACAAGAAACATGCCTCTGGCCAAAAACGTAAATTTGAAGGAACTCGCAGACATAACTCATGGTTTTGTTGGAGCGGATCTTGCTTCACTTGCAAAGGAAGCTGCTATGATTATTTTAAGAAGAATTCTTCCTGAATTAAGGCTGGAGGAAGATCAACCAATTCCTAAGGAAGTTTTGGAAAAATTAAGATTGACTCAAAAAGATTTCAAGGATGCACTTAAGGTAGTTAGACCTTCTGCCTTAAGAGAGGTTTTAGTTGAAATCCCTAATGTGAAGTGGGAGCATGTTGGTGGATTAGATGATATGAAACAGGAGCTTAAAGAAGCTGTTGAGTGGCCCTTAAATCATCCGGAATCTTTTGCAAGATTAGGAGTAAAACCTCCAAAAGGCATATTGATGTATGGTGCTCCTGGCACTGGAAAGACTTTGCTGGCAAAAGCTGTCGCAAATGAATCACAAGCGAATTTTATTCTTGTTAAAGGACCAGAATTATTATCTAAATGGGTTGGTGAATCTGAGAAAGCTGTTAGGGAAGTTTTCAAGAAAGCTAGGCAAGTAAGTCCTACAATAATTTTCTTTGATGAGATTGATTCTTTGGCTCCTAGACGGAGCATGGGTTCAGAGAATAATGTAGCTGAACGTGTTGTAAATCAATTATTAACAGAAATTGATGGTCTTGAGGAAATGCATGATGTTGTTATTATCGCTGCAACTAACAGGCCAGATATTGTTGATACTGCTTTGTTAAGACCTGGAAGATTTGATAGGATTATTCTTACTCCTCCTCCTGATGAGTTTTCAAGAGTTGAAATTTTTAAGGTTCATACTAAGGGGATGCCCCTTAAATCAGTAAAGTTGGAAGAGCTTGCAAAAAAAACCGAAGGTTATGCTGGAGCGGACATAGAAGGTGTGTGCAGAGAAGCTGCTATATTTGCATTAAGAGAGAACATGGATGCAAAACATATTGGTATGAAACATTTTGAAAAAGCTTTGGAGAAAGTACCTCCTTCTGTAACTAAGGAAATTGAACAAGCCTATGAATCTTTAAAGAACCAGTTTAGCTCTGCTCGCGCAAAACAGATGCAGGAAGAAAGACCAGTTTATTTAGGTTGATAATGCACACTAAAGAAAAAATTTTCTATTTTTTTGAGGAATCCAAAACAACATACGCAACTTCTTTCAGGATCTTCATAATCTTGCTTATTTTGATTTCTTCAGGAAGTGCGGTTATAAGTTTGTTCACACCAACTTATTTAGAACCTTATCATGAAGTTATAATAAAAGCAGAGTTTTTTGTTCTGGTAATCTTTACTCTTGAATATGTTCTTCGTTTTGCAACTTCTCCAAACAAGGTTAAGTTTGCTATAGATAAATTTAATTTGATAGACTTATTAGCCATAGTTCCTTTTTATCTTGGTTTCAATAATCTTGCTTACCTAAGGGCTTTTAGGATTTTGAGACTATTAAGGTTGTTGAAGTACATCAAGATATATGGGGTATTTCAGTTTAGGGAGACAATTTTTGAAAAGATAACTCCATTGGTTTTATTATTAGTCTTATTTAAGTCGGTAATCATCTATCTAGAAAAGATTGGGACCTGGTTTGCGATTGATAATGTTTCGGTATTGTTTACAATAATAGGTTTCGCGTTAGGAGTTATCTTGTCTCAGAAAATTGGAACAACTTATGGGAAGTATCTGGATTTGGAGCGGGCAATGTTTTCTATGCACGGAAAAGTTTCTTCTTTGGTTTTTAATTTGAATGCATTAAAAAATAAAGCAGGAACAAAAGCAATGCATAGTTGGATTGAAGATTTTTTGAAGATATATCGTGGACCGGACAAAGATTGTGTAAAGTTAATGGTTAAATCAAATGAAAGGTTGTATAATAAAGTTTTGGAACTTGGAAATCATCCTTTGATTCCTCATCATCGTCTTGCTGCTTTGTTGAGTGGAATTTTTGAAGATTCCACTTTCATAATAGGGAGAAAATCTTCCTACACTCCTTCCGCTTATGATAAGCTTTTGCAACAGGTATTGTTGCTTTATCTAGCTTTGATAGCGATATTCCTCCCTGGAGCAAATGGTATGATCTCTGTTGCCATTGCTACTTACTTACTATATGGGATGTATTACGTTACTCAGGATTTTGATCTTGCGGTGGGTGATAAAAAAATTAGTTTGATAAAGTTAGATCCCAGCAGGTTACAATATTTCTTTGACGAGTTAGACAAGGACTTAAAGATATAATTTCTTCCCAAAATATTTAAATAACTTAGTTCTTATTTTTCTGCATGACCTCAAAACCAGGAGACAGAGTTAAGGTAACAACTAAAGATTCAGTTAAAGAGGGAATCTTGATGCCTAATCAGGAAACTAGTTCTATTGTCATAAAGCTGGATAGCGGTTATAATGTTGGGATAGATAACAAAAAAATAGAAGGGATTAAGATAATTGAAAAGTATAAATCTGTAAAACAGACAACAAAAAAAGAATCAAAAAAAGATTCTAAAAAACCAACAATTTCTATTCTTCATACTGGGGGCACCATAGCTTCGAAAGTTGATTATCGGACTGGGGGGGTTGTATCAAAGTTTTCTCCTGAAGAGATTCTTGAAATGTTTCCAGAACTAAAAGGCATTGCTAACATAGAAAGCAGGCTTATATCTAACATGTTTTCTGAAGATATGAGATTTAAACATTATTCTCTGATCTGCAAAGCCATAGAAGAAGAAGTAAAGGAAAATGTGGATGGGATAATCTTGACACATGGAACTGATACTATGGGGTATAGTGCTGCTGCCTTGAGTTTTGCTCTTGAAAACATAAACATTCCTTTGATTATTGTTGGTTCTCAGAGAAGTTCGGATAGGGGAAGTACAGATGCAGCTTCTAATTTGATTGCTGCCGCAAAATTCATAACTGGTTCTGCTTTTGCTGGTGTTGCAGTTTGCATGCACGAAAATACTAATGACTCTGATTGTTTGATAATGCCTGCGACTAAGACTCGTAAGATTCATACAAGCAGGAGAGATGCGTTCAAAGTTGTCAATGATAGACCAATTGCAAGAGTTAATTATGAATCTGGAAAAATTAATTTTTTGAACAATTATGCAAAGAAATCAAAATCTGATAAGCTTTTGATAAAAGATAATTTCGAGGAGAAAGTTGGTTTTTTAAAATGCCATCCGAACATGTTTCCAGAACAGTTTGAGTTCTTTAAAAGTTACAAAGGTCTGATTATCGAAGGTACGGGTCTTGGTCAGGCTCCAGTAGGGAATCCTAATGAGCTTACTAAGATACATGAAAAGAATTTGAAAGCAATAGAAAATGTTGCAAAAAGTGGGTGTGTTGTTGTGATGAGTTCTCAATGTATCTTTGGAAGAGTGCATATGCACGTTTATTCAGGTGCAATAGATTTACAAAAAGTAGGTGTTATTTCAGGAGAAGATATGCTTCCTGAAACTGCTTTCATAAAGCTTGCATGGCTTCTTGGAAATTTCAAGAAAGATGAAGTTAAAGATCTTGTGACTAAGAATCTTAGGGGAGAAATTAATGAAAGACTATTGGAAGATGAATTTTTAGGTTGATTCTAAAATGGACATAGATTATAAGAAATTAGGTTTCAAATGTGGTCTTGAGATACATCAGCAATTAGAAGGAAAAAAACTTTTTTGTTCTTGCCCCACCATAAATTCTAGTAGGGAATCTGATGTGAAGTTTGAGAGAAAGCTTAGAGCTGTTGCAGGAGAACAAGGACAAGTTGATGTAGCTGCATCCCACGAAATGCAAAAAAGTAGGAAGTTTGTTTATGAGGCCAATTCAGAAGATACGTGTTTGGTTGAATATGATGAAGAACCTCCTAAGCAATTGAATAGGGCGGCATTAGAAACAGCTTTGAAAATTTCTCTGTTATTGAATGCAACTCCTGTTGACGAGATACAATTCATGCGCAAGACTGTTGTAGATGGAAGTAATGTTTCTGGTTTCCAGAGAACAGCGCTGATAGCTTTGGATGGAAATATTGAAACTTCTCTTGGGACTGTCAGAATCTCTACTATCTGTTTAGAAGAAGAAGCAGCACAAAAGCTGGAGAGCAAAAAAGATTATGTGAAATATAAGTTGGATCGGTTGGGAATTCCACTTATAGAAATTGCAACAGACGTAGACATAAAAAATGCAGAGCACGCAAAAGAAGCAGCTTCCAAGATAGGTATGATTTTGAGGAGTGTGGATAATGTTAAGCGAGGCTTAGGAACTATAAGGCAAGACGTTAATGTTTCGATAGAGCAAGGTGAAAGAGTAGAGATAAAAGGTTTTCAAGATCTAAAAAGTATTCCTAAAGTTATAGATTATGAGGTAAACAGACAAATTTTCGAAACAGAAAATGGAAAAAAGCTTGAAAAGGAAGTTAGAAAAGCAGAACCTAACTTTACTACTTCTTTCTTGAGACCTATGCCCGGTTCCGCTAGATTGTATCCGGAAACTGATGTCTCTCCAGTAGGTATTGAAAAACATTATTTGGATGAACTCAAAAAAAATCTTCCAAGATTGCTTTCTGAAAAAATAGGGGAGATAGAGAAAAAACATAAGTTGAAGAATGATTTAGCTAGGGAGTTAGTGGATAATGAACATTTTGAAAAGTTGATAAAGAAATTTTCTAAGCTAGAACCTTCTTTGATTGCAAACACATTAATCAGCATCCCTAAGGAGATTAAGTCCAGATTAAAATTGGATCCTTCTTCTTTGGTTTATGATGATTTTCATGAAGTTCTTGATTATTTGCATAAAGGCAAGGTTGCTAAAGATGTAGTTATAGATTTGTTAGTCAAGAAAATAAAAAAAGAGAAGATAATTTTGGAAAAGTATGTTCCTATATCTGACAAGGACCTGGAAGCAGATATCAAGGATATTCTGGAAAAGAGAAAAGGCCTTAACATTGGAGCCTATATGGGAATTTTAATGGGTAAATATAAGGGGAGTATTGAAGGCAAAAAGCTCATGCAAATCTTAAAAAAACTACTTAAATAGCTTTCTAAAAAATATATAGTTTTTATAAAAATTATAAGGATTAACTATAAATATCTATAAAACTATCTAATAGTGTGATAAAGATGGGGGAATGCGAAGAGTATAGATGTGCTAGGGAAGCCACTAAGGCGTGGCATGGCAGGTATGTATGTGGAGACCATTACCACATGTACTGGGAAGAAATAGATAAGATAAGGATGAAGTTCCAGATATAGGTCTATAAGTTGGCTAATTCTGTACAGGGGGTAAGATAAGAAACGCGCCTGCGAAGATTCGAACTCCGGACCTATTGCTTAGGAGGCAATCGCTCTATCCAAGCTGAGCTACAGGCGCATAGGACTCTAGAACAATACCTGATTTAAAAAGCTTATTCTATTAAAACAAAACAAACAATAAATTTTATATATACTTCCTATTTGGTGCCTATTTATGGAGATACGAAATATACAACGGACTGGAGATATGCATTATATTTACCTGCCTACTGCTTGGTGCAGGGAGCATAAAATAAGTTCAAAATCAAAGGTAAGTATAGAACAAAGCAGCAAAGGTTCTTTGGTAATTTCTCCGCAGATAACTGAAAAAAAACCAACCCATCTCAAGTTTAATATTGGGGAAGATGATCCTGAAATAATTCATAAGTTGGTTGTTGCTTCTTACATTAATCCTGCTTCTTCTTTTGAGATAATATTGGATAAAGAGATGGACTTCACAAAACTCCTTGACCAAAAAAGGTTAATCAGTTTGGAATCTGTGGAGATAGATCAAAAACAGATAACTTGTGATGGTGCTGCTACGGTGGCAGATCCTAGTTCTTTGATTAAGACAATGATCAAGAAGGTAAAGAATATGATTATTGTCATGAAAAAGAATTACAATAAGGAGCTTCTCGACAAGTATGAAGATGAGATAGACAGAAGTAAGATGCTTATAGACAAAGCAGTTATAGGTTCTTTGATGTTTGGAAGCACTTCCAATTTGAAGAATATTGATCTTTATTATATTTCATTAATATCCAAGGAACTTGAAAGAATGGTGGATAGGTTGATAAATCTTAACGATAAAGACATTAAATTTCTTGATGAGGTAATAAAGCCAATAGAGATATTGCAAGATATTTTGGTTGACATATCCAAATTGGATTTAAAGAAAGCAGTGTCATTTACCAAATCCGTGGAGCATATCAATGAAGTGGATGTAAGGGATATCAAGACGTATGATATGGAGAGAATTAAGCAAGATTTAGTAAAAATTTCGGAGGTTGTGATGGACTGGATGGTAACCTTAAAAATAGAAAACTAAATGTTTTTCATAGAACATTTACATCATTTTATTAAGCCATAATGCAGTTCCGTACGTAAGAAAGAAAATGAGTGAAGTAATACTAAAAGAAATATTGGATGCTGAAAAAGGCATAGATTCCAAATTAGAGAAAGCGAGAGAAAAAGCAGATTCTATGGTGCGGGAAGCAGAGTCATCTTCAAAAAATTCAGTGGAAAAGAAGAGACAAGAGCTTGAACAGAAAAATGTTGAAGCAATGGAAAAGTTGAAGAAAAATCTCGAATCCGAAAAAGTAAAGAAGTTAGGAGAAGCAAAGAAAAATATCGAGAAGATAAGAAAAAAAGCATTTTCAAATACAAAGAAAGCTACCGATTATGTGTATGACGAGTTCTTGAAATCAACAAAATAAAATGATTAAGCCTGAACGTATGTCCAAGTTGTTTATTGTAGGGCCAAAATCCACTTTATCTAATGTAGTTTCAACGCTTCATAAGTTAAAGGCGGCACATTTTATTGAACATAAGAAAGATGAATATGATCTATGCAGTCCTCTGGAGCAATTAGAGAAGACAAGCAGTTTGCTGGTGCAAACAAGATCCATGATAACTCATCTTAATATATCTGGAGAAGTAAAAGAAACCAAAGAGTTAAAATTAGATGATCTTGAAAAAGGTTTAACAGATATAAAAGAAAATGTGAACAAACACGTTGAAAACATAAAATCAAAAGAGGATGAATTATCTATTATTTCAGAACAGAAAAAAATATTAAAATTGTTAACTATGTTGGATTTGTCTCCTAGCATTTTTCAAAATTCTGGTTACATAAATTCTTACCTAGGATATGTTTCTGATGCAGATATAAAGGAAAAAATTAGTAGCATAACTGAAAATTTTGAGATTTTCACTATGCAGGAAGACAAAAAAACATTTGTTGCTCTTTTTGTAGAAGCTGCAAAATCTGAAGAGGCAGAAGTTGAATTATCAAACGCAAATTTTTCTGAAATTGATACAAATTCTGTTATTTCATTGAAAGGACCAGCAAAAGAATGTTTTGAAGGTCTCATAAAGAATGAAGGGAAGATGGGCAAAGAAATTCAGGCTGGAAAAAATACATTAAAAGAGTTGGCAAAAAAACATAAAAGTTATTTGTTAGGCACAGAAAATTTTTTGTCAACGGAAACAGATAAGGCACAAGCTCCTTTAAGTTTTGGTTCAACAAAAGAGACTTTTTTTATGAGTGCATTTGTTCCTAAAAAAGATATTCAGAGTATAAGGAAACAACTTCAAGATTCTGCTTCTGGAAATTTATACTTCGAAGAACAGAAACTGGGAGATGCGGAAGAGATACCGATTAAGTTGAACAATAAAGGATATACTAAGCAGTTTGAATTTTTCACAAACATTTATTCTCTTCCAAAATATGATGAGTTTGACCCTACTTCTTTGATGGCGTATACCTTCCCTATTTTTATGGGATTCATGCTTGGAGATGTGGCTTATGGAATTATCATAGCAGCATTATTTTATTATTTGAAGAAGAAATTTCCAGTTGGAAGTAATTTTTTCAATATAATGATTTCTGCCGGAATTTCTACAATGATTTTTGGAATCTTGTTTGGAGAGGTACTGGGTTTTGAGCCGTGGCACGGATTGATAGTGAGAACGCACGACTTTGATATGTTGATGGCTATTGCGGTGATAACTGGAGTGGTTCACGTAAATTTTGGATTATTATTAGGATTTATTCTAGAATTCAAAAATCATGGGATTTGGCAAGCTATAACTCACAAGATGAGTTGGGTTTTAATTCAGATAGGTGCTCTTTTATTTATAGGTCCCCTGATGGGGCTGGTAAGTTTTCCAGAACTTCATTCCGAGATTGGGATGTGGGTTTTATTGGTTGGAATATTCTTGCTGTATAAGGCAGAAGGGTTCATAGGAATAATTGAACTTCCAACAATTATCAGCCATATCTTATCTTATGCTAGGCTGATGGCTGTCGGTCTAGCTTCTGTTTTCATTGCGGTAATGGTAAACCAATTTGCAACATTCTTGTTTCATAAAGGAATCTTGTTTATCCCATTAGCATTAATAGCATTGATCATTGGGCAAACTTTTGCTTTGGCCTTAGGAATTTTAAGCCCGTCATTACACTCAGTTAGGCTTCATTATGTGGAGTTCTTTACCAAATTCTATAGTGGGGGCGGTAAAGAGTTTAGCGCATTTGGGGCAGAGAAAGAAAAATCAATACTATGATGGAGGTAAAATAAATGGCAGTAGAACTAGCGATAGGAAACGGATTATTGGGAGTGGGAGCAGGTCTTGCTCTAGGTTTAGGAGCTATAGGCACCGGTCTTGCGCAACAACAAATTATTCCAGCAGTACTTGGAGCTATAGCTGAAGATCCAAAAATGTTAGGTAAAGGTTTGTTTTTCATACTTTTACCAGAAACATTAGTCATATTTGGTTTCGCAATTGCAATGATTTTGATAGGAAAAGTGTAAGGTTTTCCTTACCTTCCTTTCAATTTACCAAATAGATTAGTCAGTAAAAAAATAGGATTGGGTGTTGATAATGAGTCTTGAAAAAATAAAATCACAGATAGTGAAAAAATGTGAAGAAGCAGAGAAAAAAATACTTGATGAAGCAAGCAAGAAAATTAAAGAGATTAATAACAAAGCTTCTGAAAGTGTAAAGAAGATAGAATTGGAATTAGAACAAAAATTTGTTGAAGAGTCAAAGGTGGTGGAGAATCGAGAAAATTCTCTCGTGAATATGGAATCTCAGAAGATGGAATTTGAGATTAAGAAAGAGATGATAGATTCTGTTTATTTACAAGCGTATGATAAGATCAAGAACATGCCAAAAAAAGACCGGGAAGGAGTCACAAAAAAATTGATAGATCTTGCTGGAAAAGAGATCAGTGTGGATGTGATCTACGCAAATGATTCTGACAAAAGTTTCTGCGAGGGTAAAGCAGAACTCAAGAGTTTGGATACAGATGGTGGGATAATTTGCGAAACGAAGGATGGGAATGTTCGAGTTAATTATACCTTTGAGTCGATGTTCCAGGAAATGAAAGAGAAAACAATCAAGGAGGCATCAAGGATTTTGTTTGAATAAAGATGGTAAAGCAGCTTATATTGGAAAAATATCCGTATACTTACTTAAGGACAATGATCATGAAGAAAGCCCTTCTTACTAGGCTGGATTATGATAAGATCCTTAAGCTTTCTCCGGATGAGATTGGAAAGTATCTGGAAGATTTCGAATATAAGAATGAAGTTGATGAGCTGGCTATGGAATATTCTGGCATAGAACTTATTGAAAGAACCTTGCAACTTAATCTTGGGAACAAGTTTGATAAGCTTCTGAAAATATCTCCCCAGGATTTAAAAATTTTGATAACTTTGTACTTAAAAAGATATGATATATACAACATAAAGACGATTTTGAGATCTAAGTTCAGTAGTATTTCTCCAGAGGATACAAAGAGACACCTTAATCCAGCTTCTGTTTCCAGTTCAAATTACTTTGACAAACTTATATCTCAAAAAACTGTGGAAGAAATATTTTCCGGATTGGATTTTTTGAAGGAAAAAGATACTCGCGCTGCTTTAGATCATTTCAAAAATTCAAATTCTTTGGTTTATATTGAGAATGTTCTGGATAGGTATTATTTTAATTTTGTATTTTCTCAATCGAAGTACTTGAACATAGAGGGAAAGCTTTACAAAAAGTTTTTGTTCCATGAGATTGATGTGCTGAACATAAAACTTCTTTTGAGATTGAAGAAGGAGAATTTCTCTGATCAGGACATAAAGGAGATGGTGTTTCATTTCGGAACCATAAGAAAAGAGATTATGGATAAGATGCTAAAAGCGGATGTTTCTGGAATATTAAAAGAACTTGAAAATACTGATTTTAGGAATATAGTTGAAAAGTATTCAAAAGACTCGGGAGAAATAAATTTTTCCGATTTGGAAATAGATTTAGATAAATTTTTGCTTGAACAATCAAAGAAATTAATTAGGCAACATCCGATGAGTGTGGATGTAATTTTGGGTTATATGTTCTTGAAGGATTTGGAAGTTAAAAATCTTACGAGGATAGTAAAGGCAAAGCAACTTTCACTTTCAGAGGAATTTATCGAAAAAACAATTGTGATATGAGGTAATATGGTTAATGTAGCGGTTTTAGGAAGTAATGAATTTGTGGTAGGATTCCAGTTAGCTGGAATAAAAAACATAGTAGAAGCTACTGATGATCATTTTAATGATATTAAAGAGATAAAGAATAAGGAAGGAGTAGGAATTGTTGTTCTTGAACAGAAAATCATGGACAGTTTAGATGAAGTTCAAAGACAAGAAGTTGAAGATTCTGTGGAACCTGTTTTTATTCCGGTTTCAATTGAATTAGAACAGGAGAGCCTGAAAAGATTGATAAAAAAATCGATAGGCGTAGATTTATGGAGTTGATGAATATGAAAGAAGGAGTTATTTATAGAATAGCAGGACCGGTTGTTGTCGCAAAAGGCATCAAACCAAGAATGTATGATGTTTGTAGAGTAGGTAATGAAAAATTGATGGGGGAAGTCATCCAGATTGACGGAGACAAAATTGTCATTCAGGTTTATGAAGATACTTCTGGAATTAAACCCGGAGAACCGGTAACTAATACTGGAGAACCTCTAAAAGTTGAATTAGGTCCTGGAATGCTTGGAAGCATTTATGATGGGATTCAAAGACCGTTGCCAGTTTTGATAAAGCAGATGGGAGAATTCATCAAGAGAGGAGTGGATGCTCCTGGTTTGGATCAAACAAAGAAATGGGATTTTAAGGCCACTGCAAAAGTTGGAGACTCTGTTAAACCAGGAAATTCTATTGGAGAAGTTGAAGAAAATGAAGGGGTTCCTCATAAGATACTTATCCCTCCAACCGAATCCGGAAAGATTGTTGAAATAAAATCTGGAAGCTTTACCGTAAATGATGTTGTTGGAAAACTAGATAATGGTTATGAATTAAAGCTAAAGCACAATTGGCCGGTTAAGTTCGCAAGACCTGCTGGAAAAAAACTTAATCCTGAAATTCCGTTAATTACTGGACAAAGGGTTTTTGATGCACTTTTCCCGTTAGCAAAAGGAGGAGTAGCCGCTATCCCTGGACCATTCGGTGCAGGAAAAACCGTTTCACAGCAACAGCTTGCTAAGTGGTCTGATGCAGATATCATTGTTTACATTGGTTGTGGGGAACGCGGAAATGAGATGACTGAAGTTCTTACCGAGTTTCCAGAGCTAACAGATCCAAAATCTGGTAAGCCATTGATGAACCGCACAGTATTAATAGCAAATACTTCTAACATGCCAGTTGCAGCACGTGAAGCCTCTATTTACACTGGAGTTACTATCGCAGAATATTATAGGGATATGGGTTATAGTGTTGCGGTAATGGCAGACTCCACAAGTAGGTGGGCAGAAGCTATGAGGGAAATTTCTTCTAGACTAGAAGAGATGCCTGGGGAAGAAGGTTATCCTGCTTACCTGTCTACAAGACTCGCGCAGTTTTATGAACGTGCTGGACGTGTTATACCATTAGGAACAGATAAAGAAGGTTCAGTTTCTATTATTGGAGCTGTCAGTCCTCCGGGAGGAGACTTTTCAGAACCAGTAACTCAAAATACTTTGAGAGTCACAAAATGTTTTTGGGCATTGGATGCAAAGTTAGCACAAAGAAGACACTTTCCAAGTATCAACTGGTTAACATCTTATTCTTTGTACCTAGAAACATTAAAGGATTATTATGCAAAGAATGTCGCTCCAGACTGGCACGATCTTGTTAGCGAAATAATGACTATATTGCAAGAAGAAGAAAGGCTTATGGAAATTGTGCAGTTAGTGGGTTCGGATGCTTTACCTGAAAGACAACAACTTACGTTACAAGTTGCAAGACTCATAAGGGAAGTATTGTTACAACAAAATGCATTCCATGACATAGATACGTTTTGTGATTTAAAGAAGACTTATGAGATAATGAAAGCTATATTGCAGTTCTCTAAGCTTTCAAATGTTGCTTTGGATAATGGTATGAGGGTCAAGGATATTCTGGATACTAAGGCAAAGGATCGTTTGGGAGAAGTAAAATTCATTAAGGAATATGAAAAACTTCTTGGAGACTTGTCTAAGGAAATGGAGAAAGAATTAACCAACTAGGAGGATCAAGATGAAAGAATACAAAACAATAACCAGGATTGCAGGACCTTTGATTTTTGTTGAAAAAACAGAACCGATAGGGTATTCAGATATTGTAAAGGTTACTATGCCTAATGGTGACGTAAAAAACGGTCAGGTTTTAGACACATCAGATGAGCTAGTGGTTGTTCAGGTTTTTGAAGGAACTTCTGGAATAGATGTGGAGAGTAGTGTGAAGTTTCTTGGCAAAACACTAAAATTAGATGTTTCCCAGAATATGATGGGTAGAGTTTTGAGCGGACGTGGAAAACCAATTGATGATGGCCCAGATATCATTCCTGAAAAGAGTTTGGATATCATGGGTGCTGCTATCAATCCGTTTGCCAGATCATCTCCTAGCGACTTCATCCAAACCGGAATCTCAACAATAGATGCGATGAACACTTTGGTTAGGGGCCAAAAATTACCTATTTTTTCAGGTTCTGGACTCCCACATAATGAAATAGCTTTGCAGATAGCCAGACAAGCTAAAGTTATTGGAAAGAAAGAAAATTTTGTGGTTATATTCGCTGCTATGGGTATCACAAATGAAGATGCGCAATATTTTATCAATGATTTCAAGCAGACTGGAGCATTAGAGAGAAGCGTGGTCTTCCTTAACCTAGCAGATGATCCTGCTGTGGAAAGATTAGTTACACCCAAAATGGCTCTTACTGCAGCTGAGTACTTCGCTTATGAGCACGGTTATCACGTCCTTGTTATTTTAACAGACATGACCAACTATTGTGAAAGTCTTCGTGAAATTGGTGCAGCAAGGGAAGAGATCCCTGGAAGGAGAGGTTATCCTGGTTACATGTATACTGATCTTGCAACTTTGTATGAGCGGGCAGGAGTCATTAAGGGTAAGAAAGGTTCCGTTACACAATTACCTATCTTGACCATGGTTGGGGATGACATAACACATCCTATTCCGGATCTTACTGGTTACATAACTGAAGGTCAGATTGTTTTGATGAGGGAACTGCACAGAAAAGGTATTTATCCCAATATAGATGTTCTTCCTTCTCTTTCAAGGCTGATGAACGCTGGAATTGGACCAGAAAAAACCAGAGATGACCATAAACAGGTTTCTGACCAGATGTACGCTGCTTATGCAGAAGGTAGGGACTTAAGAGGTCTTGTTGCAATAGTTGGAGAAGAAGCCTTATCTGATAGAGACAAAAAACTGCTTAAGTTTGCAGAAGAGTTTGAGGATAAGTTCGTAAGACAAAGCCGGGATGAAGATCGTTCTATCCAGGATACTTTGGACTTGGGATGGAAACTTTTGAGAATACTCCCAGATAATGAACTGACAAGAATTTCTCCTGAGTTGAAGGAAAAATATATTAAGAAAAAATAATTTTTTTTTGAATAATGGCACAAGACGTTAAACCAACCAGATCTGAACTGCTTAAGGTAAAGAAGCAGATTAAGCTAGCTCAGTCTGGATACTCTCTCCTAAAAAAGAAGAGGGATGGTTTAATTCTTGAATTCTTCGAGATAATGAAGAAAGCCAAAACATTGCGTCAAGAATTGGTTGAAGAGTATGTTAAGGCTTTAGAGAAGATAAACATCGCAAGAACCTTGGAAGGAGACCTAAAAATTAAATCTATTGCTATGGCAATAAAAGAACTTCCGGATATTAAGCTTGAAACAGTAAACATCATGGGGGTTAAGGTTCCTAAAGTTGAACATTCAGAGATCAAGAAAGCATTTGTGGATAGGGGTTACGGTGTTTATAGTTCTGCTGCCATAGATGAAGCGGCTTCCAGTTATGAAAAAGTTGTCGAAAAAATTCTTTTAGCAGCTGAAGTGGAAACTTCGATGCGTAAGCTTCTTAATGAGATTGAAAAGACTAAAAGGCGTGTTAATGCTTTAGAATTTGTGGTTATTCCTAAGTTGGATAATGTACAGGCATTTATACAATTGCGATTAGAGGAAATGGAACGTGAAAATGTTTTCAGACTGAAGCGTATTAAAGCATCTGCATAATGTCTAAAGAAGAAATAAAGAAAAAGCAAGAGTTCATCAAAAAATTAAGAAAGTTCTTGATAGTATTTCATGTTTCTGTTTTTGTTATTGTTGTTATAATAATTGTATTAAAATTGAAGAATATTTTTTGACCAAAAACTTTTTAAACAATTCTTTGAATTTTAGTTTAAATGACACAAGAAAATATTCTACTCGGAGTTTTTCTGGTAAGCATATTTACTTTTTTATTTGCTTTAAAGCTTATTAGATATATTTTAAAAAAGCCTGCTGGAAATAAATTAGTGCAGGAAATTGGAGAACAGATACATAAGGGGGCTATGACGTTCTTGAATAAAGAATATAAAATCATGGCCATATTCATGCTTGTTATTGTTGCTGTTTTTGTTTTGCTGGATATTTCTGGCAAGATGGAACATGGTAACGAATTAGCTATAATGTTTGTTGTTGGAAGTATCTTTTCTGCTGTTGCAGGCAGAATTGGCATGTTCATCGCAACTAAAGCCAATACTAGAACTGCTGTTGGGGCAGATAAGAGTCTTAGTGAGGGGCTTAAGATTGCTTTCTCATCAGGGGTTGTGATGGGTATGGTTGTTGTTGCTCTTGCTCTTTCGGGAATCACATTTTTCTTCTGGCTTTATGGTGATCCAGAACTGATTTTTGGTTTTGCTTTCGGAGCATCTTACATTGCTTTGTTTGCAAGGGTCGGTGGGGGTATATTCACAAAAGCTGCGGACGTAGGTGCAGATCTTGTTGGGAAGGTTGAGAAAAACATTCCGGAAGATGATCCAAGAAATCCTGCTGTCATCGCTGATAATGTGGGGGATAATGTGGGGGATGTTGCTGGTATGGGTGCTGACCTTTTTGAAAGTTATGTGGAAGCTATTGTTGCTGCCATGGTTATTGGTTTTGTTTTCTATACTGCAAATTCTGGAAATGCTACTTTACTTCCTTTGGTTCTTGCAGCTGTAGGGATTGTTGCATCTATTATAGGAACATTTTTTGTTAATGCAAAAAAAGGTCAAAACATTTATCGTGCTTTGGACAAAGGGGTTTATGTTGCTGGAGCCTTGATGATCGGAGCTTCTTACTTTGTCATAAAATGGATGATAAATGATATGAGTATTTTCTGGGCTACTCTCATTGGTCTTGGTTCTGGAATTGTTATTGGTGCCTCAACAGAGTATTATACTTCAAAACACAAAAAACCAACTTTGGGAATTGTAGAAGCTTCAAAGACTGGAGCTGCAACCAACATAATTGCTGGCTTGGGAGTTGGAATGTGGAGCACAGCTATTCCAATTTTAGTTGTTGCTGGAGCCATGATCTGGACTTTTAAGATTGGAGGATTGTACGGAGTTGCTATTTCTGCTGTTGGAATGCTTTCAACCTTAGGAATCACTCTTGCTGCTGATACTTATGGGCCAGTAGCTGATAACGCTCAGGGAATTTCTGAGATGGGGAAACTTGGTAAGCGGGCAAGAAGAAGAACTGAGGAGCTTGACGCTATAGGGAACACTACTGCTGCCATTGGTAAAGGTTTTGCTATTGGTAGTGCTGCTTTAACATCTATTGTCCTATACATTGATTACATTCGAGCAACAAACATCAAAATATTAGACATTGCACAACCGGAAGTAATTGTTGGTCTGTTTATTGGTGGATTGATGCCTTTTATCTTCTCTGCTTTGTTGATGAACTCAGTTGGTCATGCTGCATCTAAGATAGTTGAAGAAGTCCGTAGGCAGTTCAAGACTATTCCTGGATTGATGTCTGGCAAGGGAAAACCTGATGTTGAGAAATGTATTTCTATAAGCACTCACGCCGCTTTGAGTCATATGATGCTTCCTGGGATCTTGATTATTGTGGTTCCGATTGTTGTTGGATTATGGAGTCCGGAAGCGCTTGGAGGAGTCTTAATTGGGAAAACTGTTGTAGGATTCTTGCTTGCTATCTTCATGGCTAACTCTGGTGGGGCTTGGGATAACGCAAAGAAGTATATCGAAGATGGAAATCTTGGTGGTAAAGGGTCTGATGCTCACAAAGCAGCAGTTGTTGGAGATACTGTGGGGGACCCCTTCAAAGACACCGCCGGACCGTCTCTCAACATTCTTATGAAGCTTATGACTATAGTAGCATTAGTCTTTGTGCCTCTTTTTATTTGAGGCACTGGACATTTGCGCGTGAGCTTTATAAATTTCTTTTTCTTTTACATTTTAATCACTTAGGTAGTGTTAAGCATCCAAATCATGATTTTTGCTTAAAATAAAATCATTTACGAAGCTTACACTTAAGAAAATTATGATTAAAATGAAAAAAGGATTAAAATTTACAAAATCTCAGCTTGAAGAATTGTATCTAAATAAAAAGTTGTCACTTAGTCAAATTGGAAAACTCTTTGATTGTCATCAAGTTAACATACTTTATTGGTTAAAAAAATTTGGAATTAGGAGAAGGCCTGCTTACCGAGAATATGTTCATATTTCTAAGGAAGATTTGCGTAGGTTATACTGGAAAAAGGGATTGAAAACTCAAGAAATTGCATATATGTATGGTTTAAAAAATGGAAGATCTGTTCTAAAGAAAATGAAAAAATATGGCATTAATTCCAAAACTGTTTCTGAGGCAACAACTAAAAAAATGAAAAACTCATTTAATGGTGATTTTGCAGAAAAAGCATTTCTTTTAGGTTTGCGTGCAGGAGATTTCCATGCAAAGAGGGTGAGGAAATGTATCCGTGTTCAATCAACTACAACACATTTGGCTCAAATAGACTTATTAAAAAACTCATTTGAAAAATATGGTGTAATTTGCAAGTATCTAAGCAAACACCATGCACGATGTGATGAGTGGTTCATTTACGTTGATTTAGATAAGTCCTTTGAGTTTCTACTTAGAAAACCAGAGCAAGTTTCCAATTGGATTTTAGAAAAGGAGAGATATTTCTGGGAGTTTTTAGCTGCTTACATGGATTGTGAAGGTAACTGGCATTTGAGCAGGAGCCATGATATACATACAAGATTAACATTTAGGATTAGGTCAGGGGACAAAGAAATATTAGAGGATTGCTCAAAAAAACTTGCATCATTTGGATACAATCCAATTTTCTGCCTTGACACCAAAAAAGGCAAGAAAGGGCCAAATAGATTTTTACGAAAGGATATGTATGGTATCATCATAAACAAAAAAAAGGAGGTCATTCGCTTGTGCAATCAATTGATTCCTTTCAGCAAACATTCCGAAAAAGTTCGCAAGATGAAACTCATGATTGCTCACGGAGATAAAAACTACTCTGCAATCTCTAAAAAATGGAATGATCTAAAAGAACAGATCAAAGGAGAGATTTTGGTCAATGTTTAGAAAATGATTGGATCTTAGTTTTTTTTGATTGTGATATGGATTTTTTGATAATAGATTAGGGAATTCGTGGATTAAAAAGAAATATTTAAATATCAAACACACTATAAAACTAGATAACAATAGAATCTAAAAAAGCCTTTGTACAGGTAACATATGTATCTTTTTGGTGAACTTATAATTGTAGGTCATTATGAATAATGCAAAAGATTTGCCCAAGTGGTATTTATTAACAAGTTTAATTATTGTAATTTTACTTCTTATTATCAATACTATAGATTTTGTGGGTTATTCCTTGTTTCCCATAATTGTAATTGGTTCTATAGGCTTTTTTATCTTTAATTTCATATTAGTTACTTATTTTTTTGCTAAAAAATATTCTAATTTATATTCGATTTTGCCCATTTTATTAATACTATATTCAATTTTTAGCGGTCCTTGGTTTTTTAACATCTTTGTTGTTTACTTTTTTGGTTTGATTGCTTTAAGTTATATGTTATATTTATTGTGGAAGGAATAGTGGAGAGGATATTTTAGAAAAGACAACTTAGCAATTTTCTGAGAAAGGGTTTAAACTTAACTAAAATATATAAAAAATAGTAGGGGTTTTATATATGGAAAAAAATATTTATTGCCACAAATGCGGAGCAAATGCATTTCATATACATAGAATAAGTAATGGGAAATACCTCTTAAAATGTATGAGGGCAGATGGTCATGAAAGAGAATTTAAATTGGATAATGACACATTAAGAGAGTTATCGAATAAGTAAAAACGGACTGATATTCGGTAGTTAATAATTTTCCACTGATAATTTATTCTAAAATTATGTAAAAATATTTATATATCTCTAAAATTTGAATTTGATGTGAGGGGAGTATATTGAAACATTGCTTTAAGTGCAATAAAAGCTTTTCAAAAGATAAAACGTATTGCGATAGTTGTGGGAAAAAACTAAAACATAATAAAAAGGAATATTCTCACAAAAAACATAATCCCCCTTACAAATTTAGTGTTGTTCCTTGGGCTATTCCTTGGATTGTTTTAGGAGTATTGTTGATAATTGCTATTGCAATTATATTACCAACAAAGGCAGTAAGTTACAAAGTGGAAGTACCCTATATTGATACAGAGCAATATACAGTTGATGTACCCTACGAAGATGTTGAGGAATACACTGTCCAAGTTCCTTACGAAACAAAAGAGCAATATGTCGAAAGTGTTCCAGTGCAAAAAGAGGAGCAGATAAGATATAGTAGAGAATGGGTAAAATGCAGTTCTTCTGGGTTTTTTACTACGGGAGAATCTATAGTAAAGATTACTAATATCGACACAGAAGGTGCCACATTTAATGTAAATATTGGATATAATGACAATTCTGGTAATTTTATCTATGATACTCAATCTAAGTTTATCCCACAACTTTCTTCTGCCACTTTCACATATACCCTCACTCCAGATTCTTTTGACCAATGTTCTTACAATTTTGCAAACACTCCTACAAAAACCACTACCGAATACAAAGATGTCATAAAAGAAAAAGAAGTAACGGAGTACAGAGATGAAACTAGATATAGGAAGGTAACAAAAACGAGAACTGAGACTAGGGAAAAAGAAGTTAGGAAAACTAAGATTGAAACAAGGCAAAAGGAAGTAAACTGGATTTTTGGTTTTGATGCTTTAGTTAAGTTTAGGAATCTGGAATAAAATGACTTTCTGTTCTTATTGCGGCAAGAAAATAGAAAAGGATAAAGTTTTTTGTTCGTATTGCGGAAAGAAAACACAATCCAAAAAACACAAGACCAAAAATATTAAACAGCATTTAGGATTGTCAATATTCTTAATTATTCTTTTTGTTGGGTTAATATCCTTAATAGTTATGGTTCTAAACCAAAAAGGCATTGTCTGGGAAGATGGAAATCTTTTGCTAACTTTATCTGAAGAAGAAGTGATAGATATAGATCAGCAGATCAAGGAAATAAAAGGTTTTGAAGAAAAAAGAAAAGAAGGTTACAAATTAAATGAAAAGAATTTTGATGAGGGAAATTATGCTTACGATGAGAGAACTATTGATTTTAGATTGGTATGTTCAAACCCTTGTCCAGTTTCAAAACAAGTTTTGGAACAAGAATTTGCGGCAATATCCTATTCTATTTCAACACTGAGAGGCTTGACAAAATCTGAGATTAATGAAGACATAATGCCTTTTGAGGTTCATGCTTCTGAGGATTCAAGATGTCCTACACTGAAAAGTGCATTAGCTTACAAAACAGCATTTGTTGATAATAATGGTTATTATAGAGGATTGTTGTGCTTCTTTTATGATAAAATAAGATATGACCGGTCAAAATTTCCTTATTCTACTTCCGTGCATGAAGTAACTCATTTATTTGAGGATGGAAAAATCCAGCATAATAGCATTTTATTTGAAGGATTATCTGAGATGATGGAGTCTTTTTTTGTAAGTGGTAATGAAAAAAATAGCTTTTGCTGGCAGGGAAACAATTGGTATGGACAGACAGTAAACAATCCTCATGATCCGCATG
>JADHVG010000004.1 GCA_016784105.1 Candidatus Woesearchaeota archaeon
GGAATTCATGCCTCGGATCACCACCCTATATATGGATCAGATATCTGAGCATCAGAGAGATTTAACTAATTCCGCTACCTCCAGATTTGTTGCTGAGATTCTAGCAGCTTTTTACATTTCTGTTTCCAGATTAAACAGGACTATGGCAAACTTGGTTGTTGATAAAGAAAACATAAAGAAAAATTTTGATCTGAACCGTGGCATGATTGTTGCAGAACCTTTGTACATTCTTTTAGCTGCTCACGGTCATCCTGATGCGCATGAAGCTGTTAGAGAATTAACTCTGAAATCCCAACAAACAAAAAAACCGTTGCAAGACTTAATTAAAGATGAAGATTCGTTGAAGCCTTATCTAAAAAAATTTACTGTGAAGCAGATATCCGTTATAACCAATCCCGAGAATTATGTTGGGATAGCCTCCCAAAAAGCATCTTCTATTTGCAGGTTCTGGAAGAAAGAGCTGAAGATTTAGTCACTTTACGGTCTTACTAACGTACAACCACAATTTTTGCTGATAGCGTGCCATCATCCCAGATGGTGTTAACCTTAATAATTTCCTGAATGAAGTTTTGAAGTAAATAACTCCCCAGTCTTCAAATTCTTGCAAAAATTTGTCAGTTCTTTTTATTTTCTCAGTAACACTTTTTACTATGTCCTTGACAGAATTTTTTGTAGAAGAATAGTAATCGTACATTTTTTCTTTGACTCCTGAAATATAGTCTTTTAGGACACTTGCAAGATAACTTCCTTCATTTTTTTCAGTTTGAGAATTTAGGATTTTATTATTAAAAAAGAATTCCTCTTTTTTCTCTTCCTTAGTTTTAGTTTGGGAAATATCGATGTGTTTGGATTCAGTTTGTAGTATGTTCTCCACAACTGAAGGCAATGTTTCTTCTTTTCCTCTTTTTTGATTTCTTATAGCAGCGGAAATCTCAAGAATACTTTCCAAGCTATTCATGCCCTTGATGTCCGGAATTAATGTTATAAAGGTTTTGGTTCTCTAACATCTCAATAAAAAACCTTATAAACAAAGATTATTTCTATTTTGTCATGTCTTATCAAAAAAGAGAATCAAAAGCTGTTGATGCAATCAAAAGTGCGATTCCTTCTTCTCTGAAAAGTGATATGTTAAAAGCAAGTAAGGGCATGTTCGCAGAGCTTTATGAAACTAAAGTTATTCCTAATCATTATCTCGCAACTGGAATAGATGGGGTTGGTACAAAACTAATCCTTGCGGAAGCAATGGGAATTTATGATACTATAGGTATTGATCTTGTGGCTATGAGTGCAAATGATCTTGCAACTTTAGGTCCGGTAAGTCCTTTCCTGTTCATGGATTATTTGGCATGCCAAAGTAAGATTCAAGAAAAAAAGATAACTGGAAAAATCATTAGAGGAATTGTTAAAGCATTGAAGCAGTGTGATGCTTCTGCCATATTAAGAAATTCCATAAGGTTAAATTTTGGGAAGGGAGAAACTGCTTCTGTTGATGAACTTATTGATGCAACTAATCCTGGTTATGGTTTTGATGTTGCTGGCTGCATGCTTGGTTTCATTGAAAAAAAGAAGTTCAAGAAGCAAAAAGTGCAAAGCGGAGACAAAATAATTGCGTTAAAAAGTTCTGGGCCTCATTCCAATGGATACACTGATCTAAGACATCATTTATTGAATGGTAAGTTTGATTCCAGAAAGAAATACCGGAAATTGTACAAAGGTAAGTTTTCATTGAACTCTAAGTTTGATAATTCTACTATTGGAAAAAGATTGCTAGAACCTACTGAACTATACTTGAAAAACATGGTGAAGGTTTCTAAAAACTTGGATGTTCTGGGAATTAATAACACTGGTTATGGTCTTAAGAACTTAAACAGACTAAAAGGTTTTGAGTTCAGGATAAACAATCCTATCAAGCCTCAACCGATCTTTGAACTTATGCAGACTCATTCTGGTTTCTCAGATAAGAAGATGTATGAGACCTTTAATATGGGCATGGGTTTTTTTATAATGGCAAGAAAGAAGGATGCTGATAAGATCTTGCAGATAACTAAAGGAAAGATTGTTGGAGAAGTAAGAAAAAGTTCTAAAACAAGAACAATTCTCGAAGATAAAAACAAAAAGATTTCTTTTGAGGGTTATTGATCTATACTCAGAACTTTTCTTGCTATGTGTTTGGTAAATATTGATGATGCTTTTACATATTCTATAACTCTAGCTGCTGACAGCATGTTTTTTGATATTACATTAGCTTCTTTAGGAGATTTTTTTAGCGAGACTGACCAGCTCTTGCTTGCATCTTCTAGAAAATTATTACAATTTTTTATTATTTCTGAGTTAGTGGTCTCTATTTCCAGAGCAAGTTTCTTGTCAGTATTATAGTAGGATTTCATTGCTTTGTGAAATCTCTCCTTGATATGTGTTATTATCTCTTTAAGTTGCTTAAGCTCTTTATCCTTGAAGTTAGTTTCTTCTATTAACCTGCTTATCCTTTTTTGCGTATCTGCTATCTCTTCTAATCTTGTTAACACAGCACGATCTATCAAAAGTTTCCAGGAGCTTGTATTTGATTTACTTATCAATTGAGGATGGTCCATAAGGTTTTTTATTGCTCTAAACCCAAGATAGTAGAGTCTGTTAAGGTCGTAGTCTTGATTGGTAACACTTTTTGGCTTACATTCCTTGTCTATGCATGCTATTGTGTCTTGCATCATGGATCTTGCTAGGACATCCATCCTCCTAACTATGCTTTGTATAGAAATGCCGTTAAGGTCTATCAGGTCTTTTGCAACTATTCTTGTTGCTGTTTGCTCAATTATTTCCATCCCTGATAAATTCCTTATGATTCCTTTAACAACTGGGGCATCATCTTGTAGTGTTTGTGAGAAAATTTCTATTGTAGAATAATTGTTTAAGTAAGCACTAACGATCTCTGCTTTTACGTGTGCCAGTTTCTTGCCTTCCATTCCTATGGACATTATTTTTTCTTTTTTCTTTGAATCAGTATTTTGGGCGCGGAACGTAAGCTCTTCCATGCTTTCTTCTATCCCTATAAGGTCTCCTTTCTTTAAGCTGTTTTTCTGGACCCATTTTTTTGGGACAGTAACAACAAAAGAGCCATTGCTAAAACCTATAAGTTTTCGATAATCCATATTAACCACTCCATCAAGATCCATACGTATATACTAGATATAGCGTATATATAATATAGGGAATAAGTATATATATTTAAATTTTTCCTAACATTAGCATGGACCAGTGAGGTGGTGTAAATGCAAGAAGCAGATGAAATAGACAAGATGGAAAAACAGGAAGAAGCCTTTGTGGAACCTGAACCAGAGTTTATCGATGACGAAAGCATTTATTCCGAACGGGTGCGCGACCAGCTGGTAGATGATGATGAATTATCAGCGGAAGAAGCGGGCTTCATGAAAGGGTATGAAGAAGCAGCAACTTAAGATGGAAAGAAAGAAATGCACAAGCTGCGGTTATGTGATATTCAAGAGTGCACACAAAGATCCATACATCTGCCGTGAGTGCGAAGGAAAATCAATGGACACAGAAAGATACGCATTCCTAGACAATGCATAATTTTTTCTTTTATTTTTCATTTGAAATTGATTTTAAGAATAATTATTTTGAAGTGTTCATATAAAGCACGGTCATTCCATTTCCAAAATTTTCTGTAATTCTGCCTAGAAATTCCTCATGAGGTTGAGTAGATTTTTCTTTAGCTTGAGCCTTCCACCCTTCAATAGTGTTACCGGGTGTATTCATATATGCTATGACATCTGAAACACTAGCCGATCCATCAGCAGACCTATACTCGTCTAAAGCATCTACACTGGCACTTACTTGCTCTAATCTTGATCTAAACACTACAACATCATCAGATCTATTCAAAGCATCTGAGGATAGGTCCGAGGATTTTAAATTCTTAGATGCCATATTCTTCCACGCTGGATCTTTAAGACCTTGTGCAGCGTATTTAGCAGCTATCATACCTGACATTTCGGTAGTATCATATCGAGACATTCCAATTTCCTCCGCCTTGGACCAAATCGCAATAAGGTCTAAAGGTTCAAGATTGTAGTCTGCAGTTTGGTCTATTGCTTCTGCAAAAAAACCAAGATTATTCTTTATGTAATCGTTTGCCGTTGAGGGTTCATTAGTTTCTGGTCTTTCTGCAAAATATTTTTGAAATTGAGGCGTGAGTTCATCTAGAATTGTAAGCAAAGGGTGCTCTACACCTTCTCTAGCTACAGATTTTTCAACTTCTTCTATGGATAAAACCTTATCTGATATTTCTTGAGACATTTTATGGATTATGTGATAACTACTATATAAATCTTTCTATTTTGTAACTACTCTTAAATAACAAATTTTTATAAATTCTTAATTCTACAAATTTTTTTCTTTTTCTAAAACCTTTAAATTCTCAACTTTTGGAGCTTAATTCCCTAAAATTCTAATAGAAACCTTTATATACTTTCTCATAATAATTTTGTATGGTTTGGGGCTTAAATCTCGACGGTAATTTATCATTTGAACTTAATCTACTAGTAAAAAATGGAAGAAAAAACAGAAGATAAACAGGAAGAGTATGGTGCTCAAAACATCCAGGTAATGGAAGGTCTTTCAGCAGTTAGAAAGCGTCCAGCGATGTATATTGGGAGTACTGGGCTTAGGGGTTTGCATCATCTTGTTTATGAGGTTGTGGATAATAGCATAGATGAAGCTCTTGCTGGTTTTTGTGATAAGATAGCAGTTGTCATACACAAAGATAATTCTGTTACTGTTATCGATAATGGGCGTGGAATTCCTACTGATATTAATCCTAAGTACAAGAAGCCTGGTGTGGAAATGGTTCTTACTATGCTTCATGCCGGTGGAAAATTCGATAAGAAAACTTACCAGGTGTCTGGTGGTTTACACGGTGTGGGAGTTTCTGTTGTTAACGCACTTTCAAAAAGTCTTATTGTGGAAGTAAAGCGAGATGGAAAAGTACATACTCAAAAATTTGTGAGAGGAGATAAAGCTTCAGAGTTAGAAGTAACAGGAAACACAACTGAAACTGGGACTAAGGTGACGTTTATTCCTGATGACCAAATTTTTACGGAAATAATTTTCCATTTTGATACTTTAGCTAGTAGGCTTAGAGAACTAGCTTTCCTGAACAAAGAGGTTCACATTGCTTTATTGGATCAAAGAACTGACAAGAAACTTGATTTTAAGTATGACGGAGGCATTGTCGAGTTTGTTGAGTTCATGAACAAGAATAAGACTCCTTTGCATGAGGTTGTCTATTTTGAGAAGGAGAAGAATGGGACTCATGTCGAAATAGCTTTGCAATATAGTCAAGCTTATCCCGAAAACATTTTTAGTTTTGCAAATAACATTAACACTCATGAAGGGGGTTTTCACCTTAGTGGTTTCAAAACAGCATTAACAAGATCATTGAACAGTTATTCTTCAAAAAAAAATGGAGATATAAAACTTTCAAGTGATGATACTCGGGAAGGTCTTGCTGCGGTTATTTCTGTTAAGATTCAAGAGCCTCAGTTTGAAGGTCAGACAAAAACAAAGTTGGGCAATTCAGAAGTTAAGGGGATTGTTGAAAGTATTGTTCATGAGAAACTTGGAAGTTTCTTGGAAGAAAATCCTTCTATAGCAAGAAACATTATTGATAAGTGTATAAATGCTGCTAAGGCTAGAGAGGCTGCTGCTAAGGCTAGAGATTTAACCCGGAGGAAGGGAGCTTTAAATAGCAATTCTTTGCCTGGAAAGCTTGCGGATTGTTCTGAACGAGATCCGGCTAAATCCGAACTGTATCTTGTGGAAGGAGATAGTGCAGGAGGTTCTGCAAAACAGGGACGTAATAGGGCATCTCAGGCTATACTTCCATTGAGAGGTAAGATTCTAAATGTTGAGAAAGCACGTTTAAATAAAATATTTCAGAATGAAGAGATAATAACTTTGATAACTGCTATAGGTGCTGGTATCGGTGAAGAATTTAATCTAGGGAAAACACGTTACCATAAGATTGTGATCATGACGGATGCTGATGTAGATGGTGCTCATATCCGTACTTTATTATTAACATTTTTTTATCGTTATTTAGCTCCGTTACTGGAAGCTGGTTATATTTACATAGCTCAGCCTCCTTTGTTTAAAGTTTCTAAAAATAAGAAAACTCATTATGCTTATTCTGATGAGCAATTGGAAAAGTTATTTGCGGAATTGGGGAGCGAAGGGTCTTCTGTTCAGAGGTATAAGGGTCTTGGAGAGATGAATCCTCAACAGCTTTGGGAGACTACTATGGACCCGGGCAATAGAACCTTATTGCAAGTCTCTTTGGAAGACGCGGTTGAAGCGGACAAAATCTTTACTATTCTGATGGGTGATCAAGTAGAACCTCGCAGGCAGTTCATACAGGAAAATGCTAAGCAGGTAGCAAATTTGGATGTTTAAATGGCATTTCTGATAGAATTAATAGGGTATTTTGCTGGTTTCATGACCACGGTAGCATTATTGCCTCAAGCACTTAAGTCGTGGAAGTCCAAGCACACTAAGGATGTTTCTTTAGGTTGGATAACTATCCTTACAACTGGGGTTATACTTTGGATAATTTATGGCTTATTGACACTTACCCTTCCTCTGGTAGTTGCGAACATAGCAACCTTAGTCCTGTGTTTAACTGTTTTAACCCTTAAAATCAAGTATGGTTAGGAGAAACCTTTATAAAGCGATATTTTCTCCCACACATTATGGCAAAATCGAAGAATTTGAAGAAACAATGGTTTCCAATTATAGCTCCAAAGCTATTCAATAATACTGTTCTTGGAGAGACTCACGTTTATGATATTAATGCAGCAGTGGGAAAAGGTGTCAAGCAAAACTTGATGAATCTTACCCGTGATGGAAAAAAGCAAAACATAAACATCAGTTTTGAAATTGGTAATGTAGAGGCTGGTAAGGCATATGCTGACATGACTGGTTATAATTTAATGCAGTCTTCTGTTAAGAGATTTGTGAGAAGGAATATAGACAAGATTGAGATGTCTTTTGTGTGCTCAACTCATGACAAGAAAAGTATGAGGATAAAGCCTTTAGTAATAACAAGGACCTCAGCAAGCAACAGTGTCGGAACTAGGATGAGAAGAACGGCAGAAACTTTTATTAGAAATTATATTGAAAAAATAAATTATGATCTTTTCACTCAGGACCTTGTAGCGAGAAGGATGCAGGATGCTTTGAGAAGGCATTTGAGTAAGATACATCCGGTAAGAATTTGTGAGATAAGGTCTATGAAACTTGCTAAGAGTGAGGAGGGGGATGTTGTAGTTGAAGAAGCAAAAGAAGTTTCGGAAAGTGAAGTTAAAGAAGAAAAGAAGGAAATAACAGTCCGGGAAAAAGAAGTTCAAGAAGTGAAGAAAGCTGAACCAGCAAAGACAGAAGAGAAAACAGTTGAACCAGCAAAAGTTGAAGAGAAAACACCAGCTTCTGAATAAATTTTTAAATCAATTATTAATTCTAATTTTGTTATAGCCATGTAGTGCATTAGTCCAACTGGTTACGCTAGGTTGTCACGCAAGAGAATTTTCCTCGCTTTGCTCGTCAAACTCACATAGTCCCGTAGTGTAGTGGTCAATCATCTGAGACTCTGGATCTTGGGACCTAGGTTCGAAACGAGGGGTTATTCAACCATCAACGAAAGTCCTGGCGGGGCTATTTTATTATTAAACAAAGCACTTAAAAACAAAAACTTGTTTTTTTCATAGAATGATACAAGAACTACAGAATTTAATTAATACCAGAAGAAAAGAAATAATTTCTTGGGTGGAGGAGGAAAGGTCTAAGGTTCCTATGCCAGTTTATTCTTCCTTTGACATAAGGGATAATGGCACTAAAGCCAGTATTGTTGACTCTAATTTATTTCCAGCGGGATTCAATAATCTTTCCTGGGAGTCTAGTAAGTTAGCTTCCGAGTATTTTAAGAGATTTCTTCCAACATTATGCAAATCAAAAAATATCCTTATAGTTCCGGAAGCACATACTCGTAACTTATTTTATCTTTCAAACTTGAACAGTTTGAAAAAAATATTGGAAGATGCTGATTATAAAGTAGCCTTGGGAAGTGTACGTGAGGACATAGAGGATATATTAAAGGTAAAGGACAGCAACAACAAGATTTTAACGTTGGAAAAGATGAAGAATGTAAATGGAAAATTAACAACTAAAAGTTTTGATTGTGGTATGGTGCTTTTAAATAATGATTTCTCAATGGAAACTCCAGATTTATTGAAAGATGTCCATGAGTGCATTGCTCCTCCTATCAAACTTGGATGGTTGCACAGAAAAAAAAGCCATCACTTCAATCATTTTTGTAAGTTGATTAACGAGTTCTCTAAAAAAATGGATATTGATGATTGGTTATTATGCCCAAGAACACATGAAGTTGACGATATTGATTTCATGACTGGAAAGAATGTGGAGAAGATTGCAGAAGCTGCTGACAAGATAATATGGGAGAGCAATGAGAAATATAAAAAATATAAAATCAAGGGGAAACCTCATGTGTTTGTTAAAGATAATTCTGGAACGTACGGTATGGGTGTTTTTAGCGCTTATTCCGGAAAAGAAATTCTTGAGCTAAATAGCAAGCAAAGAAGAAAGATGAAATCCGGAAAAGAAAAGAATCCCATAAGCTCAGTTATAATCCAAGATGGAATTTCCACAAGATTCAATGTAAAATCTCATGCTGCAGAACCGGTTATCTATTCTGTTGCTGGAAAAGTTGTGGGGGGTTTCATGCGGATTCATGATTCAAAAGATCAAGAGCAAAGCCTTAACGCTCCCGGAGCAAAATTTGATGTCTTGCTTAAGGATAATATAACAAAACCCATAATAGACTTCATAGGAGATAACACTCAGATATCTCTGTATAGCTTGCTTGCAAATATGGCAAATATTGCTATAGGGAAAGAGATGGAAGACGCAAAATGAAATTTTTATTTGTTATTGATCCAATTGAGAACTTAAACTTAGAAACAGATTCCACAATAGAGATAATGGATGAGTGTTCAAAAAAGATAGAAATTGATTATTGTGAAACCCGAGATCTTTTTTTTGACAAAAGCAAGGTATATGCAACCTCTACCCAAATTTTGTTGAAGAACAAGAGATATAAAAAAGTAAAGGCTGAAAAAAAATTGTTGGATTTCTTTGATTTAATATTGATGAGGAAAGAACCTCCGTATGATCTGAACTATCATTACGCTACCATGCTCTTGGACAAAACAAAAACTAAAGTTATTAACTCTCCTCAAGGTTTAAGAAATGCAAATGAAAAGCTTGCCATTTTGAACTTTCCTGAGATAATCCCCAAAACCATTGTTACTAAAGAAGAAAAGAAAATAGTTGAGTTTGTCAATACAAATAAGAAAGCTGTTATTAAACCGATTCATCTGTTTGGAGGACAAGCAGTCTCCATTCTTGAAAAAAATGATAGAGATCTAAAAAAGAAAATTCATGATATAATAAAGAAAGAGCAGGATTATGCTATAGTGCAAGAATTTATTGAAGAAACGTACAAAGGAGACAAAAGAATTTTTTTGCTTAATGGAAAACTTTTAGGTGGGATCCTTAGAGTTCCTAAGAAAGGGGATTTTAGGGCTAACATGGCTGTTGGAGGAAAACCTCAAAAATATATAATAACAAATAAGGACAAAAAGATAATAAGAATGATCAGGCCTTACCTAAAAAAAGAGGGTCTTGCGTTAGCAGGAATTGATGTTGTTGGAAATAAGCTTATTGAGATTAACGTTACTTGTCCCACGGGACTAGTACAGATAAAGGATTTTGATAAAAATAACATAACTAAAGATATAGTGTCTTATTTAGTTAAAGAGGCAACATGAAACTTATTGCGCAAGGTTCAGAATCTAAACTTTATTTGGATGATAAAAAAATAGTAAAGAACCGTTTCAGGAAGAAATATAGGATTCCGGAAATAGATAACCCTCTCAGGGGATTTAGAACAAGAAGAGAAGCTAAAGTTCTTGAAAAACTAAAGGCTTTGAGGTTTCCCAGCCCTAGATTAATAAGGAATGATAAAAAAGAAAATCTGGAAATTGAACACATTAAGGGTAAGTTGGTCAAAGATATCTTAGACAGCAAAAATTGTTTAAAATTAGGAAAAGAGATAGGTGAACTGTTGGCCATAATGCACAACAATAATCTGATTCATGGGGATCTAACAACCTCCAACATGATATCGAATAGGAAAGTTTATTTTATTGATTTTGGTCTTAGCTTTTTTTCACACAAGATAGAAGACATGGCAGTAGACATTCATCTCCTTAAAGAAGCCCTTGAATCAAAACATTCAG
The DNA here is from genome assembly GCA_016784105.1 of Candidatus Woesearchaeota archaeon. Classification (GTDB taxonomy): domain Archaea; phylum Nanobdellota; class Nanobdellia; order Woesearchaeales; family GW2011-AR4; genus JADHVG01. The sequence goes on from JADHVG010000004.1 coordinate 10,386, forward strand.
AAATTTGGAAGAACTGTTATGATTCCGTTTTGAAAGGCTACGAGAAAAAAATGGAGAAAGGAAAGGAGATACTGGAAAGGGTAAAGGTTGTTGAGAGCCGTGGAAGGTATAAGGGAAAAAATAAAATTAATAAGTTAAAAAAATAAAATGGATTCATTTCTTATTGCTTTTTTGATAGGGGCTGCTTTTCTTACTTTGTACTGGGTTTTTTATGGTCAAAAAAAGCATAATGAGATGTTAAGCCCAAAAAGAAAGACAGAACTAAAAGCTGTCATTTTTGATTTTGATGGGGTTATTGCTGATTCTTTCGAGAGACAATTTATCGTTTTCAAGGAACTATTCAAAAAATTCGGAAAAAAAGAATTAAGCAAAAAAGAATACACTGACAAGGTTTGGGGGAATTCTGTTAAGAAAACATGTGATAAATATTTCAAAAATCATAGTTTCGAAGATATAACTAGGGAGTATGGGAAGATATCCAAAAAGCATGTTAAGGAAGTAAAGATAATAGGAAATGCTCAAGAAGTTCTAAAGAAAATAAAGGAAAAAAAGTACAAGACGGCTTTGGTAAGTAATGCATTAAGGAATAGGTTGGTTAATGACACTAAGGCCTTGAAAGTGAATCAATATTTTGATGTGATGATAGCTGGAAATGACGTCGAAAGACAAAAACCGTATCCGGATCCAATCCTAAAGGCCTGTGAGCAACTAGAAGTTATGCATGACGAGATAATCTATGTCGGGGACACCAAGTATGATTATAAAGCCGCTAAGAGCATAGGGGCTTTCTTTGTCGGTATGAACATCAAAGGGGATTTGATTATTTCTAAGATTGATGATATTCTTAAGCTGTTATAGTTATCAAAGAAAAATTTAAATATGTGTTGCGTTTTCTATGCTTCGATACACATGACAAGAGTTGGTTACATTCATTGTTCGTAAAAATATTTCTGATTTGATTAGTTTTAGTTCCGACGAAAAAAACACATTTTCTTATTTAATAACTTTAGGTAGTTCTACGTCTATACATCATCATTGTTGTTTCTAAAATTATTTGTTAAACATAAAAAAAATATAGCTGGCGAGCTTGGTACGTGGAGAAATCAAAATGAGAAATTATCAAAGTAGTGTTAGCCCTGAAGGCATCGTAGCTTATTTTCCCAAGGAGGATAAGGGAGGGTATCTGAGTAGGATTGGTTTAAGAAAAATTCGGAGGTTATTTCCCAGAACTAAAATAGTGAGTGTAGAAGAATCTGAGGAGAACATTTCTGGAGTGGTTGAATCTGAGATAGACAGTAATTACAAGGTCTTAGGGGTTTGCTCAGAACTACAAGTTGGAAGCAGTTTTTCTAGAAGAACTCCATTTAGGATGGATCTGAATCTGAAAGGCAACGGACCCTACGAATCAACAGTTTTTGGTTTGCCCACTGTTTGTTTGTTATCTAGGGATGGAAAAACGTTTGAAGAATACACTGGAAGCGGAGAGTATTTTCTGGATAGCAATCAAGTACCTTTAAGTAATGGAGACATAAATCAAAAACTTGAAGGAAAGGTTATAGGGATAGTTCCTCAGCTTAGGTCAAGAACAGATCTGTTAGGTTCTTTTGGAGAGGCTAGTGATATCCCTTATGAAGAAATCATAGATTTGAAAGAAAAACCTTATGGGACTGAAACTGTTTTTGTGGTAGACAAAGAACCTGCTAATAGGAATTTTCCAGTCAAGTCAGCAATACCTTATCCGGTTGAGGATATTGATGCAGTAGTTGATATCATCTTAGGAGAAGATAGGGTCAGAGACTCTGAATTTAAGGTGAGTGCAGTTATGCAAAGCATAGATGGGGTTTTGTTAGGGAACAGAAGGGCTATGATTGACTTTGTCAATAGATAACTATTTAAATTGTTTTTTTATTTTTTTAATAAAATGAAACTACAACTTCCAAAGGGAACAAGGGATGTAGCTCAGGAAGCAGCTATAGCAAGAAGCAAGATAGTTTCAACTCTGAAGGATGTTTTTGAATTGTATGGGTTTTCCCCTTTAGAAACTCCCTTATTTGAGAGGTATGAGGTTCTCGCTTCTAAGTACGCTGGAGGAGCTGAAATCCTTAAGGAATCTTTCAAGTTTAAGGATCAGGGAAAAAGAGAGTTAGGATTGAGGTATGATCTTACGGTTCCTATGTGCAGATACATTGCCATGAATCCTCAGATGAAGCTTCCATTTAAGAGATATGCTATCGGGGAGGTTTTCCGGGATGGCCCGGTAGAAAAAGCACGTTATAGGCAGTTTACTCAGTGTGATGTGGATGTTGTTGGAAACAGCAGCATGAATGCTGATGCAGAAATCATCACTTTAGTTTCAAGAGCTTTTAAAAAACTAAATCTTGATGCAGTAATCAAATTTAATAATCGGAATCTGCTTAATGAACTATTGGAAGACGCAGGAGTAAATAAAGACAAAACAGAAACAGCAATCTTATCTATTGACAAATTAGAAAAGTTCGGTATAGATTATGTCAAGAAAGAATTAAAAGACAAAAAAGTAAGCGAAGAAGAAATAAAAAGTATTGAAAAAATAATCAAGATTAAAGGAACAAATATCAAAAAGATAAATGAAATAAAAAAATTGGTTCCTGGTTCTGAAGGTATCAAAGAAATCGAGGAACTTATTTCTATATTAAAATCTTTAAAGATAATTGCAGAATTTGATATCTCTCTGGCGAGGGGTTTGTCTTATTATACTGGGACTGTGGTGGAAGTTTTCTTAAAGAATAGTTCTGTTAAGAGTGCGGTATGTGCTGGAGGAAGGTATGATAACATCATTGGTTCTTTTATTGGCCGGGGAAATTTTCCAGCTGTAGGGATCTCTTTTGGTCTGGACAGGATTTATGATGCTTACATGGAAAAAAATAAGGATAATAAAAAAACAACTGCTAAAGTTTACATTGTCCCGATTAACACTTTGGAAGATTCTGTTAGGATAGCTGAAGAATTAAGAAATGAAAAAGTTTCGGTGGATATTGACCTTGCAGGAAGGGGTCCTTCCAAGAATCTCAAGTACGCTAATAGTTTAGGAATTCCTTATGTTCTTTTTGTGGGTGAAGAAGAATTAAAACAAGGAAAAGTTAAGCTTAAGGACATGAATTCTGGGGAAGAAAAGTCTTTAACAGCAGAAGAATTAGTTGTTTTCTTGCAGGAGAACGATTAAATTTAAAATACGGTTATGTTTTCTTAGTAGGATGATTAAATCTGAAGCAACACCTGCCAATACCGCTTTCCAGTATGTTGGACTGATATATCCTTATGAGAACTGGAATTTTGCGGTCAGGGCAGCATCAGATTTGGGAATGCGAAAAGCATTGAAAATAGATTCTAGGGGTGTAAGTTTAATAACAGTTAAACCCCCATTCCTAAAACAAAAAAAATGGAAGCTTGATGATTTGGAAGATGCTTTAGGAGAATATCAATCTGAGAGGTTCTCGCATTTTTATCAAAATGGTTTGGCTATTGGTGCTTTTTTATGTTTAAATGAGCAGGAAAACTTCCTTAGAAAGTCAATAGAATTAAAAGTTTTACCAGAAAATACTGAAATTAGATACTTATGATTTTGTTGTCACAATAACTTCTCCTTCATCACTTATGAGGATTGTGTGTTCTGCCTGACTTACCATTCCTTTATTTTTATCGGCAAGAGGGGGATGTGAGTGTAACATGTCTAGCTGTTCCAGTTCTCTTAATGCAAGTTTTGCTTTCATACCGAATTTTTTGGTTAACCATCTGGTGCAGAACGGAAGGCCTTCATAACTAGCAATATGCTTTAAAACTTGTCTGGTTATGATATTTCGGACTGGCTTTATTTCTCTTAATTCAAAGACCGTTGCATTTCCAGAATCTTGTACAACTCCTGCACCATTGCTGGCAAACGGTTCTATTGCAAAGTGCATCCCTTTTTCTATTTTGGTATCATCTTGGTTGTTGAAGTTTGGAAAGCTGGGTTTTGTGTGTATTTTGTAGTGTCCAAGGCCGTGCCCGGATAAGTTTCTTACTGGAGCAAAATCATGTTTTTGTATGGCTTCTTGGATACTATTCCCAATTTCCCCTAAAGTAGCTCCAACCTTAACAACATTAAGAGCTGCTTCCAGAGCTTCTTTTGATGCATTTACTAACTCAGAATAGTTTCCAGATAAGTCTACTGTAACGGCAGTATCTCCGATATATCCATCCACGTGACATCCCACATCTAGGCTAACAAGTTCATCAGAAAACTTAAAAGGATCATTTTCTTCTGGACAGTAATGTGCTGCTATGCTATTGCAAGATATCTGTGCTGGAAATGCAGGTTTTGCTCCTAGTTCAAAGATTTTTTCTTCTACTTTGTCAAGAACTTCAACCATCAAAGCATCCTTTTTTATCAGAGAAGCTCCATATTCTCGAACTTGCGCAGTTATCTTTCCTGCTAGTTTTATTTTCTCAATTGCTTCTTTATCCATGAAGAAAAAGATTCGGAATCACTTTATAATCTTAACGATTGTAGCTTAAGGATAATTGCCAAATCTCTGGAATCAATCTATACCTTACTTTCTTAGCATATTTTTTAGGTACTTATTTCTGCAACTCTTTTTTCATATCTTCATACTGTTTCTTCGTAATTTCTCCTTTTGCATATCTGTTTTTTAAAATTTTTAAAGCATCATCACCTTTTGAATGCTCGTGACTTTCATGGCCCATGCCACACATACCGCCATGCTTTCTGCTCATCATAAAAAACATCATTATTATGAAAATAATAATAATTCCTGGGAAAAACATCATACTGCCACCCCAAAAACCAATAGGCCCAAAGGTTCCATAATCGTCTCTTTGTCCCATAAAACCAAATCCTATAAAGAACACGAACATTACGGCAACCACCATCATAAACGGCCACATATTACGACTTCTCATGTTATGTTAGTATAGTAAAATAAATATATAAATTAGAAACTTACCAAATAGATAGTTATAAAAATTATTGAAAAAAAATAAAAAATTATTTCATGTCGACTTTATCTTTTTCCTTTCCAAAATCGTCAAAAGGAAATGGTCTTTTGTTTGTGGCAAAGGTCATATATCTTAGAAAGTTGTATACGTAAGTAACCCATTTATTGCAGAATTCTGCCATGCCTTTATTTCTTTTTCCGGTAACTATTGCATAAACCCAGTGTACTATAACCACAACTTGTATCACAACTTTCCATAATCCTAAAATTATCCCGCATATTAATCCTATCGGAATCCTTAATATTGCTTCTAACCTATCTTCCATGTGCATCACCTCACTTTTTATTGTTTTTTAAGTTTAAATTTTTTGTGGTCATTGTTTAACATATCTATCTAGACTTCCAAAATCCAGATAATGTCTTTCTGGAATGGTATCGTCAATTATTACTCTTTCTGGATTCCATGAAGGGTGAGCTTCAAGAAGTTTAGATACTTTTTGCACAAGTCCTGAAGCATTCGGCATTTCAACCCATTTGGTAGGGTCTCCATCATTTCCTGTTAAGGGAGTCGAAAATTCTGCTTTGAAATATCTGCTGTGAGAATTGTGAGGTCTGTCTTTAAGAGGGCCATAAACAGGATTCACCGAAATAGTTATGTTTCCACCCATTTTAATACAATATTCCAACTACAACTCCCTCTACCTGAGAAATTCTTACTTTCTCTGGATCTTCTTTGTAGTAATTGTCTCCTTTTGTTATATAATATTCTCCTAGTTCATCCTCTCCGATGTCAATAATTCTATGAATGAATACTTCTCCATCGAGATTGTAAGAGATTATGTCTCCTTTTTGTATTTCAGCATTTTCCGGATTTATTTCTATTATTGTTGAACCAAAATCAAGTAAAGGGTCCATGGAGTTGCTTTCTTTCAAGAAGCGCCATCTTGCATTTTTCACATTAAACTTAACATCAAAAGAACTTAACCGTATATCGTTATTATTTATTCTGTCTGCTGGAGATTTTTTTTCCTGACCATAAAGTTTCTCGGGAGTTATACATTCAGCTTCCTTCTCAACAAACTCTGTTATGTAGACTTTATCCTTAACTGTGAATCCTGTTGGACCGGGAACTTTATATCTTTCTCCATTACATTGAACATAAGTTTTTTCAGTACATGTTTCATTATCAAAAGAATTCACACAATTTTCTTCCTTAAAAACTTCAAAACTGTCCTGTAAAGAGATTTCTTCAATAGGTTCTTCATTATTACTTACGAACAGTCCTAAACTGATCAATAAGATAATCGAAACAAAAAGAAAAGTTGATTTAAGCAAACTCATCTAAAAAAAAGTGGAAAATTCTTTTATAAATATTATTAATTTTTTTACAGAAGAAACCACTAGGTAAAGACAAAATTTTGTTATTTTATCCTTACACATTCCAAGTTCCTTGGAGCTAAAGTTTCCATCCTGAATCCTTTATGGATTGCGGAAGCAACATCCAAGCACCTGGAGCTTTCTCCATGATTCAAGATAACTTTTTTCGGTCTTGGATCACAATTCTTGACAAAATTAAGCAATTGCGGCCTGCTACTATGTCCAGAAAATCCTTCTACTGTATGAAGTTCTAGTTTTATTTGTACGTCTTCGGTGCTAGATGTTCCGGTTTTAACTGCGTATTGCCTTTCTCCCCTTTGAATACGTCTACCTAAACTTCCTTCTCCCTGATAATTCACAAACACCATCGAATTTTTTGGATTATCTGCAAAATGTCTCAAATATTCCACGGATGGACCTCCTTGCAGCATTCCAGAAGTTGCTAAAACAACACATGGTTCTCCTTCCTGGATTATTTGCATTCTTTCTTTTTGGCTTCCTACTCTTCTGAAGATATCTGAAAGGAAGGGGTTTTGGTCTTTGTGAAAAATTTGTTTACGAATAGTACTGTTAAGGAATTCGGGGTACGCAGTGTGTATAGCGGTAACGTCCCATATCAATCCATCGATGTACACTGGAATTTTATCCATTTTTCCTGCAGCCACAAGCTGTTCTATTGCTATCATTATTTCTTGGCTTCTTCCCACTCCTAATGTTGGAACTAATACTTTTCCACCACGCTTTATGGTTTTCATGACTACATCTTTGAAATCTTCATCACTTCTTTGTCTGTCTGGCATGTTATTCTCTTTTCCACCATAAGTAGCTTCCAAAAGTAAAGTTTCTAAGCGTGGAAAGTTTGTAACAGCAGGATCCAATAGTAATGTTTTTCCGTATTTTTGATCCGCAGTGTATAGTATGTTGTGAAGACCATTACCTACATGCAGGTGCACCATCGCACTTCCAAGTATGTGGCCTGCATTGTAGAAAGTAACTCGAACATCAGGGGTCACATCAAAAACTTCTTCAAACTCAGTTGTTATGGTGTGCTTGACCATCTCCTTTACGTCATCTGTGGTGAAGATAGGTTCGTTCCCTTCTGATCTTTGGATTTTTACAAAATCAAGAAGCATTAATGACATGACGTCTCTTGTTGGTTCGGTACAGTAAACAGGACCCCTATATCCATATTTGAAAAGGTATGGCAAAAATCCGGTGTGATCTACGTGAGCGTGACTTATGATAACTGCATCCAGATCTTGTATGTTGAATTCTGGAGCTTCAAGATATGGATAAGGATGTTTGTCCGATGCGACATCCACTCCACAATCCAAAAGAACTCTGCTTTCAGGAGTTTGTAATAGCAAACAGCTCCTTCCAACTTGTCTTCCGCTTCCAAGATAGGATATCCTGATCCATTCTTCTTTTTTTTCACGGATCCAACCATCATATATTCTATGGCCTACTTTGTCAAGAAATTTTCTTCGATAATCAGAATTTTGATATAGGACTGCACGGATATTTTCGATAAGTTTGGACCTTATTGCTGGCTTTCTATGGATTAATGGAACCCAAAATGTTTTTGTTCTTATTTCTCTCAGTAAAGATCCTTGTTTGCCTATTGCCAAACCTGGTTTTTCAGCTTCAATTATTACCCTACTTCTTTGGGGATCAAATATTATTTGGTCAACTCCTGCGTCTTCCGGAATTATTTTTCTTATTTCTTTTTCTGCTTCTTCTTGATCCAGAGTTATGCTGGGGTCCGGTCTTAATTCTACTCTCTTTTTGATGCTATCCACTATTTGTTTGATTATTCCGTTATTGTTAAGGAAAAAATCTTTATCTTTAGTGTACAATACGATGTTAGCAGCTTCAAAATTAGCTTCGCTTATTTTGCTAGGAGAAATGTGCTTCATTATTTCTTTTATTATGTCTGCCATTTTAGTTAGAAGTTTATCAGTAATCCTTTATTATGTCCGCATATTTTTTTTAATAAAAAGTTATTAAGATTTAATATTATCAGAAAACACTTATAATTCTATAGCAGTGTTTACCACTCTAGTCATTACTTTCTTAACTCCGTCCTTGGTGATTGTAACCACATCCAGTCCGTTACCAGAAGCAATGTCTCTTTGCAAAGCCGCATTTACTGCTTTTGCGACAAGTTTTACTCCTTCTTCAACACTCATGCCTTCTTTGTATAAAGTTTCCAAGACACCATAAGCCATTACGCTTCCTGACCCTGAACTAACAAAATCATCTATTTCTGCTATGCTTCCGTCAGGTCCGATATCGTAAAGGAATAATCCGGAATTGTCTTTTCCTCCAAGAATGAAGTGACAGATTCCTGGAATGACACTGAATTTTCTTATATTGCCATAAACCATCATGGCTAGTAAGTTTGCTGCTTCTTTTACTGTGTTGTTCCTGCTGGTTCTTATTTCTTTTAGCTTTAGCTCCGATTTTATGTACTTTACAAGTAATTGAACATCTGATACTGTTCCTGCTACCGTTACCGCAAGATCATCAGTTACTTTCATAACTTTGTCAAACTTTTTGTTTGCTATTAGATATCCAGAAGTTGCTCTCTTGTCTGCTCCAAGAACAAGACCGTCCTTGCACACGATAGCTACCGTTGTAGTACCTGTTTTCATAAAATTTTTGTCATCAACCATTTTATATTTAAGAACTCTACAGTTTGAGATATTTAAGTTATATTTAAATGTTATGGTTTGCATTAAACCAATTGGCTAATTACCTTTCAATGCATTCAAAACTTCTCGAAATTCAGTATCGTTAAGCGGTCTAAGAATTGATGGGTCAATGTTCCACTTAATATCTGGAACTCCGTTCTCAACTTTAAAAGGATCATTAAATAATCCTCTCGTAGATTCTGCATTCATATCTTCTGCAAGTTCTTGGGGGGTTTTTCTATAAACTGTGGAACTGCCTCTACCACAATCCCATGGCCTACGGTATCCATATTCTTGTGCTCCAGAATGGTAGACTAAGGAAGTGTTAGCATCATTATTTTCTGCCATTTTTTTTATCTAGAACTATTCTCGAACATCTGAGTTAGAGCAGACACAAAATAAGGGCTTTTTATCCATACTCCTGCATCGTATTCTGGGGATGCTCCCGCCATGATGAAGAATATTTCATTGTCATCTACGCTGACAAATCTTGCGTCGTAATTTGTGTTTACAACTTCAACATTGTTGACATCAATTTTTACATCTGATGCATTAGTGTAAAGTTTTGTTTGAACTTTATTTTTGATAAGGTTGCTGTTGGTTTTTCTTAGCACTTTTAGTTTGTGTTTTATTCCTTCGTTATCGGTTACTATCAGGGCTTTTTCTTTTGCTCTCATAAGCATGTCTTTCATGAATCTGTTAACGTTACTTCTTCCCACAACCGAATCAGTTATGCTTTCAATATCAACCTTTTTGATTCCGGTTTTGTGTAGTAATTCCAGTTCTTTGAACAGGTCAGTCTCGCTTAGATTTTCCACAATCTTTATTTGTTCATCTGCTTCTCTTTGAAGTTTGTTCTTTACTCTGTCCACAACAGCATCTGGCTGCACAGCAATATATTTTATTGGTTTCCCAACCTTCATGATTATGAATCCTTTCTTTTCAAGACTTTCTAGAACGTCATAGCACCTGCTTCTTGGAACTCCGCTTATGTCTGCAAGTTCGGATGCTGCTGCAATCCCTCTGCTTAGGAGTGCAGTCCATATTTTTACTTCATAAATGTTTAATTTGAATCTTTGCCGTAACTCGTTCAGAGTTTCATTTTGCATTATCATTTTAGTCTAAGTATGTGTAATTTGTTTATAAAGGTTTCTATTGTTTGTTACTTTGGAGTGAGGACATTTTTTGCTGTTGCTTTTTGTATGCGTCTTTCATGTCTCTGAGCTCTCCATTTTGTATTAATATACTAGCTTCATAACCCGTTGGCAATTTCATTAATTTGTCTCCCCAAACTGTACCTTTAGCCACAATTCTAAATTTAGTTCCATCCACTTCAAAATTAAGATAGGATCTGTTTATCTTTCCGTCTTTCTTTCCGTCTTTCACATGAATTCTTCTAGTATAATCTCTTCTGCGAAATCTGCTCTTGATAGAGTGATAGAACGTTATCCGTGGTGAAACTCCATTAAAAAGATACATGTCACTTGATTCGGGATCAAATTCATCTATAGAATCAACAGGTATAACTTTATCTCCAAACTTTTTGTCGCTTCCGGTAGGATTATCCGTAAATTTTTGAAACCTTGTGTAGACGTGACCATCTGGTTCGAACGGTCCATCAGAATCTCTTATTGCAGTGTATGCATTTATTGCATTCCACACAGCAGTTGCTTCTGCGGCAAGGCTTAGAACCCCTAACCCCCCACCCACAAGGACTTGGGCTATTCCCTTTTGTAAGCCATCTAATTCTTCCCAGACAGAATTTAGTGTTTCAAATCCTCCAGAAAAAATTTCGTAATCAAGAAATCCCAAACCAACACCTACTAAAGCTGAAGTTCCAGCAACTATTGCTTGGATACTTCCATCTTTTTTATAATTTATTGGATTCTCTTCACACTTTGTTTCTAAAGTTTCTTTTGCTGTTAGAAATTCCATTTATATTTCCTCAATAAGGTTAAAACATTTTTTAGAAAAAAAAGCAAATAAAAAAAAGAAATCAAAAAGAGCTTTTAGCTCCTTTTTCTGACAACCATAACTACAATTACTATTGCAGCTAAAACAAGCAGTATTTCTCCAACAATCAAAGCTACTAATAGTCCGTTTCCGGATGATTTAGTTTCTTCTTGTGTTAGTGTTGGTGTTGTTACTGGCTGTGCAACTGCTTCTGTTGGTGCTGTGGTTACAGGAGGTTGTACAACAACTACTTCTGAGTCATCTTCTTCCTCTTCAACAGTTTTTAGCGCTTCACAAGACCTAACAAGAAGGTCTGCTGTTTCGGTTTCAGTGTCAGATCCGTCATCAAAAGTTACTTTTGATGTTATTGGATAGACTCCAGGACTAACTGAATCTTCAACTGTAAAAGTGAAGGTTTTCCTGAACTTACTATCGTCATCAAATGGATCGTCGCTTAGGTCAAAAGTTTCCCTAAAGTTAACACCTAGAGCAGCGTTTGAAACTTCTAGTGAAGCATCTTCCTGTTCATCGTTTCCGATGTTCATGACAGTTGTTGACAGTTGTGTGGTTCTGCTGCATGTGACTTCGGAAGGGGTCAGGTCATTCCTGTGTATCCTTACTGCGTTGTCTTCCTTCTCAACTTCTATCTCCAAGTCCATCTTTGCTTCATGAGAACCGTTATTGTCAGTATCTCCTTCAACTTCGATCAAAACATCGAAAGTATCTTCGTCAACTTCCCATGGGATCTGTATTCTGATTTTGACATCTTCAGTATCGTCAGCGTCAATGTCGAATTCTTTAGCTTCTTCATCGATCTCATCTCCATCATCAATATCTTGGATGGTGACTGTTATCTGGACATCTTCTATCTCGATGTCTTCTGAATTGGTATAGTTATTGTAAACTTCAATATTAAACTCAACAATATCTCCAGGTTTAGCTTCTTCACTTATCTTATCTCCGTCTTCCAGGTTTTTATCAGATTTACTGCCGACTTTTACGTCAACATCCGAAATGTAGAGTTTTCCTCCACTTACTATTTCTCCTACGTTAGTTTCTGCTGCGAAAGCAAAAGGTACCATAAGAGCTATTAAAAAAATTCCAACCATTAATTTTATTCCTTTAATTTTAATCCCCCCGATAGTTCATTATTAATTTTAATATATGCCATGAAAACCACAACTAATATATAAATCTTTTGTTATTGGACAATAGTAATAGATAGGTAGTTATTGGGAAGTAGTGTATTATCTAGTTCCACTGAACTGATAGTGATCTGTCCTATACTCCACATTGGCATAATGAGCTCTTCCTCTACCCTTATCTTTTCCAGTACTGAGTAATCTTGCATCAAGATTGGCATGGATAGTTGTAAAGCTTCCTGTTTGTGTCAATTCCATAGCAGAGCTATCATTCCTATTAATAACTACCTCGGCAAGTGATTGTTTAGAAGAAATATTTTTGAATAAAATGTGAACATCTGGTCCAACACCAACAAATACTCCCGTATTCCCCATGTTTGATTTTTTTTGGATAAGCATATTAGTCGGGGATTATCAGTTATTTAAAAATTTTAATAAGCTTTAGCAAAGTAAACAAGATGTTTTGCTTCTTTATTGCAATGGACACACTTCCCTAGATCTGATGGTTGATTAAAGGGTATGACTCTGGAAGTAACTCCATTAGTTTTTTCTTTAATGTCTTCCTCACATTTAGAATCTCCACAAAAGAAAGTCTTAATCATCTTTCTTTCTTTCGCTTCATTAACAAACTCTTTCCAATCTTTAACCTCGATAGTATTTTCTTCTAAAAATTCTTTGGCTTTAATAAACAGGGAATCTTGCATCTTATCCAGCAATTCTCTTGTCTTTTTTTCTATTTGGTCTTCTCTGACAAATTCCTTCTCGGAAGTATCTCTTCTTACAATTACAACCTGGCCTTTTTCCATGTCCCTAGGCCCAATTTCTATCCTTAATGGTATCCCCTTTAGTTCCCATTCATTGTACTTCCAGCCTGGACTATAGCCTTCTCTATCATCAATAGCAGCCGAAAAAGATTTCATTTTATTCTTAATCTCATTGGCTTTCTTGATTATTTCTTCTTTGTTTTCTTTTTTGAATATAGGTACTATGACTGCTTGCGTCGATGCAACTCTAGGAGGTAATACTAGACCCTTATCATCGCTATGCACCATTATCAATGCTCCGATCATTCTGGTAGAGATTCCCCACGAATTTTGCCAGGGAGTGTTTTCTTTTTCATCCTTTCCAAGAAATTTGATTCCAAATCCTTTTGCAAAGTTCTGTCCAAGATTATGTGATGTGCCCATCTGTAAAGCTTTTCCATCAGGCATCAAAGCTTCTATCGCATAGGTCCTTTTTGCTCCTGCAAAACGTTCCATCTTGGTTTTTTCTCCTGGGATGACCGGAATAGCAAGTAACTCCTCTGCAACTCGTTTATATTCATCAAGATACTGTAAGGTTTCTTTTTCGCATTCTTCTTCTGTTTCATATACACAATGTCCTTCCTGCCAAAGAAACTCGCGAGTTCTTAAAAATAGTTTAGTTTGCTTGACTTCCCACCTAAGAATGTTGCACCATTGGTTGATACGTAAAGGAAGGTCTCTCCATGACCGGATCCAATTGCTATAAGCATCGTACATGATAGTTTCGGATGTAGGCCTTATTGCTAATTTCTCTTCTTCATCTTTTTTTTCTATCCACGCTAATTCCGGACTAAAACCTTCCGCATGTTCTGATTCCTTTTTAAAAAATGATTCTGGGATGAGTAAGGGAAAGTAAGCATTTCTGACTCCCAGTTTCTTTATATTAGCATCAAAAAACCCCTGAATTTTTTCCCAGATACTATACCCTTCAGGTCTGATTATCATGAACCCTTTTATCGGAGAGTGTTCTGCCAACTGTGCCTTGATAACTACTTCATTGTACCACTCCGAGAATTCTTCTGATTTCTTTACTTTGATTCCTAGTTGTTCTTCTTTGGCCATTCTAAAATTTCTTTCAATTACCTATTTAAAGTTTTTGGGAAGGAATAAAGTTCCAAGAGGTTCACCTGAAAGCATTCTATCAATTCCAGATTCTTGTTTCCCTCCAAGGTGTATAACATACATTCCATTTTCAAGAGCTTCTTTTGTGGCCTTCAGTTTTGATTTTGGACCACCTTTACCCATGCTAGATTTTTCTTCCGAAACATGATCCCACATATAATTCGGATTATCAACCACATGAAACTTTTCTCCATTACCTTCCCTTAAGAATCCGTCTTTTTCTGTAAGCATAATAATGACTTCTATCCCTAATGGTATGGCTGCCATCACGGAAAGTTGATCATTGTCTCCAAACCTCATCCCATTTTTTTGTTCTATTTCTTCCGTTGCCACAACATCATTCTCATTTAATATGGGGAGGCCTCCAAGTTGATAAGTCCAGTTAACAGCTTTCTTGAAATTTTCCAATCTTTCCTTATTTCTTAACTGATCATATGTGAGCAACATTTGCGCTCCTGCAATTCCATGCTTTTCCAGCTGTTCACAATAATGACTCATCAATCTTGCTTGACCTATTGCTGCAAGACCTTGATCCATACCGAGAGTTTCTTCCATGTGAACTGTGTAATCTGGAGATACAGATTTGCCTATTCCTATTGCTCCAGAACTCACGATAACTACTTTCTTGTCTTGTTTGTGCAGTCTTGCTGCTTGGTTCGCTATATCATCTATTCTCAATACATCTATTTCTTTGTTAGCATCTGTCAATACGTTAGTCCCTACTTTTATCAAAAATGAGTTTTTAGTAGCAATAAGCGTGTTGTACATTTCTGACAATTGTGCCATATCATAGTCATTCATCATATTCACCAAAAATTATCACCAAACGTTTTTTTTTTTTTTATTGAACTAAATAAGTAAATGCAGAACTAATATCTCGGTCTCGGAAATGTTTTCATATTTTTAGCTAATCTTATTTTTTTTATAAACATTTTGTTTTGGAAAAGCTTTATAAACAAGATATAAACTAAAGTGTTTATGTTAGAAGTATGGATTTACACATTAGTCAGCGTTTTTATCGTGAGTATGATTTCTTTGATTGGTGTAATCACAATTTCAATTAAAACAGAGAAACTGCATAAGTTTCTTATCTATATGGTAAGTTTTTCTGCAGGAGCTTTATTAGGGGATGTGTTCATCCATCTGCTCCCTGAATTAATTGAAGAATCTGGTTTTGGAATAAATGTATCTCTGTACATTTTACTTGGAATATTATTTTCTTTTGTAATAGAAAAGTTTGTGCACTGGCATCATTGTCATCTTCCTATAACCAAGCAACACGTGCATTCTTTTGCGGTCATGAACCTTGTTGGAGATTTTGTGCACAACTTTATAGATGGGATAATTATTGGTGTAAGTTATTTAATTAACATCCCTGTTGGGATTGCTACTACTGTTGCCGTTATCTTGCACGAGATTCCTCAGGAAATATCTGATTTTGGAGTATTATTACATGGAGGTTTTTCAAAATCTAAAGCCTTGTTTTATAATTTCATAACTGCTATAACTTCTATTCTTGGAGCAGTACTAGCTCTATTTATTGGATCAAGGATAGAGGGCATAACTCCCATATTAATAGCTTTGACTGCAGGAAGTTTCATCTACATAGCAGGTTCAGATCTAATTCCAGAACTGCATAAGGAAGAGTTCAAGTGGAAAAGTTCACTATTACAATTAGTTTCTATAACTCTTGGAATAGCAATCATGTTTGTTTTATTGTTCCTAGAATAATAATCTTTTTAATAGAAAACAAATCCCTCTTTTTTTATGCCAGAAAATAATTCTCATGTTTGTGATGTCGTTGAGAAATTGAGCACTCAAGGGAGTGAAGCAATAAGATTACAATTAGGAAGAACGCATGATTCTGGAGAAGATCCAATCCCTTATATGTTGGGTCTCCTTAATGGTATAACTGGAACTCCAGGAGATGTTTTATCAATAGGAGAGAATGAATCGTTAGAGGATAAGGGATTTAAAACAACTATTTGCGGGATAAATCTGGTTATTACCTATAACCTTGGAGACAAAACTTTTTATTTTGAAATTCGAAATAGAGAATTTAGTCATAAGGAAACTTACTAGGATTATTTAACTAGTTATTTGTTCACGATATTGATTTATTATATCATCAACGATTTCTTTAACAACATTTGATTCAATTGCAAAACCTAAGCCTTCAAAGCCTCCGATCTTGAAATTATTTAGTCCTATGATTCTGGAGTTTGTATCGACTAATGGACCTCCGGAATTTCCTGGGTTGATAGGAACGTCCGTTTGTATGTATATGCTTAAATCATTAGGCCCTTTTCTTTTTAGGGCAGATACAATGCCTTCAGTAACGGTAAACGATAGACCAACCGGATTTCCAAGAGCAATAACTCTTTCTCCAACATTAACATCATCAGAATCTTCGAATCTTAATGTATCAAGCGAAGCATCCACTTTTAGAACCGCAACGTCTACCACCTCATCGAACCCTATTAATGAAGCATCGTAAACTTCTCCTGAGTTGGTTAACACTCTGATTATTGTTGCACCATCAATCACGTGATGGTTTGTAACTATGAACCCTTCACCATCTATGACTGCTCCGCTTCCCTGACCTACATTTGTGCCTATGCTCACAACAGATTTAAGAACCTCATTTATTATGCTTGAGAAGTCAGTGCTTTCAACTTGAATTGTGCTTATCTCTTCTTTTAGTTCATTAAGTTTTATGTCGCTTTGTTTTTCTATCTCATCTATCAAAGAGTTGATAGTTTTAATGTCCTTATCATTTTTTTTCCTGAAATTTTGAAGATTGTTATCAACTAAACCAATCTCCATGCTCAGATTATTTTTTAGGGATGTGAATGTTTGATCCACATCTTCTTGTAAGGTGTTTATGTTTCCAAGAATGTCCTTGTTTAACAGCACTAGCCTTGTGTCGAAGTTTTCATTCAAGACTTTTATTTGATTATTATAATAATAAACAATTCCGGAAACTACAACTAACAATAACACTATTGAAATTACAAGTGCTTTGTTACTGTCTATTTTTGTCATAACTCTTTTTTTCTTCTTATAAGCTTATAAAATTTTGTAAAAATAGTAAAAATATTGCTGCTCCGATAACTATTCCATAAACTTTCTTGTTCCACTTTAAAACTTTGGAACCATCAAGATTCCAGACAGGAATCATGTTGAATAGCGCTAACCAGGAATTAATAAAAAATCCATAGAATGCTACTATTTTCAAAATTCCTGTTGGAAATGAGAACAGCATGGATAGGAACACCAGTGCCAAGATTATATTCACTATTGGTCCTGCAACGCTTATTTTTCCATTTCTAATTACTCCAACCGGACCAGAAATCATGACTGCTCCAGGAGCTGCAAAAATAAAACCGAAGAAAGACATTATTATTGCCAAAAACAGCATCTGGTCAAAGCTTCTGAATTCTGCAAAGCACCCATATCTTTGGGCAACAAACTTGTGTCCTAGTTCATGCAGCAAGAATCCAGTACCGACTGTTATGAATGAGATTATGAATGCTTGATAGAACGGTAAACCGATACTTGGTCTTAGGACGATCCCAAAAGCTATTGATATCGCTATCCATGCTTTAGTAAGATCGCGTATCTCGGTATCGGAAGTATTTATCTTCCCAATGTAGAGCTGGTTTCCTCTATTAATTTTGTACATAAGAAAAAAGATTAATAGCTTGTTTATAAATTATTTCTAAAAAGAATCAACAAATATTCTGTGCTTTTCTTTGCCTTCCAGCTCATCGATTATCCTTTTGATAACTGCTTTCTCCGGATCTGGCATTAATTTTACACGTTTTTTTATGTCAGCGAAGTTTTCAAACTCTTTTTCTTCCCTGGCATTTATTATTTCCCACATGTGTTTTTTCCCTACTCCTGGAAGTAGTTCTATTTGATGCATTCTTGTGCTTAATGGCATTGCCTTGTTGAAGAATTCTATTACCTTCTTTTCATTCTTATGAACTATTTCTTTGATAGCGAATTCTAACTCACTTTTTGCAGTTCTAGTAAGTTTTGACATTGGAAGTTTGCCCATTATGTGGTGTATTTTTTCTCTTTTTCCTTCTCCGATATAAACTTCTTCGTAAGGTTGTAAGTGTACTCCTTTCTTTGGAACTAGTTCGAGAAGCACAAATTTTTCTTTGCCTATAGCTTGAGCTACTGGGGTCTTCATGTACATTGGTCTGCTGTCTAGCGGATACCCGTTAGGCAAAAAATCAAGTATTATTGCGTTTTCTTCTTTACTTTTTTCCATTTTTTCAGTTTCAAAGTTCTGATGCGCATACATATTGGTGGAATGCTTGTTGATGGTCAGTGGTTATCTTTCCCAGCTTATCCATAGACAACACTCTTTTTTCTTTTGCTTTAAGCATTTTCTCTTTTTCTGAAATTACATGCCTAATCTTTCTTTTTATTTCCTTTCTTGATGCACTTTTATTTTTAATTTGTGAAAATATTTCTTTTTCCTTTGTGTATTCTGCTTCTAAATTTGAGAGCAATGCAAGCAGTTCTGGTATATGTTGGACCTTCAGCAATTTTGCTTTTTTTGCAGGGGGAATTTTTACTTCCATCGCTTCCAAAAGCATACTTTGAATGTGCAAATTTTTCTCTATGTCCTTGATTTCAGTTACTTCTTCCCTAAAAACTTCTATTTCTTTTTCTTTGTAATTCTTTAACAGCTTATCATCAAATATGATTATTTCTTTTATGAGCGTGTATATGGTATGTTCAATTTTTTCCAAGTAATTTTTTGACAATTGTTCTTGTTTTCTCAAAACTTGTTGGGGGTTCTTTGATTTTAATGCAGTGAGCATCAAAGGATTTTTCACAATTTTTATTTCTTTAAGCAATGATTCTCCAAGATAATGGTTTATTGATATTATCTTATTTATTATTTCCCTTATTGATTCTGCGTTTTTTTTAAGTTCAGGTAAGTTCACGCTTTTTGCGGATAGTGTGTTAAGCATCAAACCGTGCAATGCACCCATAAGTTTTTTCTTTTTTGTTTCTGCACTAAGGTTGGTGTTTGAAATAACTTTTTCCAAATCTTTCTTGCTTAATCTCTTTTTTCTTAACGAGGTATTATTGCATTCACGGATAACCTTCTTATAGCTATCAGCATATCTCTTCTCTATACCCACCCTCATTTTTATTATTTTGAATATTTATGTATATAAACATTTGCTTTTGAGGTTTTAAAATAACAATCACCAGCGATAACTATCCTAATTTCTTAAGAAAAAATTACTTCTTTGTTATTGTGCTATTTATTGCATCAACAACTTTTTTCATGTTTTCTTGGGTAACACTGACTGTGTATCCTTGAAGAATTAATTTTAGATCTTTAACGGTTGTTGGCATTACATCAACAATCTTGTGAACTTGCTGTTCTCTTAATCTTGGAATTTTTAACTTCTCAATCTTATTGTAAAGTTTGTCAGCATCTTTATATTCTGCTGCACTCGCAAGGTGTTCTTCGGTTTTTTGAGCTCTGAACTTTAGCTCTTTGTCTCTCTTCTTTATGCCAGCTAGTTCCTTTTTTACTTGGTAGCTGTTGATTGGTTGTTCTGATAGTATTTCTAATGCCATTTTAATTTCCTTTTTTTAGGTGTACTGGATGTATTATTATTGTTTTTTCTTTTCCTTGATCATTTATTGTAACTTCGTAGCAATCTCCTCTTGTCCCAGCCACTATTCCTGTGTGCCCCATGAATCTTGAGTGATACATTCCTTTATGGACTGCTGGTTCAATAGAAAGATGTACTTTTTGGCCTTCTTCAAAGGTTTGCATATAGTTGCCTATGCTTAATTTACCTTTAGCCCTTATTTCCTTTTTATATTTGAAACGCGCTTTTCTCCTCAAGCCACCTATCCTATTCATAACATTTTGGTTTTTATGGTGCTTTAAAAATGTTTCGTTGCTATGTCTCATTAGTAATGCTAATAGAAACATTTAAATATTTGTTATAATCATTTTTACTACAACAGAGATGTAGGTGGTAAAATGAATAATTTTCTTTCAAAAATCAAGGAAAAAATATCGGGAGCAAGTTCTCAAATTATGCACGAAGCCGAGGAAGAAGGCTATGTGGAATTAGGTGCTGATGCTTCTACTGAAAAAGGCCAAAGAATAACAGTAAGACCTTTTGTAATGGAGGACTTTGAAAGCATAAAGCCAATTCTTGATTCGTTAAGGGAAGGCCATACAATTGCTTTAGTTAACATCAAACCTCTAAAAGATAAGGATCTTGTCGAGTTAAAACGGGCTATCAACAAGCTAAAGAAGACATGTGATGCTATCGAAGGAGACATTGCTGGTTTTGGTGATAATTGGATTGCTGCTGTCCCAAGCTTTGCGCACATTCACAGGCACAAACAGAAGACCGCTGCACCAGAACAAAGCATGCCAGAAGTTACAGAATACGATTAATTTTTTCTTTATTGAACTTTTTTTATTTGTAAATTATGATCTTCGTTGTTTATCTGGGTTTTTTATTTAGGTTGGTTCTCAAAATACTCAGATGATTTTAAATAAAACCAAGTAGTAACCAAAAAGTTTATATAGTTTTGGATATTACTATGATTCATGGTGCTTGGGAATTTAATTGGTAGTGGGATGATGACAGATTTGAGGGAGCTAAAGCAAGCATATCCTAAAGTATTATCTTGGTTTTTTTCTTATCCGACTAAAGAAATTGGCCTAACTGACTTGAGCGAAGTATTAGAAATAGCAAAAACAACTGCGCATCAAATAGTCAATAAGTTGGTCGAGGAAGAGTTTTTAAAAAAAGAAGTTATAGGAAAAGTTTGGAGGATTTCATGCAATCAGGATCATCATTATAACCATTCTAAAAAAATAGCATACAACCTGCTCCATATTTATGAATCCAAAATAGTGGATAAAATAAAAAAGTCAATCCTAAATTCAAGGTCGATAGTTCTTTTTGGAAGTTACAGCAAAGGAGATGATACAGAGGAGAGTGACCTTGACATCGCGGTTGAAATATTGGGAAACGGAGATTTAGAAATTGAAAATGTAGGGGTGATAAAGAAGTTAGGTTATAGGGAAAAAGTTCCGGTCAACGTACATATTTTTTCAAGAAATAAAATTGATTCGAATTTGTTTGCGAACATAGCTAATGGAGTGATCTTGGATGGTTTCTTGGAGGTCAGACCATGACCATAAGATACAAGAAACCAGATAAAAAAAATGCGTTGAGTATACTGGAAGCATCCAAAAGAGATATGAAATTTACATTATCTCTGGATTTATCAGATGAATCTGGAACAACTATTGCAAGAAATATTTATGAATGTTTTCGGATGCTTGGAGATGCGTTATTAGTAGCAAAAGGAATCGAATCTAAGGACCATGTTTTGCCAATAAGTGAACTTTTAAAAATTCAAGCAGATACTAGACGTCCAATACAATTAATAGATAATTTAAGAAAATTACGGCACAACATAAATTATTATGGATACCAACCAAGAAGAATCGAGGTGGAAGATGCTATTTCTATAGCTGAAAATTGTTTTAACCCTTTATTTAAAGAAGTTGATAGAATTATAAATTCTTAGCATCACAACCCTAATTCTTTATCAATATCTTGTGCCATTTCTCTTAATCCGGAAATGGTTCGTGCAACATCTTTTTCTACTTCATCAATAAGTTCTTGTAGGGTACTAACTCTCAGAATGTAGCCTTTTTCTGCGGGCATAACAACTCCAGCATCCAATAGTTTGTGCAAGTGGTGCACAACTGTTCCTCGGCTTAGGTTCAACCTATATGCAAGTTCATCGCTGGATAGGGGGATGTGTAGCTTTGCACTTTTAATTAATTCAATAAATA
This sequence comes from Candidatus Woesearchaeota archaeon, assembly GCA_016784105.1. Lineage (GTDB taxonomy): Archaea > Nanobdellota > Nanobdellia > Woesearchaeales > GW2011-AR4 > JADHVG01. The sequence continues at coordinate 32,325 of JADHVG010000004.1, forward strand.
TACGAAAACAACTTTTGTCTTTGTCACGTAAATTAAATAATCCTAGAGAACTTCCCAACCATTGCAGTTCCTGGTTAATATTTTTTTTGGCTGGTCTGCGAATGTTGATTATGGTGATTTTTTGTGAGTATCTCATACAGATATATTTGACTGGGAGTATATAAACATTATGCTAAAGTATATTCTTAAGAATACAAATCTTTATATAATTGTCGATTATACCACTAACTCGTTGATTTTAAGTCAACAGAAATAATATGGAAAAAAACAAAAAACATCCGGAAAAGAAACCTAAGGAAAAGAAACCTAAGGAAAAGAAACCTACTGATAAAGAGAGAATAGGAGAATTAACTGATTCCATTCAGAGGTTGCAAGCCGAATTTGAAAACTACAAAAAACGTGTTGATAAAGAGAAAGAACAATTTGTCAAGTACGCTAAAGCAGAGGTTATAGAAAAAATACTTTCAGTTATTGATACTTTTGAAATTGCGTTAAAGGCAAATAAACAGGAAACCGAGTTTTCAAGAGGGATGGACATGGTTTATTCTCAATTGTTTTCAGCTCTGGAAAAAGAAGGATTAAGGCCAATAGAATCTTTGGGCAAAAAATTTGATCATAATTATCATGAAGTTATGCTCAAGCAGGAATCTGATAAGGAAGAAGACACTATACTTGAAGAGCTGCAAAAAGGCTACATGATTAATAATAAGATATTGAGACACACTAAAGTAAAAATTAGTCAGGGAAAAAAAAGAAGATAAAGACAATTCAAAATAATATTGTGAATAAAAATCATAACCAAAAAAACACCTTTAAGGGAAATTTTAGAGCTAACACATCCGTGCAAATGTAATGCTTGTACAAATGGGTGTAAATTTGGAAGTGGAACGTTTTCGGATGATGAAATCCCAAAACTTGCGAAACACTTGAAGCTAACTGAAGATGAACTCAAAAAAAAGTTTTTGGAGGAAATTGAGAAATTCCATACGTGTAAACTTCGTCCTAGAATCTTACGCAAAGATAAACAATACGGAAGATGCATCTTTTTTGACGAAAAAATTGGATGCAAAATACATGAACATAAACCCCTTGAATGCAAGATAGCAATGCCTTGCAAGGAATACGGGGAAGAACTCATAACGTGGTTCAACCTTAATCATTTTTTGAATGAGAACGATGATGAAAGCATAAGACAATATGCATCATATTTGAGGAGTAACGGGAAAACCCTGAAAGGTGCTTCCCTTCAGGAATTGATTCCTGATAGAGAAAAACTAAAAAAAATTTTACAATACGAAATGTAGGAGGAAATTAAAATGGCAGAAGAAAAAAAACAAACTAAAAAAGAAAAAATCATAGGTATAGATCTTGGAACATCCAATTCAGCAGCATCAGTTTTGCAGGCTGGAAAACCGGTTATTGTTCCGAGTGCAGAAGGAGCAACCCAATACGGGAAAGCATTTCCTAGTGTAGTGGCTTTCTCCAAAGATGGTCAGATGCTGGTAGGAGAACCTGCTCGTAGACAAGCTATCTCTAATCCTAATGGCACAATCATTGCTGCAAAAAGGAAGATGGGCACTAATTTTAAGTATGAGATTAATGGAAAGGAGTACACTCCTCAACAGATATCTGCGTTCATACTTCAAAAAATAAAGAAAGATGCAGAAGAATTTGTAGGGGAACCTATCAACAAAGCAGTGATAACAGTTCCTGCTTACTTTGATGACAATCAAAGGCAAGCTACCAAGGACGCTGGTTCAATAGCTGGTCTAGAAGTTGTTAGGATTGTTAATGAACCAACCTCGGCATCTTTAGCTTACGGTCTGGATAAAGGAGATAAGGAAATGAAGATCCTTGTCTTTGATCTTGGAGGGGGAACTCTAGATGTTACTGTTATGGATTTCTCTGAAGGAGTTTTTGAAGTTAAATCCACCTCAGGAGACACACAACTTGGCGGGACTGATATGGACGAATCTATTATGAAACACATCATTGCCGATTTTAAGAATAAGGAAGGGGTAGACTTAAGTGAAGATGATACTGCAATGCAAAGATTAAGAGAAGCAGCAGAAAAGGCGAAGATAGAACTTTCTACAACTTTGGAAACTGACATTAATTTACCTTTTATCAGTTCAGGAGAGGAAGGTCCTAAGCACCTGACGATGAAGTTTACACGTTCAAAGCTTGAGCAAATTATTGAACCGATAGTTCAAAAATGTAAGCATCCTCTGGAGCAAGCATTGAAAGACGCTAAGTTGGACTCAAAGGGTATCAGTAAAGTTATCATGGTAGGAGGTCCAACAAGGATGCCTTCCATTCAAAAATTTGTGGAAGATTTTGTAGGCCAAAAAGTAGAGCGTGGGATTGACCCTATGGAATGTGTTGCTCAAGGAGCAGCGATACAAGCCGGAGTTTTGGCTGGAGAGGTCAAGGACATATTGTTATTGGATGTAACTCCCTTAACTTTGGGAATTGAAACATTAGGGGGAGTTTTTACCAAACTCATAGAAAGGAACACCACAATCCCTTCAAAAAAATCTCAAACGTTTTCAACAGCAGCTGACAATCAACCGGCTGTTACTATCCGTGTTGGCCAGGGAGAGAGAAGCATGTTTGTGGATAATAAGCTTCTGGGACAGTTTGATCTTGTAGGATTACCTCCGGCACCGAGAGGTATACCTCAGATAGAGGTTACTTTTGACATAGATGCTAATGGAATCTTGCATGTTACTGCAAAAGATCTTGGAACAAAGAAGGAACAAAGCATCAAGATAACTGCGCCTAATAAGCTGGATGAAGAAGAAGTTGAGAAGATGAAGAAGGCAGCAGAAGAACATGCAGAGGAAGATAAGAAAAAGAAGGAAGAGATTGAGACCGTAAATGTTGCGGATACTCTGGTTTACAGTTCTGAGAAGATGTTCAAGGAATTTGAAGGCAAAGTTGATAAGAAAGAACTGGAGACTGTTAAGGGTAAGGTTCTTGAACTGAAAGAATTACTAAAACCTGACAAGAAGGACCTTGAAGCAGTCAAGAAAAAGACTGATGAAATCAATGAGGTCATCCAAAAGCTTTCAACAGAGTTGTACCAGAAGGCTGCACAGGAACAAGCTGCTAAACAGCAATCAGCAGATGCGGGTCCTAAAGCCGAGGAAAAGAAAGATGACACTGTGGTTGATGCGGACTATAAAGTAGAGGATGACAAAAAGGACAAGAAAAAATAATTTTTGTTTTATTTTTTTTATTTGATTAAAATGAATATCCCTTCAAAAGAAGAGTGTTTAAAGTTGTTAGTTAGTAATGAGACTCCTGCCAATGTTATTGAGCATTGTAAGGCAGTTTGTAAGGTGGCAGAAGAAACTGTTGATAAGTTGATTTCTGAAGGTTTTAATGTAAATAAGGACCTTGTTATTGCTGGTGCTTTACTACATGATATTGAAAGACACAAAAAGAATCATGTTCAGGTTGGAGCAGATTTAGTAAAAAGTCTTGGATTTCCTGAAGTTGCAGAAGTCATCTCAAAACATAGTCTGTATGAAATAGAAGAAAAAGAATTTCTAAAAACAGTTGAGGAAAAGATTGTTTTTTATGCTGATAAGCGAGTAAAGGGACCGGAGATTGTGTCTTTACAAGAGAGATTCGAGGATCTGGAAAAGCGATACAAAGAAAATTTTGATAAAGAATTAGCATTTACAAAAAAACTTGAGGAAGAACTGTTAAAATGAGTAAAGATTATTATGATATTTTGGGAGTTGAGAAGAACGTAACTAAAGAGGAAATCAAGAAAGCTTACAAGAATCTTGCAAAAAAGTATCATCCTGATCTTAACAAGGAAGAAGGTTCTTCTGAGAAATTTAAAGAGATTAACGAAGCGGCTGCTATTCTGGCGGATGATGAGAAGCGTTCACATTACGATCAATTCGGAACTTCTGAAGGCATGGGTCAAGGACATCAAGGTTTTGATTTTTCTGACATTCGAGGAGGTGGTTTTGACTTTGGAGACATATTCGACCAGTTTTTTGGTGGTGGGGGTTTTGGTAGGAGTCAAAGCAGACAACGTAGAGGTTCAGATTTAAGGTATGATATGGAAATAACTTTGGAGGAAGCTGCTAAGGGAATCACAAAACACATCCAGATTCCTAGGACTGCTTCATGTAATGAATGTAATGGTTCCGGTGCGGAATCGGAAAGTGATATAGGAACTTGTCCTGATTGTAATGGTGCGGGTATGCAGAGAAAAACCCAAAGGACTCCTTTTGGTATGTTCTCTACAACAGTTACCTGTTCTAAGTGTCGTGGTGAGGGAAAGCACATCAAGAAAGAGTGTAAAGGGTGTGATGGAACTGGTCTGGTTAAGGAAACTAGGAAGTTAGAGATCAATATTCCTGCGGGGGCTGAAGAAGGCACAAATCTACGTTTGCAAGGCGAGGGAGAAGCTGGTCCTCGCGGCTCAGGTTCTGGAGATTTATATGTTGTGCTGCACGTATTGGAGCATGATGTTTTTGAAAGACATGGGGATGACCTTTATGTAAAGATAAAAATTCCTTTTACTGTTGCTGCTCTTGGTGGGGAAGTAGAAGTTCCTACTTTGGAAGGTAATGCAAAATTAAAGATTCCTTCTGGAACTCAAAACAATACTGTTTTTAGGATGAAAGGTAAAGGAATCCCTTATCTTCATGGTTCTGGAACCGGAAATGAAAATGTGGAAGTTATTGTTGAAGTTCCAAAAAAGCTTTCTAAGAAACAGAAAAAGATACTTGAAGATTTTCAGAAAGAAAGCAAGGAAAAGAAAGGAATTTTAGGAAAATTATTTTAATTACTATTCTCCAGTAAGTTCTAAGCAAAACTTTAAAAACGAAAACTAGTTTGTTAGGTAAATGGTACATGATGGGTACGTTCCAGAGAGAACAAAGGGTCTAGTCCCTAGAGATACTGGGGAGGTCTTGACTTGTGTTAGGGACGTGGGGATAGAAGGGATTACTAGAGGGGAAAATTTTGTGGTGGTGGTTGAACCTTCCGATAAGTTTAGACCTAAAGATGTAACTTTTTCCGGTATTTATGTTGTTACTTCTGAATCTAATTGGTTAGATGGTTCTAAATCTAAAAGAGGACTAGTTATTACTCCCGGAACTTTAGAGGATGATAATAACTTTCAATATGTAGGAGAACTAGATATTGATAGGGCAAATTCTTCATCAAAAAATAAAAACCCAGATGATCCCAGAAGATTAGATCATTATTTGAGAGGTTAACCCTCAGTTTTAAGGTAGTTAAACACAGATTCAGGAACCAAACTTCTTATATCTTCATTATCCTTTATTTTCTCTCTTATTTCAGTTGCGTTTATGTTCTTGTATTGCTTAATTTTTTTTATCATATATTTTTCTTTTAAACAGCGTTCTACCCATTTCTCTCCAAAAGTATTTTTGTCACTTAAGTAAACCACATCAAATTTTGGAACAGTTTTTTCTAAGTTAATGATCCATTCTTCATCTTTTTCTTTGTCTGGAACCGCAAATATGGAGTAATCTGTTAATTTACCTTTCAAGGAATCATTTATCATCTTAACTCTTTTTGTAAAAGAAAAAGGGTTCTCTTCTTTGTTCTCAGAAATACCTATTCCAATAATTAATTTATCAGCTTCTTTTGCAGCTTCACTTATCAAGTATAAATGTCCTAAGTGAAACGGTTGAAAACGTCCGATTAGTAATGCTGTTGTCATGGCAAAAAGAATTTGTAACAAGTTATAAATTTATTGAAAATATTTTTTTTATCCTGTTTTAACTAAATCAGAAATATCTGAGGCATCATTCCAAGGAAGTTCTGGATTGTGGAAAAAATCTGAATCGTCTGCAATTTTTCTGTAAAGCTCAGCATCCCATAATCCGAAAGTTTCTATTATTTCGGAAATTTTAAGCGGAAAATTTGTTTTTGCCCAAGAATTTAGTTTTTCTTGGTTTGTTCCGTTTCTTGTCGTTCCATCTGTAAATATGTTTATACCGACATCGTCACTCCCTATAACATAATCAAGTGTGACATGAGCATATTCAGCAAACTCTTGCGCAATTATCTGTGTGGCTATGTGTCTTGCCATAAATGACCCAGTAGCAGAAACTTTGGTTGGGTCTTCTCCGGAAAATGAATCTTCATTACAACCATGACTTGCAAATCCATCCCTATATGGTTTTGCTTCTCTACTTCCCGCATCTATTTTCCATGTTCCGTTGTGCCAGGGACCTCTACCATTAACAATTATTTCTGGTTTTCCAAGGTCAACAAGCCCGTTCCCATATTCTTCCTGGAGATGTTTAAGGTAATGAACAATTATTTTTGATAGTCCATCAGATATTTCATCTAATGAAGAATTTTCTTCATGCTCGGCAGCAATTGTTATCCTTTGAACATCATAAATTGCTCCTTCTTGATACCTTGCATTGACATTTACTTTCCCATCTGATTTGAGTCCAGGAATAATTTCAACTCCAGAAATAGCAGCAAAATGTTCAGGAACTTTACCTTCATTTCGATATATGTTGTCAATTACATCTCGTATCTCTACTGCAAGGTATCTTTCCCAAGGCATAAAATTTGGAGCATTTGATACCGCGACACCTATTGGATTTCCGGAGTCTCCTGAAGATCCATTTGTTCCTAAATTATCTGATTGAGGGTTTATTTCTTCAAATCTAAAAATAAAGTCTTCTTGAGAAAAATTTGTTCTGTTGATTCGATTAAAGTATGTAGCACTGTCCGACTTGATTCTTGAAAAAGTATTTTTGTTAAGAACGTGTTCAGATACTTCTCCTTTAACGTCAATGGAATATTTTCCTTCTTTTGCGTCATATCCTCCACTAACTCTGATGTCAAATCTTGGTTTGTTTCCAAGTTCAATGAGAGAAGCCCCTATTATATGCGCTATACTTGAATCAATTTCATCAGGCTTTCCTCTTCTTCCCGCTTCAAAAGCATGAGTTTTATATTCCATATATTTGAAGTTCAATATAGGTTATATAAACACTCTTGAAATTATTATTCCAATAAGAATATTCAGAACTAATTTTATTCTTTGTTAACAAGCTTCGCTTCCTTTACTAACATCTTAGCGACATGTTCACTTTCCACAATTATTTCTTTATCAACAATTTGGAGTTTTTTAGAAAACATTGGACAATCAACAACTAAGCTTTCAAATTCCCCCCCTTCTCCTGCAATGTTAATACCTACTTTGGAATTCATTTCAACTAGTTTGTCAATATCAGTTTCATCTAAAATTCTTCCTAACCAGCTTTCATCAAAACCATGAGCTGCAACAGAAGAAAACATTATCTTAAACTCTGCTTTCATCAAATCTCTCATTTCTTGCTCTTGGTCCATGTGCCATAGTGGGCTGAAACATTTTAAGTTAAGTTCTTCACAAATATTTTCTATTCGTTCTCTTTGATAATCAGAAAATAAAGCTCCAGTGGTAATGCCTTCAATACCATACTCTTTTTTTGCTTTCTCCAACATTTCTTTTAGATCTTTAAGTTCTTCCTCTTTCTTCCCTTGAGTTTCATGTTTTAATAATGGAACGTTCATGGATTCTGCTTGCAATTCCACTAAATGGAAGTTTGGGGTGTGAAACATGTAAGATGATTCGTTTGCACTTTTCATGTTCATTGCGCAAGTTATTTCATGACCTTTTTCTTGCATTAATTGCATAGCATACAAACTATCTTTTCCTCCGCTTACCATTGCTCCAAGTTTTTCTTTCATTTTAGTTTTGAACTTTTGTATTTTTCTGGAATGTAAGATTTTGCTCTGACAATTTCTGCCTTGACATTTCTCTTTTCTAGTTCTGTTATTAGATTCTCTTCAGAAGAGGTGCTTTGATCATATCCTAAACAGATGACGTTTGGATTATGTTCTGTTAATACTTTAAAAATATCTTTCTCATTTCCTAAAATTGCCTCATCAACAAAGTCTAATTCCTTAATTTTTTCTAATCTGAAATTTTCATTGTTTTTTGGAGGTTGATGTTTGAATTTGAGAATATTAGAATCACGTGCAACAACCACAATTAAATAATCACCATAACTTTTAGCTTCTTGCAGATAGTGCTTATGCCCTTCATGTAATATATCAAAACTTCCGAATGCCATCACTTTTTTCATTTTGCTAAATATTGGTTCACTATTCTCATATCAAACTGAGTATTGCTTCTTTTAAGTCTATCTGAATAATTTTCCCACAGCTCTTTTGTTTTGTCTACCATTAATTTTTTATTTAGAGAAGTTAGTGCAGTTGCAAGAATTCCTGCACCTAGTGCAACATAGGAAGAAATTTCTGGGTCTCTGGTGAATGCATAGGATAATCCTCCAGCAATCATCCCGAATATGACTCCGGAGATGGGGGAAGGAGCTCTATTGCTGCTTTCAAGCTTTAACAGTTCATCAAATTCTTCAGTTTCATGCCTATTAAGAGTTATTGAATATGTATTATTACCATCCAAGAAAACAAAATCATTGTACAGTCCATTACTTCTCACATGGGTTTCCGCACCCCATAAAGCCCTAGGTAATTTTGAAAATCCAATGTCATTTAATGTATTAAAAATTTCATTAGAATTAGTTCCATCCACACATATATTTTCAAGTGAATTCATTTTAATAAAAAAAATAAAATAAAAAAAAGAAATAATTACATCATTGGTGGCATTCCACCCATACCGCCCATTCCAGGTGGCATTTCTGGAGCTCCGCCTTTTCCGCCAGTTGATGCGATGACATCATCTATTCTTAGTACCATGGTCGCTACTTCTGCAGCGCTGGAAACAGCTTGAGTCTTGATGTTTAATGGTTCTATAACTCCTTTTTTCCATGCATCCATGACTTTTCCGGTAAAAACATCAATTCCTGCCCATTTCTGCTTTTTGGTGTGTGCAGCTTTGAGGTCTGTCATTGTGTCTATTGGGTCTAGTCCTGCATTTTCAACAAGAGTTTTTGGTATGACTTCCATTGCATCAGCAAATGCCATAACTGCTAGTTGTTCTCTTCCTGATAGGCTGTTAGCGTATTTTCTTAGGCCTATGGAAAGTTCTATTTCCGGTGCTCCAGCACCAGCAACAACTAGTCCTGTTTTCAAAGCAGCAGCAACATCTCCTACGGCATCAGTAACAGCTCTTTCTATTTCGTTGGTAACGTGTTCGGTACCTCCTCTAATGAGTAAAGTAACTGCTTTTGGATTTTTACATTCCATGATGTAGGTAAATTCTTCGTCTCCTACTT